>JAFMIA010000102.1:0-300 GCA_017854255.1 Pseudomonadales bacterium
CTAAAAACCGATATAAATGAGTCAGTTGCGGCAAAAAAATGTATTTAAATGTTTGGTTTCTTGCGATTGTTTTAACACGTGATCCTGGCTTGGCTTTGAGGGTCCTTGTCAACGGCCAGTAGGTCATTGCCGACAGGGAGTTGCAGCGCTTGCTAAGGGCGTTTTAAAAGCTTTAAGAAAAGCGCGGCCAATGGCTTTACTGCGGGCTTCGCTAATGGCTTTACTGCGGGCTTCGCTAATGGCTCTATACTGGGGGCTTCGCTGATGGCGCTTATTGAAAAGCCGCTAATGGCTTTTATT
>JAFMIA010000102.1:310-8350 GCA_017854255.1 Pseudomonadales bacterium
AAAAGCGCTAAGGGCTTTATTAAACCGCTAATGGCTTTTATTGAAACGCCGCTAAGGGCTTTTATTTAAAACGCCGCTAAGGGCTTCAAAGGCTCCGCAGCGAGCGCAGCTCAATAGCAAGTATCTGAGGCGAATTCATCACCACAGGCTACCAAAACGAGGGCACTCAGAATCATGAAGATCAATCTACTGGATGTTGCGTCCTTCGACGGCGGTCATCCCATTGCGCAGTACGATCACCTGCTGGCCGAGGCGCCGGTTTATTGGCATGAAGAAGCGGGCGGCCGCGGCTTCTGGGCAGTCACTCGGTATCAAGATGTTTACGATATTGGGCGCAACGCGGCGGTTTTTTCCTCTTCGCCGACCATTATGATTCAAGACCCAGTGACCGATGCGAGCGGCGCGAGTGCGAGCAGCAAGATGATGCTCATGATGGATCCGCCGGAACATACCGGTTATCGCAAGCTGATCAGCCGAGCCTTTACTCAGGGTCCGGCGCGGAACTATGAGCCCAGAATTAAAGCCTTGGCAACGAGCATTATTGATGCTGTAGCGCAAAAGGGGGAATGCGAGTTTATGTCGGAGGTTGCCGGCGAGATGCCCAGTTTTGTGATCGCAGACCTGATGGGCTTGCCCCTGACCGATGGCCGGGAGCTCTACCGGTTAACCGAGATTATTCATACGGATCCTGCGAGCCTGCCATTAGGCGCGAGTGCCGAGGCGGTCCAGTCGATGTTTACTTATGCAATGACCGTTATCAAAGATAAGCGGGCGCAGCCTGGCGAGGACCTCGCGAGTCAGTTATTGCAGGCGGAGCTAGACGGTCGCCGCCTCACCGACGAAGAATTCCTGTTGTTCTTTATGCTCTTGGTGGATGCGGGCGGGGACACGACCCGTAATTTAGTGGGCACTGGGACCTACGAGTTGATCCACTCAGCGGGGGCCTGGGAACAACTGGCCGAGGATCCTGTGGGGCGATTACCCTTAGCGACCGAGGAGCTCTTGCGACTGACCTCTCCGGTGATTTATATGCGCAGAACGTTGACGCAGGACTATGTGTTGAATGGGCAATTGATGCAAAAAGGGGACAAGGTGGTGATGTACTATGGCGCGGCCAATCGCGACTCAAGGATGTTTACCAAGCCCCACCAGTTAGATTTAACGCGACAACAAGCACGGCATCTCGCATTTGGTGGTGGTCATCATGTTTGCTTAGGCCAATGGTATGCGCGTCTCGAGATCGATGCGATTTTTACTGAAATGCTCACGCGAATGAAGCGCCTGCGGGTTTTAGAGCCGCCCCAGTGGCTGAATTCTACGTTTATCTCCGGGATGACGCATATGCCGATCGGATTTGAGTTACGCTGAGCAAGTCGCAACAAAGCGTGCGTTTCTTTTTGGATTCAGTGGTTTACCCGTTGCAAAGTTTGGTAGCATGGCGGGTGGTGGCGTCAGCGCGGTGGTCTGCGTCCTGCTCTTCAAAAGCAGTGAGGTCTCGTTAAGAGCGCCTTTCGTTCGACTCGGAGCGCCACTGCCACATTATTCACACCTCTTTTATCGCAATGCGCTGCATCAATGGGCCGACTCGACCCCGTTTAAGAGCCTCTTAAAGCCTCTGAAGCGCCCAAGGCGCTCTAACGAGTTCACCGAGGCGCTCAGTCGTTCTGATCGGGTTCTGGGAGCGGGTAGTGAATGCCCGGAATCCCGCCTTCGAGTGCTTGGTACCAGTCGGGCCTCGGCTGAACGGGGACATAAGGGCTGGGCACCATCGGTCGATCTGTATTCCATGCGTGATGAATGGGGGGCATTTGGAAGGTGCCATGACTGGCATTGGTGCC
This sequence comes from Pseudomonadales bacterium, assembly GCA_017854255.1. GTDB lineage: Bacteria > Pseudomonadota > Gammaproteobacteria > Pseudomonadales > Azotimanducaceae > UBA9926. Next base: position 2,149 of record JAFMIA010000102.1, read on the forward strand.
ACCATCGACCAATAAATCAACACCAGTGATATAACTGGCAAGATCCGAGGCAAGGAACATCACCGCGTTGGTAACTTCTTGCACTTCACCCAGGCGCCGCATCGGCGTACGGCTAGAAATCCACTTGTCCATGCCCATGGCTTCTAGCATTGGTCGGGTCATCTCGGTCACGACAAAACCAGGCGATACGGCGTTGACCCGAACCCCGCGGTCCGCCCACTCGGTGCCCATTTGGTAGGTCATATTCACCAAGCCGCCTTTGGCCGCGGCATAGCCGATCACGTTATTTTCGTTGCCACCGCTCGCCATAATGGAGCAGATGTTGACAATCGAGCCGCTGCCGCGTTCCAGCATGTGGCGTCCGCACTCTCGGGCATACATAAATGCGCCGGTTAAATCGACCGAGATAATGCGGTTAAAGGTTTCGGTATCAAATTGTTCAGCCGAAACCCCCCGGGGGTCGGCGATGCCCGCGTTGTTAATCAAAACATCTATTTTGCCTAATTGCTGAAGGCCGGCTTGGATTACCGCATTCACATCGGCTTCATTTGAGACATCTCCCGCCACAACACAAACGCTTGCGCCTTTTGCTTCACAGGCTTTGCCGACTTGCGTCAGCGCGTCTTCGCTGCGCGCAGTCAAAATTAAATTGGCGCCAGCCTCGGCAAAGGCGTAAGCGAACTGCTCGCCAAACCCATAACTTGCACCGGTAATAAGGACGACCTTGTTGCTGAAATCAAACACGTTGCGCTCCTGTTGGTTGTAGCGATATCTCCCGCTGATTCGCCGAGTTTAAAGTGAAACGATCCGCAAATAAATTGCGCACGGGATAAATCACGCGGGGGTTGTAGGATCTGAACCAAAAAAGGCATCGAATTTGAATTGGGTGGCCTCGTCGGCCACAGTTGAGTCATGTCACGCCAAAGCAGTTCCTTAAAGGCAGTTTTTTAAAAGCAGTTCCTAGAAAGAATCTCGCGTCGTGTCTGGCTTCGCTGGCAAAGCATCCTGCGGTAAAAGTCGCGCCGGGTCTCGACAGGGCAAGCCCTTATGCGACATGCTAGACCCCTTTAATGATCGGCGTGACTAGGAGACGTGAGCATGATTCCCAAGACCATTGACGAGGTAACGGTAGATTGGTTGAGCGCGGTGCTTAACGACACAATTGAAAGCGTTGAGATCGCGCAGATTGGGCAGGGCGTCGGCCTGATGGGTGATATTTTTCGAGTGACCTTACAACGCGCCAACTCGGAATCCGCTGGCCCAGCGAGTGTTGTCGTCAAACTACCGTCCTCATTTGAAGACAATCGAGCCCAAGGCGTGGCCCTCGGAATGTTCGAAGCGGAAGTTCGATTTTATAAAAGTTTGGCAACGCAAGTATCGGTCGGGCTGCCCGCAATCTATTTAGCTGAAATCATTGAAGGCACGGCAGATTTTGTCATCGTGATGGAGGATCTCAGTCGACTGACGCTGGTTTCGCAAACCGATGGCATGACCCTGGATCAAACCTTCGCGGCAGTACGCGTACTCGCGACGATCCACGCGGTGTGGTGGGACCGTGCCAAAGCGCCAGAATATGAGTGGATACTCGCCATGACCGGGCCGAGAATTGAATATGTCGATCAGCTGCTGGTCCAAATTTTACCCGCCTTTTTAGAAGGCTTTGGCCATTGCCTGCCAGAAGGTGGCGACGCGTTATACACCTTGTTTGCTGGAAACTACCTCAAATTTAATGCAACGCTTGCAGCAAGAAGCCCTTGGACCATTGCGCATCAAGACTATCGGGTCGAAAACCTGATGTTTGGCCCTGAGGGTTCGGGCGAGGTGATGGTGATTGATTGGCAAGGGATCGGCCGAGGTCCGGGGGCGTATGATTTGGCCTATCTACTGGGTGGGTCGATGGACGTGCAGTTGCGACGGGATAACGAGCGCGATTTGGTGAAGGCCTACCATGATCAGCTCGTGCTGAGCGGCATCACCGGCTACAGTTTTGAGCAAGCATTCGAGGATTACGGTTTTGCCCACTTGATGGGCGGGCTCGCAACGGCAATGGTGACGGGCGGCACCATGGATTTGAGCAATGATCGTGGCAAGCAACTGGTTGAAACCATGGCGAGTCGTCATGTTACCGCGGCACTCGATCACGATGGGCTCGCTCGAGCGAAAGCGGTCCTACAACAAAATTAACTTAGCGCTGGATTAGAAGCCTTTAGCGCTGGATTAGAAGCCTTTAGCGCTGGATTAGAAGCCTTTAGCGCGCCACTAGGACAATCGCATTATGGTGATAAGACAATCTGAAACGATGGATGGTTTGACCTTGCCCTGCAGCGCGCAAGATCAGCTCGGGCAGGGTGCTGACTGCCGATTTTTATTCAATCTTGGCAAACGGGCCTTTCATGGCCTTAAAAAAAGCGTGGGCGGCAAAGCGCGGATTGGGTATCTAAGCGGTGCGCGGCCACTCATGCTTGGGCTGACATTGGTTTGTTTCTTGGCGGGTGGGTCTGCCTTAGTACGCGCCGACGGTGCGCTCTCACCGGGCATGGCAGCACCGGAATTTGAGTTGGCGAATTTAATGGACGACACACAAAGACGCGCCTTGAAGGACTATTCTGGGCAGGTCGTGTACTTGGATTTCTGGGCTTCCTGGTGCGGACCGTGCCTCGTTGCAATGCCCAAAATCGAGACGCTGCGGCAGACGATTGGTTCAGATGAGTTTGTTGTGCTGGCCATTAATGTTGATCGCAATCTTAAAAAGGCCCGAAAGTTTTTAACCAAGATTGCCGTGGGCTATGACAGTTTGGTTGACGAGCAAGGGCGGGTATCGGCATCCTATGGCTTAAACGCCATGCCAAGCTCCTTTGTGATTAATCGGGCCGGCGTTGTTACCAAAGTTCACGAAGGGTTTCGTGATGGCGATGAGGATGAATTGCGAGCGCATATTAAGGCGGTGATCGACAGTGGTGCATAAGGTTTTAAGAATCGTGACCGGGCTTTTAGTCTTATTGCTAGCAAGTTGTCAAACGGTTGAGCCTTGGGAGCGCGACCGACTGGCCCAGCAAGAAATGCAGTTGACGCCAAACGTTTTAGACGCGCGGCTCTCTGATCAGGTCTTTTTCAGCAAAGAAGCAGCCAGTGGCGGTGGGGCGACCGCCGGCGGCGGTTGTGGGTGCAATTGATGACCGCTAAAGCCCAAATCGGCCCCTTGGCCCTTTTATCCGCCGCGGCCCTTTCTCTGCCCGCATTCTCGGCCAGCCAGCCCACGGAGCGTGTGGTGTCGGTGAATACGTCGGTTTACCAAGAGGGCGATGCCAACGCTGCAGAGGTCGTGTTTGGCGACCTGCAGCGGTTTCGGGTTAAAACCAATCAATTTAATTTGAGCGCGCCAATCGGGCGCGATTGGTCGATGTCTTTGGGGTACGACAATGAAGCCATGAGTGGCGCCTCGCCTTGGGGCACGGTGGCCGCGAGCGATGGTAGTGGCGATTTAATTATGTCTGGGGCCAGCATCGATGATTCGCGCAATGGGGTGGATGTGAACCTAACGCGACATTGGCGCGGTCAGTCCCTTGGAATCTCGGTCGGTTATTCTGGCGAGCACGATTATCATTCCCGTTCGGTGGGACTGAATTACGAGCGGGATTTCTTCAAGCAAAATACGACCCTTGCACTATCGGCCAGTTATGCAAGCGATGAATTAACGCCCACAGACGCGCAACTATTTCAGCGGTTGGAAAAAGGCTCGAAGCACACACGGTCATTTTACGCCTCGGTGAATCAGCTCTTGAGCCCGGTTTCAATGCTCAATCTCGGGTTCGGCATCACCAAGCGGACGGGCGAGTTATCAGATCCTTATAAGTTGCGAGATATTCGGCCGGGTAAACGGGTTGAGCGCACCCTAACCGCGAGTTACCGGCGTTACTTCGATTGGCAGACCAGTAGCCTTGCCGTCAACTATCGCTACTTCTGGGATTCCTACTCGGTCGGGGCGCACACCCTTGCGATGAGCTGGATGCTGGGTGAGGAGACGGCCCTGCAGTGGGGTCCGATGTTGCGCTACTACAGTCAGAGCGAAGCGGCGTTTTATACGCCCTTCGACCGCTATGATCAGCCAGATACCATGGCGCAATCCAGCGACTTCAGACTTTCAACGTTTGGCGCGGTCAGTTATGGGCTGAAGGCGCGGTATCGTATGAACGCCGTGCAAGTTTCAATGCAGTACGAGCGCTACGACAGCGGCTCGGGTTACGCGTTATCCAGCACTAAAACAACGCATCCGGGATTGGTCGACTTTGACGTGGTGTCGCTTGGCGCGGAGTACCGATTCTGACGAGTCTGCAGGTCTTTCGGTTCACCGCCATGGGGAGTCCCTGCGAGCTAAAACTATCCGGCGATCCTGCGCTCTGTCAGCAGGTCGCTGCGGATTGCCAGCGCGAGGCAGCGCGCTTTGAGAGGCGATATTCACGATTCACCACCGACAGTATTACGGCGCAAATCAATGCATCGGCCGGCGGTGTGGTCGTGCCGATCGATGCCGAATGCCGCGCTATTTTAGAATACGCGGGGGTATGTTGGTCGCTGAGTGATGGGTTATTCGATATTACTTCGGGGGTACTGCGCAGGATCTGGACAAAGGGCCGAACACAATTGCCAACGCCTGATGAGCTGTACCCAATCTTGGCCTTAATTGATTGGCAGAAGGTCGAACTCAGCGAGGCGGGCGTACGGCTTGGCATGCCAGGCATGGAGATCGACTTGGGCGGCGTTGTGAAAGAGTATGCGGCAGATGCTTTGGCGCAGCGCATCCGCTCGGCGGGCATTGAATCTGCGGTGGTGAATTTAGGCGGCGATATTTTCTGCATTGGCGCCAACCCGGAAGGTCAGCCTTGGCGCATTGGTATTAAAAACCCGGGCGGCCCCGGCGCCATCGCGCAGGTCGGTATTGCTAATGCGGGCTTGGCGACCAGTGGCGGGTATGAGCGCTATTTAGAAATAGAAGGCAAACGCTTTAGTCATTTGCTCAACCCGGCAACAGGAATGCCCGTTGAAAGTCTTGCGAGCGTCAGCGTGATTGCCGATCAAAGTGTGGTTGCAGGCTCGATTGCAACCATTGCATTGCTGAAAGGGCAAGCCGGCGGGCTGGACTGGCTTCGGACGCTGGAATGTGATTTTTTGGCAATTGATGCCAGCGGACAGTTTTTTGCGCGTCAAGGTCAGGTGAGTGATGAAATACCCGCAAGTGGCCTGGATCAAAAATTTACACGTTTAAACACTAATGAATCAATTTAGGACGCACCTCAATGAGTCGACGCCTGCTATCGCTACTGCTTTTCTTCACGCCTCTCAGCGCGATCGGCGATGATGCGGCACTCGTCACACTTTATAAAACCCGAGTGGCGCCGATCATTCAAGGCGCGTGTATTGGATGTCATGTTAACGGCGGCGCGGCCAGTTCAACCAGGCTTGTCTATGCTTCTGGCTCGTCAACCTCGGTTCAGGAGTCAAACTTTGAAAAGCTGCGGTCTTATATCGAAACTGATATAAAAAATGGCGCACAGTACAACTTTGTGAACAAAGGGCAGGGACAGGCGGGGCACGGTGGCGGTAACCGACTGGGCCGCGACGACGACATTCAAGCGGTTACAGATTTTATCGACGCCATTGCGCTGTCGCTAAGCGACGGAGATGAGGATGGCGTCACCAACGACCTGGACAATTGCCAGGACGTGGCCAATGCGGATCAAGCAGACCTCGACCAAGACGGCAAGGGCGATGTCTGTGATGCGGATATCGATGGGGATGGGGTCTCCAACGCGGATGAAACGGCGCAAGGTACGTCGTCAGACAAGGCCGATTCCGATGGCGACGGTGTTTTGGATGGCGAGGACGCCTTGCCTTTGGATGCTAGCGAAAGTAGCGATCGCGACGGCGATGGTACGGGCGATAATGCCGATGCTTTTCCGGATGATTCTGCCGAGACCCAGGACAGCGACAGCGATGGTGTGGGCGACGTTCGCGACGCCTTTCCGGACGACCCCAATGAGTTTGAAGATACCGATGGCAATGGTGTGGGCGATGTCGCGGATCCCGATGATGACGGCGATGGTTTTAGCGATGCGCAAGAACTTGCGGACGGCACCAATCCGAAAAGCCGTTTTTCCTGCCGATCCTGCGCTTTCAGTTTTGATGTCGATGAAAGCCAAGCCGC
>JAFMIA010000103.1:0-2278 GCA_017854255.1 Pseudomonadales bacterium
ATTGCTAATTTTTAGGTGACGGTTAGGATGCAGATTATGACCGTAGAATTGTGTTTCGCATTCAGCAGCAAACGGGCGGCAAGGCAAGCCGCAGAAGCCTTTGGCGGCGTTTTGTATGAGGACGTCAAGGACCGGCTGCACCATCAGCCCTTTGCTGCGCTGCTCTGCACAAGTCATCCAGATTTAACGGCGCTCTTATCGGTTGCGGATGTTGGCGCCTACCGGGTGGATCGGCGTGTGATGAAGGCTAGAGATACTTTGATTCCTGTTGGGCCACAGCCGGGGGCAATAGGGGTTTTTACCATGGTGGCAAACCCGAAGTTAGGTCATGATGCGGCGGACGAACATTGGCGCGACGAGCATGCGCCCCTGGCATTATCGATCCATCTGGCGATGAGCCATTACGCACAGTTGAGTGTGCTGCACCGGTTTAAAGGGCCTGCTTGGGACGGCTTTGCACTGTGCGGCTTTGAGTCTATTGAGGATCTTGAAACCCGGTTTTTTGCAACGAAGGCCGGTGCGCGATTGATTGCTGAGGACGTGAATCGGTTTGCTGATACGCAGGCCAGCCCGCGTCGCGTTGTTGTTCAGGAAACCCGGTATAAGACCTAACCAAAGCTTGGGATGCAAGCTGACTGGGTCGATATTCAGTCTGGGCCACAGGTTCTGATTGCGTTGACGTCGCGCTTTCGACGCGAGCCAGCGATCGATTTTGTCCGCAAGCAAGGACCTTGTTTGGGACCCACGCCTTAAAACAATGTTATGAAACGGCCGAGTGAGAAACGCTGCTTGCAAGACGCTCTCGATTTTTATGGACCCTTTGAATCTTGAGCATATCCGCTTAGCTAGCGGTCGCGTCTCTCGGTCTATTGAACTGACGATGGATCTCGGATTTAACGGCTGCCCCAGTTTGGGAGGGATTCTACAAGGCCAGGCGAGGGCGCTTCCGGCATCGGTATTGGGTGCGGCGCGCCTGAATATGGGCTTGCATGATGACGTGTCGCTGGAACCGCCGCCTGCGTCTGGCGAGCCAGAAGCTTACTGTGATAGGGTGCGGGAGCGATACGAGCGCGGCTACTTTTTTTTGCGCTCCTAAGTATTTTGAGCAACATGAGAGTCTAGCCAGCGGTGCACGCGTTTCGCATTAAACGGTGACCTTAAATTTGAAGATTGGATGGTTTCAAGCAGGAGTACGAGATGCAAACATATCAACTCACAGTCAACGGCGAGTCGCACACGACCACCTCCGAGCCCGATAAACCGTTGTTATGGATCTTGAGGGATCAATTAAAGTTGAAAGGCACGAAGTACGGTTGCGGCATTGCGCAGTGCGGCGCTTGCACCGTTCATATCAATGGCGCCGCAGTTCGATCGTGCGTTTTACCCATTAGCGGGGTGAGTGGCCCGATTACAACCATCGAAGGTTTGGCTAAGAATGGGTTGTTGCATCCCCTGCAGTCCGCATGGATCGAACACGACGTGCCCCAATGCGGTTATTGTCAGGCCGGACAAATCATGAGTGCCGCGGCAATGCTGGCAGTGAACCCAAGGCCAACGGATGCCGATATCGATACCGCAATGGCAGGCAACTATTGCCGCTGTGGTACCTATGTTCGTATTCGGCGCGCGATTCATACAGCTGCAGGAAGCAATAGTGTTGAAGGGGAGGCTGAAGCATGAATAACGTGCTAACGCGACGGCATTTTTTAAAAGCCTCGGCGCTTACATCGGGCGGCTTAATGCTTGAAATAACGCTCAGCGGAACCGCGCACGGCGAAGCGCTCGGAACCCTGGTTGGTTCGAAAGAACTCAACGCCTGGGTGCAAATATCATCCTCGGGCGAGATTACGATCTACTCCTCGGTGCCTGAGATGGGTCAAGGCATTAAAACAGCCCTACCGATGATTATCGCTGAAGAGATGGGCGCGAGTTGGGATGATGTTACCGTTCTGACCGCGGATGTCGATTCGGCGCGTTACGGCTTACAAGGGGCGGGCGGCTCAACCTCGATCCCAAGAAATTTCGATTCGATGCGAACGATGGGGGCCTCGGCAAGAGAAATGTTGATTGGGGCGGCGTCTGAGGCCTTAGAGGTAGATCGCGCTGAACTTGAGGCCAAAGACAGCCAAGTGATCCATCTGTCGGGCGAGCGCTTAAGCTTTGGTGCACTGGCCGCGCTGGCCGTGCGTCAGCCAGTACCGGACCCGGCGACGCTGTCCTTTAAAGACCCCAAAGCCTACACCATTATCGGTACGGCCGTGGGTGGTGTCGATAACCT
>JAFMIA010000103.1:2643-8334 GCA_017854255.1 Pseudomonadales bacterium
CAGGCGGTGAGGTTAAACGAGATCATCCGGTTGAGGCTGCTTTGGCTGAACCCAATAACAAGGTGCTAGAAGCCTTTTATGAATTCCCCTATGTCGCACACGTCTGCATGGAACCGATGAATTGCACGGTTCATTACACTGCTGGCACGACAAGCACTGCGGCACGAATGGAAGTTTGGGTGCCGAGTCAGTTCCCCGGACAGGTTAAAGAGATTGCAAAAAACTTGTTGGGTCTTTCTGAAGCGCAAGTCACGGTGAATATGACCCGAATGGGCGGCGGCTTTGGCCGGCGCGCGGTCCATGATTTTGTAGCAGAGGCGATGGCGATCGCGGCGCGGACCGAGGGTCCCGTGAAGCTGACCTGGACTCGAACGGACGATATCCATCAGGACTTCTTTCGAGTGGGCGGCTTTGAAAATATGAAGGCGGCAGTCAGTCCTGAAGGCAAATTAGTTGCCTGGGATCAACACTACATTGGCTTTGCTCATCAGGGGAAAGCGGTTATTGGTTCGGGTTTGTGGGGCAATGAGTTCTCTATGACCGCCTTGCCCAATGCCCGAGTCACACAAAGCTTGATTGATATTAAGACCCATTGCGGGGCCTGGCGTGCGCCGGGCGCGAATACGAACGCGTTTGTTGAGCAAAGTTTCTTGCATGAACTTTCAGTGCTGGCGGGGCGAGACCATGTCGAATTTCTGATCGAGTTGATGGGTGAGCGGCGTTGGTTGAGTGATGGCAACATTAATGCTTTGAATACCGGCCGCGCGATTGACGTGATTCAGCTCGCTGCGACAAAGGCAGGCTGGGGGAAGCCCATGCCGGCAGGTTGGGGTCAGGGCCTCGCCTTCTATTTTTGTCATGCCGCGCACATCGCGGAAGTCGCTGATGTCTATGTTGATGCGAATCAAAATTTTAAAGTGGGCAAAGTGACCGTGGCCGTTGATGTTGGGCCCATTATCAATATGAGCGGCGCGATCAGTCAGGTGCAAGGCTCCATCATTGATGGGCTGAGCACGATGGCGTTGCAACAAATTACGATGACCAATGGCCGGATTAACCAGGATAATTTTGATCAATATCAGGTGATGCGCATTGGTGCAACACCAGCGATTGAGGTTCATTTTATTCAAAGCGATTACCAATCAACCGGATTGGGCGAGCCGGCGCTACCACCGCTTGCGCCGGCGGTTACGAATGCGATTTTTGCCGCGACAGGTCAACGCATTCGGTCAATGCCGCTCAGTCAAGAAGGGTTTACCCTAGTGTAGGGTAGAGCGCGCTCGAAAAAACCGCAGTTCCCCACGACATCTTTTATGGCCTTGGGGGACGCGGCGGTTATTGAATCGCCGCGCTGTGGATCAGGCCCCGCGCTATTTGCGAACCACGCGAACCGGCAGATGGGTATATCCTTTCACAAACGACGACAATGTACGGCTCGGTTCGGCGAGAACCTCTATCGTCTCAAACCGCGCTAAAATCTCTTCCCAGAGTATGCGCAGCTGAAGTTCGGCTAGCCGATTGCCCATGCAGCGATGGATACCAAAGCCAAAGGAAAGGTGTTGGCGCGCATTGCTGCGCTCGATGTCGAGTTGCTCTGGTGCTGAAAAAACGCTGGCGTCCCGGTTGCCCGACGCATACCACATTAAGAGCTGATCGCCTGCCAAAATTGATTTGCCGCCAAGGGTGCAATCCTTGTTGGCGGTCCGGCGCATGTAGGCCAGCGGTGTTTGCCAGCGTATGACTTCGGCCACCATGTTGGGAATCAGGGCGGGGTTTTGTTTGAGTTTCTGCAGCTGGTCTGGAAATTTGTTGAGGGCATAGACGCTGCCCGACATCGTGTTTCGTGTGGTGTCATTACCGCCCACGATCAATAGCAGTAAATTCCCAAGATATTCAAGCGGCGGCATATCCTTAGTCTCGGCGCCATGAGCCAGCATCGATACGAGATCGTCCCCTGGGTTTTCGGTGCGCTCGTCTTTAAGGCGATTGAAATAAGCCAGGCACTCCAATAGCTCTTCTCGCCGTTGTTCCATTGATTCAATAATGCCCCCCGGTTGTGGGATGGCGAAAGTGATGTCGGACCAGCGCGTTAATTTTCGGCGGTCCTCGAACGGAAAATCAAATAAGGTCGCGAGCATCATCGTGGTCAGTTCAATCGACACCGTATCCACCCAATCGAATGGCTCGTTTTCTGGCAGGCTATCTAGGATTTCCTGGGTCCGCGAACGAATCAAGGGTTCTAGATTGACTAAATTTCTTGGGGCAACCGATCCCGTGACGGTTTTGCGTTGAACATCATGGGTTGGTGGGTCCATGGCGATAAAGGTGGAAATATTGAGCGCGCCCTCCGGTAACTCGGTTCCAACGGGAAAACCAAGCGTAATACCGTTAGCGGATGAAAACGTTTCCCAGTCCGAATCAACCTGTTTGATGTCTTCATAACGGGTGAGAGACCAGAAGCGCCCGGCGAGGTCGGTCTCATTGAAATGGACGGGATCTTCAGCACGCAAGCGGTCGAAGTATTCTTCCCAACGGTTCTCGCTAAACAATCTCGGGTTAACCGGCAGGATATCGGCTATTGGAACCTCAGCCGCTGGGGGGATGGGATTGACCTGCTCAACGCCCGCGGCGCTTGGCATGGCTTCAATAGTAGACGGGTTTTGCTGCTGCGCCATGATGGGCTCCTTAATAGTGTTTAGCCTTGTGATGTGTCATGAAAGTGACCATCAGAGATCTCGTTGGCAAATCCTACAGGAATTTGCGGGGCTTGCGAATCTGTAGCCTACGCATTTTAGGCATGGGTTGGCTTTTAGCGCGCAACTCTTTGAGGTCATCGATGATTTGAGTAATTCAAAATATTGCGCTCGGTTACCAGATCTAGGCGACGCTCGCGTATCACCGCACCGAAAAGATCAGTCTCGGCTTGATCGACAAGCACCTCAATTGCTGCGGCTGCCGGGTTGACCCAAAAACACTGCGGCATTATCAAGCGAGACGGCGGCGGTTTGACTTTAGGTGACGCACTCAGATGCAACTCGAAAAACAATCGCAACAAAGCGGTTCAGATCGCAACGGTGGGCCCGGTTCGTGATAATCTTCTGAGGTCAAATTGAGGAGACGCAGGATGCCAATTATTGAAAATAGTGAGTTTGAAAATAAAGTTGTTGTGATCACAGGCGCTGGCAATGGTCTGGGTCGATCGCATGCGATTGAATACGCCAAGCGAGGCGCCAAGGTCGTGGTAAATGACCTTGGGGGTAGTGTCGATGGGAGTGGCGCGGGTGACGCAGCCGATCAAGTGGTGGCAGAGCTTCAAGCGATGGGTGCTGAGGCAGTTGCTAATAAGGCGTCGGTATCGGATCCCGACGGCGCGCAAAGTATCATTCAATCTGCGCTCGATGCGTTTGGCCGCATCGATATCTTGGTGAACAACGCGGGCATTTTAAGGGATCGGTCCTTTAAGAAAATGACACTTTCTGATTGGGATCTGGTTCTACAAGTCCATTTGTCCGGCACCGCCTATGTTACTCGGGCCGCATGGCCACATATGAATGAACAAGGCTATGGCCGGATTGTTTTAACCAGTTCCAGTTCTGGGATCTACGGTAATTTTGGTCAAGCCAACTATGGTGCAGCTAAAATGGGCATGCTGGGCTTAATGAACGTTCTAGCGCTTGAAGGCGCTAAAAATAATGTCCGGGTCAATACGTTAGCGCCGGCTGCTGCAACGCGAATGATTTCAACCATCCCAGGTCGAGATATCGATCCAGATAGCCCGCCGCCAGAGTCGGCGCCAAAGCTTGTTAGTCCCGCGGTGCTGTTTATGACCAGCGATGAGGCGCCCACTGGTGCCGTGATTAATGCCGGTGGTGGCCGATATTATCGGGCTCAAATTTTTGTGAATGATCCGATCGATTTAGGGGTTGAGGCTTCCTTCGAAGACTTAATGGCCAATACTGAGTCGTTGATGGATATGAGTCAGGCCAAGCCAAAGACGGGCGGCGTTTAGCCCGGGAAGGATACCCGCCATCGGTGACGATGGTTGCACGCTGAAAGGCCGCGGCGGCTGTTTATGTCATGGCGAGTCGTCCATCGGAGTGATGGACGACTCATATAAGCGCAAGGGCTGCACCGGTCGTCATTAAGGGTTGATCCAAAGTTAGTTACTACAGAAGGTCTCATAAAACGGTGGTCCAGCAAGGCATCGGGCCGGCCGTGTTTGCCAGCACACTTTGAGCGGATCGCATTAGAAAGGGCGGTAATGATATGACCTGGAAACGACGAACCTTGGCTGTTTTATGCTTCGCTGTAATGGCCTTGGGCTTTTATGCGAACGGCGGGGTTTACGTTACGCCACAGAATATTATTGTATTGCTCGCCTTTTTTGGGCCCCTCACAATTTTAGGGTTGTATTGTCGCTTGGGTCTCAAGATGCCCTTAGCGCTCTTTTTCAGGTTTGTGCCGTTACCGTTTGGCCTGTTGCTCTCCGCTTTTTTCATATCCGTTGGATTGCGTTATGAACATCCCTTTGTTTTGGGTGGCTTAATTGCCGCGCTTGCTGGGGGGTGCTTAGCGACGGTGGGCATTAACCTTAAAATCGAAGCGGTACGGATGTTTGCAAGGCCAAGGGCGATATCCTTGGTGGTGGTACTCGGGCTTGCGCTGCTCATGCCACTGGGAATCGTTTTGTGGTCTGTGGAGAGCGCGGCGTTGAGACATTTTTGGTCGCCAATTAATCTTGGAATCGCGGTCGCGGCCTTCGGAACCCTTTATTTCGCGATAGAGTCTAAACAGTCGCCCCTTGATCGGGCGCAGTCGGCCAGCTTGAATGCGGTCTTGTTAATCACGGGTTTTTTGGTCTATGAGTATTTTGTGGGTCTCGCGCGGGTCGAATTTTCTGAATGGACCGCCATTTTAACCGCGCAGAACGTATTGACCCTAGTGACGGCATTTTCGATCTACTTTGTGGTGGTGTTCCTGTCGATCTGTCACAACCAAATTCATCAGCTGCCGACGCGGCATTGGCATTTGGTTGAAACCTTTTTGTTCTTTGTGTTTATGGTGATTGCGCCGGAAAGTATTTTAGAACTCGAGGTTGATCAGATGAGCCAAGATGATCTCGATGAAATCAGTTTGAGGGAGTAGCGCAAGGTCGATCTTTGCCTCCTGCGGCGGGATGTTGACGGACTACTTTGCACAGCTTGAATGAGGCGCTGGCTCATTTGCGCTAATATCGGATCAATCTGCTAGTCCAAGGCGATCAAGCGCACGCTGTCTTTAATTAAAAAAGGCAAAACCGCCATCTTAATAATATCGATACAACTTAATTCAGGTTAAGGAGAAACCCGCAATGTCGAAAAAGACCTATATCCATCTAGAGGATAGTGAAGCAGCTGTGCTGCAAGTCGCCTCGCGCATTTATGCCGCTTACCTCACCAGTATGGAGCTGACCGACCGCACGAACCACACCGCTTTAATGCGCCAAGCCATCGAGTCAGCAATTGAGATGGCCGAGATGGCGGATGAGATGGTGATTTCAGATTTAGAGCGCCGATAATCGGGCTGTGTTAGCGCTCGGCTATGCCGAGCAGGCCCGACGTCGATTCAACGAGTGTCACGGGCTCAGGCGCAGTCAATTGGGTCATTTTAGGCTTCATCAATAGGACCTGCTGGCGGGTCGCTGGTCGAGAA
>JAFMIA010000104.1 GCA_017854255.1 Pseudomonadales bacterium
CGCGCCGCGGCGTATGGCCTGCCTGTCCGAAACCGGCGAGTCCTCGGCGCGATATTGGTCTGAGCAAGCAAAGAACAACCGTAATTTTGGCAACCTCGATAAAGCCAATCAGTTTGAGCAAAATGCAGCCTACTGCGAAGCGTCAGAGTATGGCAGAAAAGTTGTGGTTACCTTCGATGCAAGACCAAACGCAGCGGATATCCAATCGGCCGATTTTCAGCTCTATACCATCTGCGGGTTTGAAGGTGGCGATATCATCCCGGCAAAAATCAACATGAAAGAAGACACCTACACCGTCTCTTATTATCATAACTACTACCGAATGATGCGCTACTTCCACATAGACCGAGACAGCCTGGCAGCCGGCTTTGTGGACCAACGCGATTTCCAGTGCCGATTTGAGTCATATGATCTCTCAGATAAGTTACTGTAAACCGCGCCAAGGGGTTATCTGACATGAGCATCATCGATATCCTGACCACCGGCGGCACCATAGACAAGATCTATTTTGATCAGAAGAGTGCGTATGAAGTTGGCGACCCGATTATTGGTCCGTTACTGACTTCGATGAACGTCGGATTTGACTTCACCGTTGAGCAGCTTATGCGTGTCGACAGCCTGGATATGACCGACGCCGATCGATTCATCCTCTACGAACGCACCAAACGGTCTTCCTCTCAACAAGTTTTGATCACCCACGGCACAGACGGCATGATTAAAACCGCGCAGAGATTGTCCAAAATAAAGGGCAAGACCATCGTTTTGACGGGATCATTGCAGCCGGCAGCGTTTGCCCACAACGACGCGGTTTTCAATATCGGCGCCGCGGTGAGCGCGGTTCAAACCCTAGCCTTTGGGGTTTACCTTGCAATGAATGGGCAGATTTTCACCCCCGACACCGTGGTTAAAAATTTGGACAAAAACCGCTTTGAACAAAAGCCAGCTGACGCCTCAGGGCAGCTCGCGCCCAGCCAAATTCCACCGGATCGCTTCACAAAATAAGGCCATTTCAGCCCTAAAGCAGCCCCCACCCACAATGAAGCTGCGGCATTGCAACGATCCTAAGTCCCTTTTTTTAAAAGCCATGGCGCAATGATCGGCCTGCGCTTGCTATGGCGTTGTCGACTCTAACAAGTCACGTCGGGCTCGACGGCGATCGATGACCGCTTGCCGATCGGCTTCAGGCAACCCCTCTAGGCGAGCCCGTCTATCCGACATCATTTGATCACGTTCCTCAGGCGACATCGCATCCAGTTTTGCCTTGCGGGCCTGACGAAAGGCTTCGCGCGCCTCAGGTGACGGCGGCGCCATTCTGGCAGGAGCGTCCCCACGCTTTTCAGAATGCGGCTTTTGCATCCGGTCTGACTGAAACGCTCGCCGCTGGGTCATGCGCCGCTCACGGTCTGAAGCGGATAGCCCATTCAACTGAGCCCGTCGCTCGGCCTTAAACTGTTCTCGGGCGGCAGGTGACATCAAAGACCGCTTCGCCTTGCGTTCTGCACGCTTCTGATCCCGCTGCTCGGGTGTCAGCGCAGCCCAGTCCGCCCGGCGTTGGGATTGATCTGCACTGGATGCAACAACGCGCTGAGCCGCTGGCGCTGACTGAGGCGCCAACCCCACATCCGAAAAAACATGATTTATCGGCAATAACCCGATCAAAGCCGCGAGTAGGCTCAGGGAATGATTTATTTTTAACATCGCAATGCTCCAAATGAATGACCCGGTTATAGTGCGCTAATCCGGCTGAACCGAAGCTGAATCCGAACTCGGTTTCACGTCCGATGCTAACCAATCAAACTGTACTCAACGGGTTACATCGCATCGGTTGCAGGCGCCCCCCGAGAAGAGTCATCCGCCATCATCATGGCCTCAGACAAGCTCTCCAGCATGTGAATGCGCATCGGATCGGTCTTCTTAACATCTTTCATTTCATCGGGGTCGGTCTCCAGATGGAATAACTGCTCTTCACCCTTACTATTACGCGTATATCGATAGCCATCTTTTACCAGTGTTCGCGTTCGTGCGGGTATTGGCGTCAGTTTAGCGGTCACCAGCGGCACATCATCCTCGATCAAAACAAAATCCCGCACGGATGTGGCAGGCGCGGCAATGGTGGGCAGCAAGCTATGTCCTTGGAGCCCATCGTAGGCCTTAATCCCGCAAGCCGCCATCAGGGTCGGTCCAAGATCAATCGTTGAGGCCAGGGCCTGTGTCCTGCCGGCGGCATGCCCCGGCACTCGAATTAAAAGCGGCACTTGCAGCGTGCCGCGATAGTGCATGAAGCCTTTTAAAAACAAGCCATGCTCGCCCATCATATCCCCGTGATCCGAGGTAAAGACAATAATGGTATCCTCGCTCAATCCTAGGCTTTCAATTCGGGCAAGGATCTCACCTACCCCTTCATCAATCATGCCGATCATGCCATAGGTCGCAGCAATGGCCTCAGCAAGTAGCGCATCATTGCCATAGCCGCAGGGGCTGACCCAATTGCGCTGATCCTTTGGGTGGATGTCTTTGAAAAGTCTCAGATGCGCTGGGGCATCTTTAAGGTCGTCATGACGGCTTGCGGGCAATAGCATCTCTTCCGGCCGATACGCGTCAAACCACTTACCCGGCGGCGTGAGAGGATGATGAGGATCAGGAAACGAGCAAACCGCAAGAAACGGCGCCTGGCGCTGATGGGCCGCCTCAATGAACGCAAGGGTCCGCTCTGTGACAAACCGGGTTGAATGCAGACGCTCATCATACGGCGGCTGGTAAATCTGGCGCCAATGCTTCGATCGTTTTGAACCTTGTGCATCGCGATCCTGGTCAATCACGAGCTTTGATAAATCACCCCCCTGCGCCAACGCCCATTGCAGATGGTGACCGGCAACACTTGCGCCATGATCAAGACTGAGTTCAATCTGACCAAAGCCATAGTAATCCTCCGGATCCAGCACGGGGCCCGCGGTATATCGCTCATAATCTTCAATGGCATCCCAACCGGCAGGATAGGGCGATTGACTGGACGGCCCACCCCGAAATGGCACCATCGCGTTTTTACTGACACCATGCTGCAAGTGTGACTTACCCATCAGCGCCGTTTGGTAGCCTGCTTTTCGGAAACCCCGAACGAAGGTATTGACGCCTGGCTCCAATGAGCGATCATTGAAAATGACGCCATGCGCTGAGGGCATCCTCCCCGTCATTAAGCTTGACCGGTTCGGCATACACACGGGGTTCGCGACCCAGGCGTTGTCAAACACCATGGCGCGGGCCGCCAAAGCATCAAGATGCGGGGTTTTTAAGATCGGATTGCCCATGAACCCCGTGTCAGTGGCACGCTGCTGATCCGTAATCACCAACAAAACATTAAGTGGCGGCTTAGCCTTCATTTAACCTGCTCCTTATTGCTGCCCGCCAATTGAACTTGCCCTCAATCGCATGACCGACACCGTTTTGGGCTTTGCTCTGAGCTTAGCATGTCACTTCGAGCGTGAGCCCCCCCCGGCCCATATCAGATCAGTGCTAGGCGCACTCTGCGAAGCACTCTGCGAAGCATTTTGCGGTGCACTCTGTAGCCTATTGCTGGCAGGCGCGGCGGAACGTGATAGCCTTAAAGCCGGGGTGACTAGACTTGTAAGGCCATGAAAGCAAGACTTCTGCAGTGGATGCTAAACATTTCAAGCACGGTTTTGGGAGGACAATTGCTCGTTGCCCTGCTCTCCCCCATCGATCGATGGTTACTGCTCAAAACAACCGGGCTCGTCAGCATTTCCGGCCTTGGCACACCAACCTTACTGCTGACCACCTTGGGCCGTAAAACGGGTCAGCCGCGCACCACGCCCCTCATGTATTTATCCGACACCCATCAACCCGTCATCCTGTACATCATCGGCTCAAGCGGCGGTCGACCTTTGATGCCCGCCTGGATTTTAAATCTGATGGCCAACCCAAAGGTCCTCGTGACACGCGACGGGATTACCCAGAATTATCAGGCGAGGGCCCTCACTAACGGGCAATACAGTGCCGTTTGGCAACGCTTTATGACGTTCAATCCAGGGTTTAGGCGCTATCAGGATCGATTGACCCGCAGCATTCCGATCATCGAACTGGCGCCGCGCGCAACTCAGGCTCAAGGTTTACCAGCGGTTGACCGCTTAAGCTAACCCTTTTGAAGGCGGGTACCGCGGCGCACCAGTTCATGCCGAGCGATCTTCCAAACCGCGCCTTCCCGGCGCATGTTCGTCAAATAGGTCGCCCACAGGGTAAAGGTCGATTCGGGATCATCCATTAAATAATGCAAGGCTTGTACATCCGTTCGCACAGACGCGACGTCTCCATCCACCTGAACCAACTGCGGACCGAGCATGTGCTGGGTTTGTCCAAAGGCCGCTAATTTTTCAACCACTTCAGCGACCCATTGATCCGCGCCAACCACTGCGTCCCCGCCAAACCCGACAATTTCAACATCATCCGCGAAGCAACGACGATATTGGGCCATATCGCGATCATCCACGCCGGCGGCATAATTCGTCATTACATCCTGAATGGCTAAGCGATCTTCTAATATCGTCATGGCGGGCTCCTCAATTTAGCGTGCGCGATCGACCATGACCGCCGGTTGTCCTGACCTCTTTTTTAATTCAGCCCTGACAAAATACCGCTTGGGCTGATCCCCAACGGATCCTTATTTGCGTGCTGATTCGCCGTCTAGGGCGACGGCTTCGGCAGATCGCCTGCAATATAATCATCGATCATCTCATGGTACCTGCGAATTCGTTTTTCTTGATTCGACAGATAAACGCCTTTGAAGCCTCTCGAGCGAAAACCGCGTTGCTGCGTAACAAACACCGCGACGTCCTCTTCGATCGCCGCGCCAATAGAGTCTTCCCCGTAGGTCAACATTTGGACAGGCGCTTCTTGATTGGCGTCGGATGCGATCATCGCGCGGCCCGCGCGGCCGCCGGCTGCAGCACCCGCCTCGATCGAGGCGGGGCTGGCATACCACCAGTTATCGAACAAACACTGCTCCGGATCATCCCGGTGGGGTCGCGCTCGTAAAAAATGAAACCCATCCGACCATACCGAGACCGCAAAGTTGGGAAACAAGGTGTAGTGAAAGGCATCGGTAAATTGTGCATCCGGGATCTTGTCGTAATGCGTGTAACCGCGTTCAACACCCAATTTACGCTTGGCTGCCTGAAGCGCTTCTCGAATATCCTCGGGCCGGCCCTTCAAATCCTCAGGATCAATATCCCAATGTCGCAATTGCGACGCCAGGGGCTCAAGAATATTACCCGCCTCGTCCGTCGACCCAACCCCGAAGCCGCCTTTCATGACCATACGATTGTGGCCCTCATCAGACAGGTCAAACTGGGTCTCTTTAAAATAGGTATCAATGTGGCCACGAATTGCTTTTCGGTCCGTATCGGGCGTCGCACCTTGGTGCACCGTCGGAACATGGTAGGACTCGTTGAAGTTGTCTAGGACAATTTTCCAATTACAGGGCAGCCACATTGTATTTGCCATGGTGCGCTGCCAAGACTGAATGTCTCTGGCATGCCAATCGTCCCAAATGGGGCCCAGGTAGGATTTTAAGGACTGGCATTCTGGGTCCATGTTGACCCAGATGAAGCCCGCAAAGGTCTCACAGCGCAACTCCTGTAAACGCACTTTTCCGCAGGGGTTGCCTTCCGGAAAATCTTCTTTATCCGGCGCAAAATTAAGCGTGCCATCCGGCAAAAATGCCCAACTGTGGTACTTACACACAAAGCGTCTGAGGATGGTGCCCTTGGATTCTGAAACCAATGGATTGCCGCGATGCTGGCACACATTGTAAAACGCTTTCACGTCGCCCTCTTTCTGACGAACCATTAAGACTTCTTCTGTACCAATCTCTTCCATCTGCCAATCGCCCGGGTTCGGTAACTCCGCTTCCCGGCCCAAAAGTAACCACACCTTCGTCCACATCCCTTCCCATTCCTGAGTCATAAAGTCTTTTGCGGTATACCGCGAACCAGGGATGGTGTGGCCTCGGGTCGTTTGCTCTGGCCACCGGTCAACCAATTTTAATTGTTCGGACATTGTGATGCTCCTTATCGTTTGCGGCACTTTCAGCATCAATACGCTGCGTTGGTCCGCGGGTTCACGCCAATGCTTTGAGTATCTCTAATCCCCCACCGACCTGGCAAGACCTAAAGCGTTTGATGTTCAGGTTAAAATCATGCGAATTAACGCGGCCTTTGGCCCAATGCTGCCTTGGCGCCCACGATCTAATGGGAACAACAGACTCGTTTAGCGGCAGGATGGTTAACGCGGGCAAACCCAAGGCGGCGCGATGTACTCGATGAGTGTGATGCAAGGCCGGTTCGTTCCGACCAAAGAGGCCATGCGGCTGGACACCAGCATCGACATTCCGCTGCATGCTCCTTGCCGCCCAATAGTCCGCCTTAACAATAATGTTGTCCGAGCCTATTAAGGGTCTTTATTCCATAAGCTTCATTGCAAGGGCTTTATTACATAAGATTCATTGCAAGGGCTTTGTTGAAAGGGCTTTATTAAAAAAACGCTTAGCAATAGTTTGATCGCATCTTGCGCGCCCAAAGTGCGGACTGAAGCCCGGGACCAAGTGCTTTTAAACCCTTTCTACCCGGTCACCCCAATTCAAATCCCCGCCACTGAAACCTCTGATTTTTTGAACTCAAAACATGTCGCATTTAGGCAAAATCATGTCGTAATATTGCCCGCGAATTTCCAGCTGCTACAGCAGAATCGGCGGTTATAGACTCACTCAATTGGGCAAACCGGCAGCGGATCAGCGCTTGCATAGAGAGTAGCCATTATGGACAAATCCGGAAGACGACGAAGCGGGGGTCGATCAAGTCGAGTCGCCGCCCGACAAGCCTCAGCTGCGGATGCGCTGATCACCCACATTGATCGCGGTATCCCTTATTTTGACGTACTGAACGAGGAAGCGTTGACGCTGATCGAGCACAACGCGGAGACGGTTCTTGAGGAAATCGGCATTGATTTCAAAGACGCGCCAGAGGCTTTGGCGCTCTGGCGGAATGCCGGCGCGACCATTGAAGGTGAACGCGTGCGCCCGCCTCGTGGCCTCTGCCGAAAGCTTCTGCAAACAGCCCCAAAAGAATTCACCCAACACGCCCGTAATCCTGCGCGCTCAACCATTATTGGCGGCGACCGGACCGTTCTTGCGCCCGCTTATGGATCGCCCTTTGTCCGGGATCTCGATCGTGGTCGACGCTATGCCACCATCGAAGACTTTAGAAATTTCGTAAAGCTCACTTACATCAACCAAGGGCTTCACCACAGCGGCGGCACGGTCTGTGAACCCGTTGATCTACCGGTCAACAAGCGCCACTTTGACATGGTCTACAGCCACATCAAATACTCTGACAAACCCTTCATGGGATCTGTGACCCATCCTGAGCGGGCTCAAGACACCGTGGATATGGCAAAAATCGTATTTGGCGATGCGTTTGTGGATGAGAACTGCGTTACGACCAGCCTGATTAACGTCAATTCGCCGATGACATTTGACGCCACGATGCTGGGCTCTGCCCGGGTTTACGCGGAGAACAATCAAGCGACGATTATTTCGCCCTTTATCTTGGCCGGCGCGATGTCACCCGTAACGGTTGCTGGCACCCTAACTCAAATTCTTGCCGAGGCTTTAGCCGGCATGGCCTACACGCAGCTGGTTCGGCCCGGCGCACCCGTGATTTTTGGCACCTTTGCCAGTGCCATTTCAATGCAATCCGGCGCGCCCACCTTTGGGACACCCGAACCTAGCCTTGTCCTCTTAGGCGCCGCATCACTGGCGCGCCGCCTTGGGGTACCGTTTCGATCGGGCGGTGGCTTGTGCGCCTCAAAAGTTGCCGATGCCCAAGCGGCCTACGAATCTGCCAACACCCTGCAAGCGGCCGCCTTTGCCGGTGTGAACTTTATGCTGCACACCGCCGGTTGGCTAGAAGGCGGCCTGGTCATGAGCTACGAAAAGTTCGTCATGGATGCGGATCAAGCCAACATGATTGCGGTTTTCCTTAAAGGCATTGACCTATCAGAGAACGGTCAAGCCATGGACGCACTGCGAGAGATTGGCCCGGGCGCGCATTTTTTGGGCGCGACCCATACTCAAAACAATTTTGAAAAAGCGTTCTATCGTTCAACCATGGCTGACAACAATAGTTTTGAGCAATGGCAGGAAGATGGTGCCCTCGATGCGGAACAAAGAGCAAATATCCGATGGAAAGCGCAGCTCAATGATTATGAAGCGCCGCCTCTGGATGAGGCGATTGA
>JAFMIA010000030.1 GCA_017854255.1 Pseudomonadales bacterium
CAACGCGCAGCTTTTACCTAGTTAACTGGACCCTTAAACATTATTTAACTCCCCATGCGCCCTAAAAACAAACTAAATTATCCCGGCCGAAATTGGGCGCACAGGCCTTTATAAAATGGCCTTTTTGGCCATCCTGATCAAACCGGGACGAGGCCTGATCACCCGCGCAACCGCATTATCGATCAATCTTCTTTTCAACGCGGTACAGAACTCTGATTTACGCCCGCAAGCGCCCGGAAACGACATTGCAAATTTAGCTTGCAACCTGCAACCAGATTGCGCACAAGGCGCTTGCTGGCGACCGGCCTCATACCGGGGCGTTTAACGACCAGCGGCTAAGCCCCAGGTTTCCGTAACAACCTGGGTTGTTGCGAAAGCGCGCCGTTGGGGACCCCATAAGAAACAATTAAGTGATTTGGGGCCGTTTTATGAGCTGATCGCGGGCTTTAAGCAAAACGCGTTGTGATTGCGCGTGCTTGCGGGCAACAAACCCAAGCAGTGGGATGGCAGAGACCCTGTCAGAACCCTCATTGACAACCTCAATGCGGCATACAATGTGAACTCGCCTCAAATTCTGCCAAGAACAGGCATCCGAAATCCTTATTGGGCGCGCCTTTATGTCCGATCAGGGCTACTGGGCGGCCATCAGCGCTCGGATTTCCTTTTTGTAACGCCGACTCGATTTGAGCAGGTCCCCTGAGACCAAGGTTAATCGATACTCACCATTGGCATGGACCACAATCTCCCGAATCCGGTTCACATTCACGAGCGCGCTGCGATGCACTCTCAAGAACACGCTGGGATCGAGTTGCTGTTGAAGTTTCGCCATGGTCGATCTCAGGATGTGGGTTTCGCCTTGGGCATGTACACACATGTAGTCACCAGCCGCATCCACCCAGTCGATCGTCGATACCGCGAGCCTGGTGGTTCTACCAACCTCTTTAATGACCAACATCTCATTAAAACTCGGCTGCGCAGTCCGCGCGGTAATGCTTTGCTGGAGCTCCGCAATTGCAGCCTTTAAACGCTCATTTTCGACTTGCACTTGCAAACCCTGGTGTCGAACGCTAAGGGCTGCGACCGCCGCCGTTAACCGTTCCGGGTCGATGGGTTTTAGCAAATAATCAACCGCGTGATGCTCAAAGGCGCGAACGGCATAATCATCGAAAGCCGTCACAAAAACCAAACTGGGCTGTGGCGCCGTTAACTGTTGGGCCAACTCAAGGCCCGACATACCCGGCATCATGATATCCAAAAACACCACATCCGGGTGGTGGGCCGTAATATATTCCAGCGCGCGCGCAGGTTGACCAAAGTCAGCGACCACATTGATACCCGACTCCTTACCCAACAAGTGGATCAATCCTCGCCTTGCCAAGGGTTCGTCATCGACCACAACGGCCGTCATTGGACTCACGTTGAAGCGCCTTCAACCGAAATTGGGATTTTAATCATGACCTCTGCCCCCCCACCCTGACGCGCGCGCCGCGCCAGTGTAAATTGATCCCCGTAATGCAAGGCTAAACGTTGTTCTGTATTTTTCCAGCCCAAGCCAGATTCCGATGCCTCGTGCTCGTCGACGGCAAAGCCAGGTCCTGTATCCGACACAATTAATATTAAATCGTTCTCAGCCCGACTGGCAGACACCAAGACCGCACCCGGATGTTCAGATGGTGTGATGCCGTGCTTGACCGCGTTCTCAACCAACGGTTGCAAAATCAGACTGGGCACCAGACAGGACGCCAACCCAGGCGCAATGCTCAGCTCAATCGTTAATCGATCTTCAAACCGCACGGATTCGATCTCAAGGTACGCCCGAACCGATGTCAGCTCTTCTTCTAGCGTCACCTTCGCCGCGGCCTCCCCTTCCAAACTGTAACGTAAGAACTCACTCAGACGTTGGATCATGAGCCGTGCCCGGGCAGCCTCATCAACCAGCAGCAAGCTGTTAATCGCATTCAGGGTATTGAACAAAAAATGAGGGTTAATTTGATACCGCAGCATTTTCAACTGCGCGTCCACCGCTAGGGCTTCCGCCAACATCCGCGAGCGACGTTCTTCACCCAGTCTTAAATACAGCTTTAAACCAAAGTACAACCCGCTCCAGCCGAGGAACACCGCGTAGGAGTAACTGAGCACACCCACAAAATAAGCTGAAGCGCCAAAATGGTAGAGTTCCTCGAATTCCGAAAGCTGCTCAATCTGGGAGTAATTCTTTATGGGCTGCCAGATCAGGGCTGCAATGGCAGAGGCAACAAGCACCGCCGTTGCACGAGCACCCCATGCGCCTGTCACCCGCCCAACTTTTCGATAGACCAATCGCAAGCAACAGGTCAGCAGAAAACCAGCGCCTGCCTCCAAACACAGGGTCAGATAAAAAACGACCGGTTGCCCCCAAACCGCATCGCGCAGACCGAACACGACCATCCATCCAATCCAGCCCGCCATCTGCAACAGCCAGAACAAATTCGCTTGCGACAAGGGCGCTCGTTGATCGGCCAGCGTGTTCAAACCATTTCTACCAGACTGGGGCCCGACATCAAAACGGCTCAAGCCTTTGCAGTGCAACACCGTTAATCATCAAACAAACTCGCAAACTGACCGCTCGCATTACGCTTCCGGCACCGAGCAATACATCCGGCCAGCACGGGGATGCCTTGGGTAATCGCAGCATCGGGCACATGACCAAACGCCAATCGAATAAAATGAACTGCTTTGCCTTCGACACGATAGTCCTCGCCTTCTGCATCATAAAAACCACGCGCCGCAGTGAGCGCTTTTAACGCAACCCAATCGGCGTCCTCAGGCAGCCGCAACCAAAGAAACAACCCACCCGTTGGCCGAGACCAGGTACACGTTTCTTTCAGCGCGCCCTCCAAAGCGGTCAATAACAGATCCCGCTTGCGACGCAGTACCATATTCGCACGTTTGCAGTGCCCCCATAAATCTTCTGGGTGAAACTGCGCTAACACGGCTGCTGCGAAATAGTTGCTACCGGCATCATGTCGCCTCGAGCAGATCCATATGCATCCCGTTGGCATCCACAGGGATACCCACCCGCTCAAGACCAATGCCTTTATACGCGGCAATTGTGCCGGAATAGGTATCGCTTTCAGTGATGACCAGATCACCCGGGGCAGACATCAGCGCCTGCCCTGCCAAGGTAACCGCCTGCATTGAGCCATTCTTGAGCATCATATTCTTGGGATTGACCGAAACCCCTTCACGTTCAGACTCACGCGGCGCCATCAATTCGCTTTCCCATCGATTGGATTTCCTATGGTTTGGCTTTTCCACAGATTGGCTTTTCTATCGATTCGCTTTCCTATCGCTTCGCTGTTGCGCGCCTGGAGGCGTCCCACCACTGATACTCTGAAGCAAAAATTCACGGCGCCCAGACCCCGCGCTTATTCTTGCTCCCTCGGGTTATTCCAGATGTCTCGCGTGAGGCGCCATTCACCGCTGAGATCTTGCGCAAATAACCACAGATGCCGACTGATTGACCGCATTGGCGGGGCCGTTAAATCACGTTTTGCGATCAAATAGCCATCAAACGAGATTCGGGCGAACCCTCTTTGACCAAAAATTTGAACCTCGTCAATCGTGACCTGTTGCTCGAACCGAAACTTGTCAGTGAAGCGATAAAACCGCTTGGCTTCCGAGAGCGATACATCCTGCCGGTTCGATGGCATCATCCAGACGGCGTCCGGTGTGAACAATTCGAAATAACTAAAAAAGTTGTCCGACTGCGTGCAGTTGATCGCGTCCAACAACAGTCTTTGCACGAGCATCTCATCTCGCGAACTTGCAAATGCAGCACCATTACCTTGCGTCATATGAAACCCTTTCTCAGCGATGTCTCTCCGCGATATCGCGAATCGTGTTTTTTTACATCATTGGCCTCGAGGGACCGTCACTTTTCAGCGTCTCTTTACCGATTTTCCCAGCACGTCAACCTCACATTCATTCCAACGCCCGAATCAGGTCCAACCCCGCCGCAGTTACCCGCCTAAGCGTTAAACAGGCCCTACTCGGTCGCCAACGAGCGCAAGGCCGCCAAATTGCGCAGCAATTAATTTGGGGCACTGATATTAGCCCATCTTCAAAAAATGTCCTAACCACACTCAGCGTTGAAGTCTTGACCGCATAGCGCCACGTGACGACATCAACTCGCCAAACCCCGAGCCAATTCAAGGCGGCATCAGGTCCTTGTTAGACCCGGACCGAAACTCTGATTGGAAGCTGGCAATCTAAGGTAGGCTCCCTTAATGTACTAACTGATAGGTGACACGCGTTTCCAATTCGACATCAATCGACAAGCCGTTATGCCCGCTCTGTCGTGGTCCCAGAGTCACTGAGGCTATGCAAGCTTGGCCGGTGGGATGGATGATAAAACCGCATGGCGCCTAGTGGCGCGCGGCTGGTGACCGAACTCGAAACTCGGCGACCTTGCGCAACCAAGACAGTGCCCGGCCCTTGGGCCAGCAAAAGAACCCTCTGATGGCATCGCTAAATTATGCAAATATCCAGACGCCCGATTACGAAACTCGCCTTAACCAATCAAGGGGCTTTGGACTTGGTTTTTCTCGGGGTTGGCTCGGCGTTTTCAAAAACCCTGAACCAAACGAATCTTTTTATTGTGAAAGACCAAACGCATCTCTTGATCGATTGCGGTAATCATTGTCCGCACAGCTTGTTTCACGACTACAACACCCCCCTTACGGACATTGATAACTTCCTGATTACCCACAGTCATGCCGACCATGTTGGCGGGCTGGAAGAAGCACAACTTGCCGGCCGATATGTCAAAAAGCGTAAGCCCACGATGATTATTACCCAGGCCTACGAGAAGATTTTATGGGAGCAATCCCTGCGCGGTGGCGCGGAAGCTTCGGAGGCAATTCCGCTCAAATTTAATGATTTATGGAACATTGTTCGGCCGCGAAAACTCAAAACATTTCGCCGAGATACCTTTGAAACGGATTTTGGGGGGATCAACCTTAAGTTATTTCGGACAAAGCACTTCCCTGACTCAGCCGCTTCCTGGCGCACCTCGGCTTGGAGTTGCGGCGTTTTAATTGATGAGCGGATTCTCTTTACCAGTGATACGCGTTTCGACCCGGCCTTACTGGCCGAATTCGACGGCAAATATAACCCCGAAATCATCTTCCACGACTGCCAGCTGTTCACCGGCGGTGTCCATACCGGGATCGAAGAACTCGCAACCTTACCAACCACCCTAAAAGAAAAACTTATTTTGGTGCACTACGGCGACCAATGGCAGACGTTTAAGGGTTTCGCCCGTAAGGCCGGATTCCACTCTTGGGCGAAACAGGGCCATCGTTATCGCTTCGATCCAAGCTCTTAAGTTTTGCCGGTTTCACCTTGCCATGCGCGTCAAGGCATCTTCGGCGCCTAGCCTTGATCCTTGCAGTATGATTTACTGACGAGGCGTTATTGACGAATAAATAGGGCGTTTTAAAAGACAGTAAAAGGAACACAAACATGGGTTTATTAGATGGAAAGGTCGCTCTCGTTACCGGCGCTGGTGGCGGGTTGGGTGAAACACATGCATTGCTACTTGCGCAAGAAGGCGCTTTGGTCGTGGTGAATGACTTAGGGGGCAGTCGTGACGGTGCAGGCGGTGGTCGCGGCATGGCAGATACTGTTGTTGACAAAATAAAGGCAATGGGCGGCCAAGCGGTTGCGGATTACGGCAACGTTGCAAACGAAGCAGACGCCAAAGCAATGATCCAAAAGGCGGTTGACACCTTCGGACGGATCGATTTTCTGATTGCCAATGCCGGTATTCTCCGAGATAAATCCTTTAAGAACATGACCAACGACATGTGGGATATCGTCATCGACGTTCATCTTCGGGGCACCTACCTCACCGTGAATGCCGCCTACCATCAAATGATCGAACAAGGCCATGGCGGGAGCATCGTTGTGACGTCGTCGACCTCGGGACTGCTTGGCAACTTCGGTCAGTCCAATTACGGCGCTGCTAAAGCGGGCATTGCGGGATTCGCACGGTGTTTATTCCAGGAAGGGATGAAGTATGGCATTCGCGTCAATATTCTGGCCCCGGCCGCTTGGTCTCGACTCACCGAAGATATCTTTCCCCAAGGTCAAAACATGGAAGCCTTATTGTCACCGGACAAAGTGTCGCCGCTGGTTGTTTGGCTCGGCTCTGATGATGCCAAAGAAGTCACCGGCAGAACTTTCCTGGCAACCGGTAACACAGTTCAACTACTGTCTTGGCAATCGCAAACGGTTTGCCAAAAAGACAACACCGAAGGACCTTGGGCCGTTTCAGAAATCGGCGACGCCGTCCGAGAAAATTTCAACCACTGGCCCAAGGGCATTCAACCCACACGCAGGCCGTGGGAATAACCAGGTCATCGTAATCGCATTGGCCTCGGCCTGACCACGAAAAAAGGGTGGCCCCGCCACCCTTTTCTAACTTTGGAGAACGGTATGAAACCCAACTATGGCGATGTGACGGTCACGGTGCTCGATAACTTTGTGGCGGTCTGCGAAATCAATCGAGCACCCAACAACTTTTTCGATCAAGCGCTCATTGCCGATCTTGCCGATGCCTTCGAGGCCATTGATCAAAACCCAGCAACCCGCGCGATCGTACTCTGCTCTCAAGGCAAACACTTTTGTGCTGGCGCAAACTTTGGCAGCTCAGAGCGAAGGCAACCCAGCGACGCCTCTGACGCCAACCCGCTCTACACTGAGGCGGTTCGACTGTTCCGCGCGAAAACGCCTGTGATTGCCGCCGTTCAGGGCGCCGCTGTCGGCGGCGGCTTTGGTCTTGCCGTTATGGCCGACTTTCGGGTGGTTTCTCCAGAAACACGGCTGACTGCAAACTTCGTCAAATTGGGATTTACCCCTGGATTTGGTTTGACCCATACCCTCGCTCGAATTATTGGCCATCAGAAAGCGAACCTGTTGTTCTTCACCGGTCGCAGAATTACTGGCCAGACTGCTTTTGATTGGGGTTTGGCAGACATTCTGAGCAGCTCAGAGGATATCCGCTCAGAAGCGATTCAATTGGCAGCAGAGATTGCAGAGAATGCGCCGCTAGCAGTGGTATCGGTTCGTGAGCAGGTTCGAGGGCAACTCGCCGACGCGGTCAAAGCAACGACCGATATTGAAGGCCGGGCACAGTTCTTCTTGCAACAAACAACCGATCATAAAGAAGGGATCAAGGCCGTGTCAGAGCGGCGACCCGGACAGTTTACCGGCAGCTAAGGACCCGACCCGTCCCCAGGCGCTTCAGCGCCTTAAAATAGCGCTTGGGTATGGCGCAGCCCTTGCGCCCCAATCGACCCGACGAGCAAAGCCCTGGCGCGCGGCTTTTGAGCACCCGCATAAGGCATTAATTAAGTGTTTACAGCGCGATTAAGATCGTCCCCACCCAGAAAAATCTTTCTGGATTCAATCAAAGGGCTGCCAATTATCCGCCAGCGAGGATCGCCCGAAGCCTCCTAACGACCAGGCGCAACCCACCTAAGCGTCTTGCTGACGTCGGCGCTAACCCGCACTTTGGCGCCCAGTTTGGCGCGGGATCGCCAAACGCTGCATAACCGCATAACCCTTGGCTCGGCGCACCACGCAGACGCCTCTATCGGCTGTAAAACAATTGTCTGTTTTGGCGCCACCCATGCTCCAGGGGAACATCCGATAACCGCTTCAGTCCGCCAAAATTTTAGGTATGATCAAACCCTCTACCGCAAGTAATGATTAAAAGGGGCTAACAGCATGCAATGGAGTTTTGGTGACATTTTAACCGCGGTGGCTCAGATCACTGACCCCAATAAGCCCGCTCTAATCCATGGCGAACGCCTGATCACCCACGGCGATTTCAATGTTCGGACCAACAACTTGGCGCGATCGCTGCTTGAAGGCGGCGCAGAACCCGGAGATAAAATCGCTTTTTACATGCGCAATTGCCCAGAGTACTCCGAGGGCATTGCCGCCGCCTTTAAAGCCTCGCTCACCCATGTGAACGTAAATTATCGGTATATCGATCACGAACTGGTGTATCTCCTGGATAATGCCGACGCGAAGATCGTGATCTACCAACAAGAATTCGCTGACTCGGTCGAGCGCATTAAGGCACAACTCCCGCTCGTAACCCAATGGATTGAAGCACAAGACAGCACCGTTCATACCGAGGTTTTGGATACCGACTATGAGCGTCGAGCACGCTCTGGCGACGGCAGCGCCGTCGAGGTCGAACATTCTCCAGAGGATCTCTTGTTTTTGTATACCGGTGGCACAACCGGCATGCCCAAAGGCGTGATGTGGCAGCATGATGATTTGTTTAAAGTCATGGGTGCCGGCGGCAATCCCCGCCTATCAATCCCCCCCAGCGCGAGTTTGGACGAACTGCTCAGCCGAATCCAATCCCAACCGGGCCCTGTCAACCTGCCACTGCCGCCCATGATGCACGGAACGGGCCTACTTTCTGCGATCGGCGCAATGGCCATGGGGGGCACCTGCGTGACCCTGCCCAATACCAATTTTGATCCGAGCCAGGCACTCAGAGCAATCGCAGCCAACCGCGTCACAACCGTCACCATTGTCGGCGATGCCTTTGCTCGGCCCATGCTCGAAGCCCTCGATGCGGCGCCGCAAGCCTATGACATCAGCTCGGTCAACGTCATCACCTCATCTGGGGTCATGTGGACGCGGGAAATCAAAGCAGGTTTATTAGAGCACAATGAAAACCTCCTCTTGGTCGATGGCTTTTCGTCCTCGGAAGCCATTGGCTTAGGCAGTTCTGTCATGACCAAAGCCGAAGACATCGCCGTCGCCAAATTTACCATCGGTCCAAACTGCCGAGTCTTTACGGAAGATCATCGAGAGGTTCATCCCGGCGATAACGAAACCGGCATGGTGGCGGTTAGAGGCAATCTGCCTCTCGGTTACTATAAAGACGCAGAAAAAACCGACAAAACATTTAAAATAATCCAGGGAGAGCGCTACTCGATACCAGGCGACTGGGTTCAAGTCGAAGCAGACGGCACCCTCACGCTCCTGGGCCGCGGTAGCAACTGCATTAACACAGCCGGTGAAAAGGTTTTCCCAGAAGAAGTCGAAGAAGCGCTCAAACTGCACGATGGCATCGATGATGCTTTGGTGGTCGGGCTCAGCGACCCCAAATGGGGTCAAGCCATTACCGCGGTCATACAGACCCGACACAACCAAGCCCTCGACCCCGATGAACTGAAGACCTGGGCGCGGCAGCAACTCGCTGCCTACAAATTGCCGAAGCATATCTTCCAGAAGGAAAGCCTTAACCGAGCACCCAACGGCAAGGCCGATTACGCAAGTATCCGAGCCTTTGCAGAGGCGCAATTGAAACCCGCTGAGTCCTTAGAGGCCCTAAACCCCGGCGTTAAGCACGGGACATAAATTTTGCGTTCGTGGTGTTAACCTTAATGTGTTCACCCGCGCTGATATACTCAGGAACCTGCACCACCAAACCTGTCTCGAGGGTTGCGGGCTTGGTTCTGGAGCTCGCGCTCGCGCCTTTTATGCCCGGCGCTGTATCCGAAATCAACAGCGTGACGGCTTGGGGCACCTCGATGGCGGCTATTTGGCCGTCAATAACCAGCGCCGTAATGTCCTGCAGACCTTCTTTTAAATAACCCAACTGATCCTCTAAATCAGCGCGATTCAGACTGTATTGGGTGTAATCCGTGAGCGCCATAAAGTGGTATTCATCGCCATCTATGTAAGAAAATTGCACCGAGACCCTTTGGCAATCAATCGTTCCAAATTGCTCTTCGCCCTTGCTGCTGACCTCTTTTTTTAACCCAGTCAGCAAATTCTTAAACCGCAATTTGTAAAGGGTCACCGCGCCTCTTGAGGATGGGCTTTTGGTTTCGAGGTGTTTGAGTACGTGGGGGACGCCCTCAATGTCAACCACATCACCCCGCTTGATTTCGCTCGCTTTTGGCATCAGGCTCTCCTTAACAATTCATGATTATAAACGGCATGCACTTTCAACCCAATGACTTAGAAGCCGTTGCCAACGTCACCATGCCGTTTGGAAAGTTTAAAGGCACTCGGATTCATCGACTACCAGAGGCGTATTTAATCTGGTTTTCCGAGAGAGGCTTCCCAACGGGCCAACTTGGCACGCTCATGAGCCTTGCCTTGACGCTTAAAATCGATGGCCTTGAACATCTAACCCAGCCGCTGGAAAGACCTTCGCGGCGCGAGGCCCCGTCGTAACCCAAATGTGGAAGACGCATCCAAGCCCGGCCAGCGCGGCGTTCGTGTGGCGCGGGTTTAACTCGCTGGGAAATAACCCCATTCAAGACCTTGCCCCGGCCTAGACCCCCCGTTTTATTTTCCCCGAATCACCTGCCGCGGCGTTTTAAAGTGAAGCCCCTGCAGGCCTGCTCAAATTTGAATTCGCCCAACCGCTTTTTCCCTTTAAGCTTTTCGCAATCAAGGGTGCACCTCGGCCAATGACGAATCGCTGTAATTTGACGCCAGCACCCCCAGCTAGGACAATCACACCAACTTTTTTCAGAGCAGTCCTTATGGCAATTGGTATCATCGCAACCCTCGAAATCAAAGCAGGCGAACAAGCCGCCTTCGAAGCCATCTTTTTAGAATTGAGCGCCCTCGTGCGGGCCAATGAACCGGGCAACCACTTTTACGCACTCCACAAGAGTCGAGCGTCCGACACCACTTACGTGGTCCTTGAACAATATGTGGATGACGCGGCGCTGCAAGCGCACAACCAAACCGAGTACTTCAAGCGACTCGGCGCAGCGATGGGGCCTCACATGGCAGGACGCCCAAAGATAGAAATGTTGGATGCGGTTTAAAGCCGAGACCGTTGCCCGGCGCAACACGCGCCGGCAGATAAGTGGCTTAGGTGGCTGATTTAGGCCGGTGGATTAGGCGAGTTTATCAACCAGCCAGGGCAGTGAGCGATCCATCCGATAGTCGATGCCCGAATGGGTATCATCGAAGGTTTCGAATTCATGCTCTATGTTCAGTGCCTCGCAGCGCGCACTAAACTTTCGTGCACCATAGAGCAAATGGTATTGATCTCTTAAACCGCAATCCAGAAACAACCCTTTCAGGCCACGCAAATTTTCCTGAGCTGCTATCCGCTCGAGCCCTACAATCGGGTCGAAGGACTGCCAGGCTGCCCATCTGTCATCATCCCTTTCGCAGGTTTGCAGATCCACCGGCAACCGAACGCCAAAGGGCGCATCCGGATCAGGATCATAGGACGCCGCCATCGCAAACGTCATCAGCACGTGCATCTCGCCGCCGCCTATGCGCCGGCGGCGATGGAGACGTTCTATATAACCTGAAATACTCAACCCGCTCTGGGTCAAAGCCAAGAGTACCTCAGGAAATTCCCGCCCATAACACAACTCAAAATCCATATCACCGGAATGACACACCACAGCGCCCCAATGTTCCCCGTGATGAAGCGCCTGATGCAGCGCGCCGTAGCCGCCGCTGGACTTACCAAAAAGCCCTCTGCCCCCAGGTTCTGTGATGACCGGATACCGGGCTTCAACCCCAGGCACTAAGACCTCATGCAACCAACGCGCCCAATGCCCCATCGCAATTGAGTCAACATATTGGTTGCCCCCCAGGGACGTAAAACAATCTGGGAACACATAGACTGCGGGCGCAAGATGCCCTTGCATCATTAACCGATCGACCCGCTGGGGCACCGTTTCGCCAAACCCCTTCCAAGCAAGATGAGATAGGCCACTCCCTGTGAAACCCGCCAAATCAATAAGCAGCGGGTAGCGCTCACCCTCGCGGCAGGCTTGCGGAACATAGACCCCAACGGTCCGAGCGGTCGGGTCTCCCAACAGATTGTCGAGTAAAGCGTGGGCGTCGGTTTGAAAAAACTCAAGGCGGCCTTTTGGCTGGCTAAAGGCATGTACTGGCATCGAAACTCCTCATCGTGGCACCGTTGTCAAACGGTGGATTCCGTCGCGACAGCAGGAGACCGCAATCCCGTAATCAGACCGCCAATGTCCTCAAAAACGCGATAAATCGCCGGAACCACCAACAAGGTGATCACCGTTGCAAACGTGACGCCGAATGCAAGGGACACAGCCATTGGTACTAGGAACTGCGCCTGTACGCTGGTATTGAACATCAGCGGCATCAGGCCAACAAACGTGGTGAGTGAGGTGAGAATAATCGGCCGGCAGCGGGTCACGGCCGCATTGACCACCGCATCATCTAAAGCTTCGCCTTCCGACACCAACCTGTTTACCGTGTAGGTTAAAATCAAGCTGCTATTCACCACAACCCCCGCGGCCGCAATCATTCCTAGAATCGACATCATGGCGATACCCGCAACGAGGTC
Source organism: Pseudomonadales bacterium (assembly GCA_017854255.1). Classification (GTDB taxonomy): domain Bacteria; phylum Pseudomonadota; class Gammaproteobacteria; order Pseudomonadales; family Azotimanducaceae; genus UBA9926. The sequence continues at coordinate 12,383 of JAFMIA010000030.1, forward strand.
AAACTGCTTCATAATTTGGTGCCCCCAAATCGCTCCAACATAGGCAAAGGGGATGACGCTCATGATCATGAGCGGCTGAGTATAGGAATGCAGTGGAATGGCCAGCAGCGCATAGATCACAAACAAGGCGATTAAAAATGGAAACACCAAACTCACTAAATATTCACCGCTCTGGCGTTGCTCGCCCTCAAGACTGAGCGCGACCCTTGGATGATCTTTTAACAGGTCATTGAGATAACCGCGGCTCAGATCACTCAGCACCTCCTCGGCTGTAATGACACTCCGATCGACATCCGCTGTGACGCTCACAACCCGACGGGCATCCGTGCGGTTAATACTCGCATATCCGCGTCCAAGATCCGCCTCTGCAACCGTGCTAAAGGGAATCTCTGAACCGGCCGGCGTTCGGACCCGCATCCGGTCAAGTGCGCCAACACTGCGCCGTTCAGAGTCGGTATAACGCACCATCACCCGTACATCGTCTCGGCCTCTTTGAATGCGCTGCGCCTCCTCACCATAAAAGGCCTGTCGAACCTGGCTGGCCAATTGTGCGAGTGATAAACCCGCTGCATCGCCCTCGGGTTTCATCGATAACTTGAGTTCTTGCTTGCCCGAACGAAACGAATCGGTAATATCGATGACGCCCGGATAGCTCGAGAGTTTCAGCCGCAACGCCGCGGCGATTTCCCGAAGCTCACCGACGTTCTCGCCCGACAACTGAATATCAATTGCATTGCCTACCGTGAACAACGAGCTATTGAACTTCAACTCAACCGCCCCAGGAATTGAGCCGGCCTGCTCACGCCAAAGATTGGCAATCGTTCTGGTATCCAGCGTACGCGCCTGACTCGGTGTGAGCTGCAAGGTCACCTCACCTAAATGGCCGCCTCCGGAGCTGCCCCCACCCGAACCACCCGGCCCACCCCCACCACGACTGGATGGCTGATTACCCACTGCCGATAAAATGTGCGTCACGGGCGGCGCATCCGGGAACTGTGCCGCAAGCCCCTCGGCAAGCGCCTCAGCAGACTGCTCAAGGTAGAGCACCGCATCCGCCGTTACGGCGGCCGAAGTCCCCAAAGGCATCGTCAACTGCGCGATCGCTTGATCAGACGCCAGCGGCGGAAAAAACGAGAAAGGCAATCGCCCACTACCAATGACGCCCAAGCCAGACAAGAAAAACACGAAGGCCAAAGCGAGGGTTGTGTATCTTGCGGAGACGGCTCGCGCGACCAACCGGCGAAAGCGCGTATTGATAAAGGCTTCAACCGACTCGGAAAACCGTTCTTGGGCACGCACCAGACGCGTCGCAATACCTTGCGACAAGGAGAAAGCATGCAGCAGGATCATGACAGACACCACGGCAACTGCGAGTCCAATATAACTTGAAACATCCCAGGCAAATTCCAACAATAAGATCCCCACGACGGGCACCATCAAGAGATAGATTTCTCCTGCTTCGGTTTTGACATCTTGGTGACCTAAGTGTGCCGGCAGTATCAATTGAGATTCAATCAAGGAAAAAATCAAGCAGCAAATCACGACCGTTGCGATCACCGCGCCGATTTGCCCAGAGGTCCCGACCCCCTGCAACATGGGCACAAAGGCGCAGATCGTTGTTAGCACCCCAAAGATAACCGGCACTGATATTTTCTGCGTCCCGAGCACCGCGCCTTCGAGCAGCGTCCGGCTCTTTCGTTGCTCGGCGAAGACATTTTCCCCCACCACAATCGCGTCATCCACCATAATGCCGAGCACGAGGATGAAGCCAAACAATGAGATCCCATCGATGGACAATCCAAGATAGTTTGTTAAATATAAAGCGCCCAAAAACGCCACCGGCACGCCAATACTCACCCAGAAGGCGAGCCTCGGCCGCAAGAATAAGGCCAGTAAGATCAAGACCATCAGAAAGCCCTGACGCGCACTATCGAGCAAAGTACTCAGGCGATCTCGAAGTAATCTGGAATTATCGTTCCACACTGTCAGCGTGACGCCCTCTGGCAAGCTACCCGAGGCCGTTTCTAAATAACGATTCACCTCTTCAGTGATCTTCAGAATATCTTGGTCGCCGACCCGAGACACTCGAATGATCGCAGCCGGATCCCCATCAAAGCGCAAGGCTTGATCGGTGTCTTCGAACCCATCCGAGACGGTTGCAACATCTTTCAAAAACACTCGACGGCCGTCCGAATCACTGCTTAAGAGTAAATTTTCAAACTCCTCACCGCTATAAGCCTGGCCTTGGGTTCGCAATAGAATCTCGCCATCAGTGGTTTTGATTGCCCCACCCGGAACATCTAACGATTGACGTCGAATCACGCTCGCGACTTGATCCAAGGTCAACCCATTGCGCTGCAAAGAAGCCTCAGACACCTCGACCGACACTTCATACGGTCGCGTATTGATCAACGCAACCTGCGTAATACTCGGCAATGCCGCAATATCGTCGCGAACGCGTTGCCCAAGCACCTTCAGCGCACGTTCATCTTTCGGTCCCGTAATCGCAATGTCCATCACGCTTCGGACACTCGTAATCAAATTAATGATGGGCTTTTCTGTCTCCGTTGGGAGGGTATCAATCGCATCGACGCGATTTTTGACGTCATCCAGCGCTTTCGATTTATCGGTGTCCTCAAACAGTTCAACCGACACCGTACAGATCCCCTCGTTGGCGGCGGACCGGATTTCCTTCACGCCTTCAACGCCCTCCAACTCTTCTTCAATGCGCACGCATACGCCCTGCTCAACCTCTTCTGGCGCCGCACCGAGGTACAAAACCGACACCGTAATGATTGGGACGTCGATGTCCGGAAAAGATTTTTGAGGCATCGTCAGCAGTGCCGAGGCGCCAAAGAGGACCACCAAAATGAGGAGCAAGTTGGCGGCAATATGATTTTCAGCAAACCAAGCAATAATCGTTTTCATCGCAGGCTCACCTCAGCCAAGGTTTCAACAATACGAACCTGCATCCCCTCGACGGCATCATCCATCGCGGACAAGCAGACTCGGTCGCCATCCGACAAACCATCACCAATCAAAACCCAATCCCCCTCTCGTCGAACGACATTGACGCTCACCAGGCGAAGCCGCTGTTCCGCATCGATCAAAAACACTGAACTGTCCCCTCGAAGTGCCGTTCGAGGCAGTTTCACAACGCCCGGCAGCTTTCGGCCCAAAATTTCGGCTTCCACAAAGAGTCCGACCGCCAAAGGCGTCCCGCCAGCACGTGTTTGGTAGGGTGCTTTGATTCGGGCAACCAAATTCACCATGCGGGTCACCGCGTCAATCTCGCCTTCCGTCCGGACAATCTCGCCTTCCCAACGTTGCATCTCACCGGCGAAATTAGCACTCAATGAGACTTTGGGCCGCTCGGTCTCGGCAATGCCTTGCTCCGATAATGTCACGTCTAAATACGCCAGTTCTTGATCCTGTATCGGCAAACGGACTTCGGCGTAATCAGTCGCATAGAGCTTTGCAACCGCCACGCCCTTCGAAACATATTGGCCCACATCGATTTTTTCGCTGCGCACCCGGCCTTGATAGGGCGCGACCACTCGCGTCCGCGTCAGGTCTCGCTGAGCGCCTTCCAATCGAGCGGCCGCTTCTCGATAGCCCGCCTTGGCGAACTGTAGGCGCTTTAACGCCTCATCCTCGAGCGCTTGGCTGGCGGACTGACGTTGCTTCAAGTCGAGCTGCCGGTCATAGTCCTTCTGCGCAAAATTGACTGCACTCGCCGCTTTGGCAAGCGCCGCGCTCGCCAGTTCCAACGCAATTTTATAATCGCTGGGGTCCACCTCGAATAGGACTTCACCGACGTCAAAAAATCCGCCTGTCACCATGCCTTGCGCCGTGCTGACAATGCGACCGGATACTTCGGAGACTAAATCAGTTTCACTGCGCGGCTCGACAGTGCCAAAAGCGCCAGCAGTTAACTGCAAAGCCTGCATCTCGACCACTTGGCTTTGCACCAGCGGTTTTATCGGTGCTGGCGGCCTGGAATCCAGTTTTGGTCCGGTTGATATTAAAATGAAAAACAACACGAACCCCAATCCAGCCACGATAACCGGGGCTAAAACGGGTTTTAAACGGGCGATCGAAATCATGCCATATCCTTATTAACATCACTAAGCGATGGCCATTGTTGGAAACCATCTACCGAAAAATTAAGTAACCGGTCAAACGAAACCTCGGCTGCTGGCGCCGGCCCAAAAATATGCTCCGAAGGTCGCAGCACCGTCAAATTCAAGGCCCCCACAACAAACGAAAATTTCTGGACAATCAGGGCCCGATCTTGCTTTGGGAAACAAGCTGCCGCAGCCACAACGAACTGCTCGATCACGTCGCTAAAACCAAGATTTAGCAGGGGTTCAATGACCTCAGCCGGCTCTGTCATCACACGGCCCATAAGGCGTCGGGCGGGCGCTTCATGCTCATTAAAAAAAACGGGCCATAAAAACGCATGAAGAATGGCCCTAATGGATTCGGCCCGTCGTTCATGAACGGCCTCTAGACGCCGTCGGCGGGACGTGTTGATCGGCGCTATGCGGCGAATCAGTACCGCTTCTAACAAACCTTGCTTGGAACCAAAGTGGTAAGCCATCGCTGCGATATTCACGCAAGCCCTGTCAGCGATGCCCCGAGCCGACATCCCAGCATAACCGGCATCGATGAACAATGCCTCGGCTGCATTCAACAAACGCGTCTGAGTGTCCTTCGTTTCACAGCGGACTTCCCGCGGCTTTCTGGCGCTATTTACACTCATACTTTGCGTCCTGCTCGCGATGGACCATCATAAACCGGGCTGGGGGCCGCATCCCGGATTTGGCGGCAATTTGAATTTGCCCCTCGCCCCGAATCATACGGCGTGCCACCTTGTATTTAAACGATCGTTTGAACTTAATTTATGTACGCGGCAGCCTCGCCATTAGATTCATGGCGTTCAATCAATGCCTCGGTGCTGTTGGATAGATCATGCTCAGTGCAGCGCAAGAATTGGCGACCCAAAATTTCCTGAATCACCTGTTTTAAGGATAGTGTCCTGCTAGGGGTTCAGCCGGCCCAATGACACCGAATCACACGGCCAGGTTAATCCGAGAAGATGACACTCGCACAACCATTGGGCGGAATATCAACCCAGGCGAATTGATCAAACTCTTGCGCCCAGCGGCTGGCCGCCAGGGCGCCTAAATCAAATACCAGATAACAATCCTGCGCCCAAGACTGCACGGCATTTTCATGTCGTGCGACAAAATAATTTAATCTAGCCTGCTCAATTTTTGATAATAATTGCATTCGACGATCCAGATTCTCATCTTCGGTCAGTATTTGGCCAAGCGGATTGGATGCCGAAATCAAACAAGCAGACTGCGCGTTGAAACTGGCTAGCAGCAGCGCCAACCCCTGATGAATCACCCCAATTTGAAACACGATCGGCGGATCGTCATCAATGACGTAATCCGCCGTTTCATAAATTGCGCGCTGCACAGCAGGGACTGTAATCATGAAAAAAACCTAGTTTGGGTGGCATTAACACATTGTGCTGTTAACATTGTACCAAGGCTGCATCGACTCAGGTCAAATCCATTTACCGCGCATACCAAGCACGCCTTTGGAACCAATAGGTCTAAACAGAAATTCATGGCATTAGAGACACAACCGGAATTGCAGATCAAATTTGCTCGACGTGATCGAGCTTTGCTCTTGGTGCTAGCAAACTTGGTCCTCACCGGGCTTCTGATTGGTCATTTGTTAACGAGTTCGGGCGGCTACCGATTTGAACTGGATCAGGTCGGTTTTGAAGCGGCATCCTTTTTATCCGTTTTCGTGATGTTTGTTGCCGCAACCTTGATAAAGGTCTCTCTCGCCGAACGCCGTGCGGTTCTGCTTGGCTTATTCGCGCTGCAAACCGGTAATTTATTGGATGCTGCCACAGGGATCTTTTTTAATGCTTCACCGGTTTGGTGGTGGATCGGCGATGGCCTGACGTTCACGGGTGAAGTGATCCTAGCGCTCGTCGTCTTTCAGTTTGTACGACTCACCAACGACCTTGCGAATCGCGACCCGCTGACCGGCCTTTATAATCGCAGTTACCACATGCGAGCGCTGGCTAACTTACTTAAAACCCGCAACAACGATAAGGAATCGGTTGCGGTGATTGCCATTGATATCGATCACTTCAAACACGTCAATGATGTCCACGGCCATGCCTTTGGCGACCTAGCGTTACAAGCGATCGCCTCGGCCGTGAACGGGTTCCAAGGTGAGGTGAAGGTGATCAGCCGGACCGGCGGAGAAGAGTTCGAGGTCGTGGTGGATCAGCTGGACGAACCGGCTGTCTTTGCGCTTGCAGATAGAATCCGTTTAGTGATTGCGAGTATTGACCTCGGTGAGAACAGACAATTAACCGCAAGTCTTGGCATAGCCCTAAGCCACGTTGGTGAGGCGTTGGTCTCGCTGCGCCAAAGAGCAGACGCTGCCGCCTATAAAGCCAAGAACACCGGGCGCAACCGGGTCTGTGTCGCGGACTGAGCTTTCGGGACGAGCGCGCCGAAACCAGTGGTGCCGGATGGCCATTTCACCCTTACCCTGCGTCCCTTGCCGGCTTGGATCCCCTAACGGGGTAAAACCACTCTTCACCGCAAAGTCGAGCATCGGTCACCGCTCTGGCTCTAGGCCAATGATGCTCGTAACGCTTGTGCGGCCGTGTGGATCGCATCACGTTCGACTGCCGGTATCTTCTCGTAATGGTTCATCATCAGCCGCATTCTAGGATTCCGCCCAAACCGATCGCTATGCCGGCCAAGAAAGTCCCAGTACAACACGTTGTAAGGACACGCCAGCTCGCCCGTTCGAGCCGTGACGTCATAGGCACAATCGCCACAATGATCGCTCATGCGTTGAATGTACTTACCGGAGCTAATGTAGGGTTTGGAGGCAACCAAACCGCCATCCGCAAACTGGCTCATGCCTCGCGTATTCGGCATTTCAACCCATTCAATCGCATCCACATAGATGCCCAAGTACCAGGCGTCTACTTGATCCGGATCAACGCCCAACATCAGTGCGAAATTGCCCGTGACCATCAGGCGCTGAATGTGGTGGGCATAACTGAATTCAAGGGATTGATCGATCGCCTGCTTCAGACAGGCCATGCGGGTATCCCCCGTCCAATAAAAGCTCGGCAAATCCATCGTGGCATTGAGCGCATTACGGGCTGCGTAGTCCGGCATATTCGCCCAATAAAGCCCCCGTACAAATTCTCGCCAGCCCAAGATTTGTCGCACGAAGCCCTCGACCTCAGCGCAGCCAACTTCTGAACCAGGCAGCTCAAAGGCTGCTACCGCCGCGGCAACCACTCGTTGGGGTCTCAGCAGTTTGGTATTTAAAGCAAACGACAGTCTGGAGTGAAATAAAGACCACCCGCGATGGGTCATCGCATCTTGATACCGCCCAAAATTAGGCAACAAGCGCTGGCAAAAATCGACCAACAGCGCCTCGGCCTGCGCTTCGTCAACGGGCCAAAGGAGATGGCTGCCAATCTGACCCAGGGTTTCGACCCCATGTCGGTCTAACCGAGCCTGAATCTCACCAATCTCATTCTGAAACAGAAATGGCGCCGGGACCGTCACGGCTTTGGGCAAGGCTTTTTGATTGTGCTTATCGAAATTCCATTGTCCGCCGACAGGTGACCCATCCTTCATGAGCACGTCAAAAGACGTGCGCATCTTGCGATAGAACGGCTCTAAACGATGCGCTGAACCTGCTTTAAACTGCCGTTTTAAAGCCTGCTCGGTCAAATAAAAGTGTTCTGACTCGACGGCGACAACCTCAACACCATCGGGCTGCCAATCCGCGAGCTGACGGCGCAGGCGGTACTCATCCGGCAATTGATATTCGACTCGGGGCGCTTGATGCGCGGCGGCGCAATGCTCAAGCAATGCTGTCAGAGATTGGAACGGGGCGGCTTGATCTAAATCAAAATGACGAATGCTATGACCCATGCCCCGCACCCTGTCTGCAAAGCGCGCCATCGCCAGAAAGAATGCCACCGTTTTTTGTATGTGATGTCGAACATAGTGCTGCTCTTGCGGCAATTCAGCAATGACATAGACGACGTCCGGATCAACCTGATCGAACCAGCTGTGATGGGCATCCAACTGATCGCCAAGCACGAGCCGCAGCACTTTCGCGGGTTGAGGGTCGACGTCCGGTACAGCTTTCATCATGATCCTTAAATTTGACGGTCATCGCCCGCCCACAATCAATCTTACGGCACTCAGCCAAAAATTGATTTGAAGTCGGCCTGCGGTGGACTTGTTTCGCGCAATCACCCCAGGTTCACAACCTGCTTGGTTTTAAGGGTTGGCAGATTAGCCGGCTGATAGGTGGCAATCAGCGCGCGCCTTCGCTTGCCTGATTCATTGCGCGCCGAGCCATGAATCAAAAAGGGATCGAAGAAAATAGCACTACCAGCAGGCTCGTTAAACTCAACGACTTGCGAGACATCAACGGCATCGTCATGGGTGTAAAAACCCTCAAGCTGAGTACCATCATTCCGAGCAGCATGAATGCCTGCTTGATGACTGCCTTGAACCACTCGAAATCCGCCAGAACCCGGCACGACATCATCCAGGGTTACCATCACATTCGGCAATTGTGTCAGGTGGGCGGCATCGTGCATCCAATAGGGCGCGTCTTGATGCCAACCGAACTCGGATCCACCCGGCCGTTTAAAATTAATCTTATCGGTCCAAAGCGATACGTGATCACTGCCCGTCAATACCTGCATCGGCTGCACCAACCGCGTATCTTTCAAAAGTGTCAGTACCGCGCTGGAGAGCGGGTGAGCCGGCTCTAAAACCCTTAAATCCTGCTCAAATGGCGCAGGCTCAAACTGTAAGGTTTGGTTGTCTAAATCGACAAATCGACGACCATCGATACGGTATTCTTGGCCTTCATGGCTTTGCGCGATGACATCGGCCGCCAATCGATCAATCGCCGCATTAAACTGCTCAATTTCCACTCTCGAAAATACGCTCCGACGCAGGATAAAACCTTGGCTTTGATAGGCTTGGATTTCAGCTTCTGTGAGGGCATCTAGCATGGGATCTTCTAACATGAGATCTACGATGAGATCTTCGATGAAATCTTCGATGCGATCTTCGATGAGATCGTAATGCCAGGCGTCATAGCAGACGACTCAGCACCGCCACCAGCACTGCCCCGCTTTTGTACTGCGCGACGCATAGACGGCCGCATCACTTTACTCATCAGACCACCAGTCCAGAGCCCGAACATTACACCGCTCAACCCCTCTTAGATCTGTTGTATCCGAAAACATCGCATCCTCGCCAGGCGCCAATGTTTGATCCTCTCCGATGGCATAAATCAGTCCCGTATCGACGACCGAGCCATCACCCCGCTTCCAGATGCTTTGAACCGTCACGCGGGTAACATGAAGCGTACCAAGATTCCGCACAAGGCCTTCGACCCTCGTGGTTGGTCCTTTGCGAACGCACTTTGTCATAACCGCATCGACTCGCGTGCGGACTGGCGCCACAACCGGCGCCGCAGCTTCGATCACCTCGACAACCGGCTGTTCTGGATCTTGCATTCGCCAGTATGCCCCGCCCATTAACAGCGCCACCACAACCGCGATTTGTCCAAGATAGCGTTCAAGCATCAACGGTCTTCCGCAGCAGCGAGACGCGCTTCAAACCACCATCCGTCATTTGTTGCGCCATTTCTTGAAAGCCTTGGGCATGATGAAACGCTAAAGATCGAGGATTAGGCGGCGCCAAATTCACTTCACAGGTCAGATTTTGGACCGCCATTGCTCGCGCCAAACCGATCGCATGGTCATACAATGCTTGCGCCACACCCTCACCGCGACAATGCGGCGCAACAATAATCCGGTCGACATAAAGAAATGCTTCAAAGGTCTCAGAAAACCATCGGTAGTTAAGACTTTCATAGGCTTGTCCTTCGCGCAGCAGGAGCACGAATCCCGACAAGGTATTGTCTTGATTGGTCATAACCCGAAACGACGCCGCTTGCGCAATCAGCGCATCGAGCGCTTGTTCGCTCAAAGCATTCACATGCGGCGTATTGTCATTATTTAATGCCAGGACTTCAGGCCGGAAGCGCTGCGGGTCTTGACTCACCTGATGTCGCATCTTTTTGTCTCCTTCACCCATTACCTAATCGGTAACTTTAATCTTAATGCGTCAATCCAGTGTTTAGACTATTCTTTTAAAAGGTTCTCAAAGACAGTCCTGATGCCCAACATTACCGCACTCACGGCACTCCTCAACAAAGGCCAAGATTCAGCGCTCCTGCGGTTTGGTTTGGCCTCGGCTTATCTCAAAGAGGAGCCGGATGATCATCTTATCCAAGCCGAGGAACACCTCAAACGCTGCCTTGCGCTTGATCCAACGTATACCGCGGCTTACCAACAGCTCGCGCAAGTTCAAAAGGATCGGGACAACCTTATTGACGCCACGGAAACCTTGCGCATCGGTATCGCCGCTGCCGAAAGCGCAGGGGACCTACAAGCCAAGCGGGTCATGCAGGTGTTCCTTAAACGCCTAGCCAAGCGTCTTGCCGCTGATTTACCAGGGCAGTCCTAACGTTCGCTCGGTTGCTTCAAAAGCATGCCGAGGTACATCTCGATTAAACGCCGATCACGATCCCAACCGGGTAGCTTTACAGACAGCTCCGGCGCGCCTTTAATGAATGTTTGCAAGTCCAAGGCAAGCGCTGCGAGCGCTGCATCGCTTCGCTGATCAATAACGGGCCCGCTATGGCGTACAAGGGCGTCTGATGCCCAGGTAAACCCCTGGCTTGCAAAATAACCCAGGCTCGCAATCAAGATGCAACTGGCTTCGAGCTTAGGGAATTGTTTGAGCTCGGCCTTAGAGACGACTTGAGGGGCAGGCGGTGAGACTTTTTCAAGCTGTAACCGGCCGATACACAACTCTGGTAGAAAACCTTCATTGCGATTAAGGGTTAAACTCAGCCCTTTGGTCTCGCGCGGTAACACGACGTAAAACGCTTCACTGCCCCGACCCACTTTTACCCAAAAAGACGTTACAACCGACGCCGCTGCAACCCATGTTTTGACACCGGTTAAAAGCCCGGCATCATCTAGCTCAACAGGTGGTAAGCCATCGGCCCCTTCGCTAACGCAAAAAGCAGCCCAAGCCGAATCATTAATCCCAAACTGACACCGCATCGCCGTCTGATATCCGGCCATAAAAACCTCCGACAGGGAGCCTGCTAGGGCGCCAGAGGCAGCCAGCCAATCCTTTGGTGCAAGCGTTGCATCAAAGTGTTTTTGCCACAATTCAAAATAAGTTTGTTCTACCGAAAAATCCATCTAATCACCTGCCGAAGGGAGACATCCATAACGCGAAAAAACATCGGGCCAACCGGTTCATCTACGGGCCCAGTATCCCAAAACCCAACGCACCTGTTTCCCAAACCATCTGCCAATGACGACCACCAACCGCCCGCAACCGCGAAGCAAATCCTGCGCCACACTTGCAACCATTGCCCGAGTCCACCTCAATGATCCCCGCCAAACACCAGACCAGGCGTTTTTTAGCTGTTGCTGCTTCCGCGTAAATCGTTGCACCAGCGGCTTTTGATACCACCAATAACCAAACCGCGGGGAGATCCGCGCCAGCAGCCCAGCAGCCAGCGCTAAAAAAACCAGCCCTGGGAGCACCGGCAGAACTAAACCGATCAGGCCCAGCAGCACCAAAATTGCAGCCGCGAGCCCGTAGACAACCTTTTGCCAAGGCGATAGCGGCCGCACAACCAAGTGCCGGAACCGAATAACCGATTGACCTAAGGCTGCAGGAATCAAGGGCAGACGCATAAGATCAAACACGTCGTCTTACTGATCCAATGACGCAAAGGTCTTTCCTTCTGCCACGAGTCGTTCCAGCAATGGTGCAGGCTTCCAAGCCTCATCTCCCGTTTCGGTGTAAAACCGCTGAATATCGGCCAGAACGCTGCCGAGTCCTTGGGCATCGGCAAACCACATCGGACCACCAACATGGTTAGGAAAGCCATAACCATTGACGTAGACCGTATCAATATCGCCGGCCCGTAACGCATGACCTTCGTCTAACAATTGCGCGCCGATATTCACCAGCGGGTAGATACAACGCTTGAGAATCTCTTCATCAGAAAAATTCTTACGCTGGTAGCCTAAATTCTCGGAAACGCGCTCGATCACCTCCATCGCAATCGGGTCGACCACCGGCGTTCGATCACCGTTTTCATACCGGTAGTATCCTAAGCCGTTTTTCTGGCCATACCGGTCCATCTCACACAGCGCATCGGGAATACGAGCAGTAATATCATTCGAGCCACCGCGCATTTTTCTGGCACGCCAGCCCAGATCCAGACCCACCATATCCGCCATCGCGAACGGCCCCATAGCGAGGCCAAAGTTATAAATCACCGCGTCAACCTGCTCAGGGCTTGCGCCTTCGAGAATCATGAGGTTCGCCTGACGAGAGTAGCCACCAATCATGCGATTACCGATAAAACCCGGGCAATTGCCGGCCATGACACTCACTTTACCGAGCCGTTTGCCCAGCGCCATAGCGGTGCCAAGCGCTTCGGGTGACGACTTCGCACCCCGAACGACCTCAAGCAAGCGCATCACATTCGCAGGGCTGAAAAAATGCATGCCACAAACAAATTCCGGACGGCTTGTGCTCGCCGCGATCGCGTCAATATCCAGGCCTGAGGTGTTACTGGCAAGCAAAGCGCCAGGTTTCATAATGCCATCCAATTTCGCGAAGATTTCTTTCTTTAGGTCCAGATTTTCATAAACCGCCTCAACCACAACATCCGCTTGGTCGAACGCCTCTAGACTGTCGGCAGGTTCAATCAGCGCCATACGCTGATCCATGGCAGCCTGAGACAGACGGCCCTTCGCCACGGTTCTGGCATAATTTCCTTCGATGACTTTTAGGCCTCGTTTTAAGCCTTCTGGATCATTGTCATGGAGCTGCACCGCAATGCCAGCATTGGCAAAACACATCGCGATACCGCCACCCATCGTGCCGGCCCCAATGACTGCGGCTTTTTGAACATCAATTAGCGGCATATCCTTGGATAACCCAGGGATTTTATTGGCTGCGCGTTCTGCAAAAAAGATATGGATCAAGGCCTCTCGTTGCGGGTCGCCCAAACAAGCGGCAAAGCACGTTCGCTCGACCGCCATGCCAGCGTCGAAGTCATCCAAAGTGACTGCCGCCTCAATGCATTTCAGGATCTGAGCCGGAGCAAATTGACCCCGATGGGTCTTATCCAAATTGGCCGCCGCTTTGGTGAACAAATCGGGCTGATTACGATCAGCAAGGACTTTATCCGACAAATCTCTTATCTTTCGAGTCGGGCTGCCTTGGGTTAGGAGATCGGCGGCAAAGGCGAGTGCGGCCTCAACAACATTGTCATCAACCACCTGATCAACAATCCCCATCTTGAGCGCAGCCGGTGCCGGCACCGGATTACCGGAGATGATCATTGGAATTGCGGCCTCGGCACCAATCAGTCTTGGCAGTCTCTGGGTTCCGCCAGCCCCCGGCAATAGCCCCAATTTGACTTCTGGCAAGCCCAAAGGCGCGGTTGCCAAGGCAACGCGATAATCACAACACAAAGCCACTTCTAAACCACCGCCAAAAGCGGTTCCGTTGATCGCGGCGATCACTGGCTTTGTGCTGCTTTCCATCAAATCTAGAACCTGATTTAACCCAGCGCCTTCGGATGCCGCGGCACCAAACTCACTAATATCCGCGCCAGCGATAAAGGCTCGATTTAAACCGGTCACAACGATCGTTTTGATGTCATCATCGGCCAAAGCTTGGGTCATGCCGTCGAACAAACCTTGGCGGACCCCGGATGACAAAGGATTAACGGGCGGGTTATCGATGCTCAACAGCGCAGATGCGCCACGCACTTCATAATGTACTGATCCTTTCACAAACGCTCCTTTTAACTGGTCACGGAAAAGCCAAGAGTATAACTGGGTTTAACCCATTTTTGGGGCGCGGCAGGCCGTGCTTTGTGTTTGTTTTGATGCCGCGCTGACGATACGCTCAAGAAAAGCTGATCCAACAAATCTTATCCCAAGGAAGATAGACCATGGTCGATCAAAATCCCGCACAAGTCTGGTTGAATCAGGTGATCGAGACCCCCATCGATCCGGATCAAAGGATTATTGACCCGCATCATCATCTATGGCGTCGACCTGAGGACGACTATTTAATTCAGGACCTCTGGCAAGATACCAGCGCCGGACACAAGGTCATGATGACGGTTTTCGTAGAATGCGGGGCTGAGTATCATCCCGATGGCCCAGAGGAAGCGCGCTCGCTGGGCGAAACGGCATTTGTCGCAAAGCAAGCCGAACGCAGTCGGGACGATTCTGGGCAAGCCACCATCGCAGGCATTGTTGGCAGAGTCGATCTCAGGTTGCCGACGGCGACCCTCGTTCGGCTCTTGGACCAACATCGCGCAATGGGGCAAGGCTTGTTTCGCGGAATCCGGCATGCGGGGGCGCATGCGCTTTACCCCGAAACCCTGACCATTCCCGGCCGGGCGCCTAAGGATCTTTATCAGGATCCAGATTATCGACGCGGCGTACAGGAACTTGGAAGACAAAACTTAACCTTCGATACCTGGCATTATCATTATCAAAACCAAGATTTTATAGCCCTTGCACAGGCCTGCCCTGAAACGTTGATGGTTCTGGATCATTTCGGTACACCGCTTGGCGTTGGACCCTTTAAACATCAACGCGAGACCATTTTTGCGCAATGGCAACGGGACATGGCTGTTTTAGCTAAAACCTGCCCCAATGTGGTTGCAAAGCTCGGCGGTCTTGCCATGCCGGACAATGGCTTTGGCTGGAGTGAACGCGACCGACCGGCCAGCAGTGACGAGTTTGTCTCAGCTCAAGCTCGGTATTATCACCATATGATCGACTGCTTTGGTTCAGATCGCTGTATGTTCGAAAGTAATTTTCCAGTCGATAAACGCTCTATCAGCTACAACACGCTGTATAACGGGTTGAAGAAAATCGCAACAGACTATTCACTCGACATCAAAGACCAGTTGTTTTACGGCACCGCGGCAAGGGTCTACGGGCTTATGGAATCGTAAGCAAAACCGGGCATTGTCTCAACGACAGCTTTGACCGACTCGGTTTAGGTAATGCGATTTAACCTAAGATGCGATTGACTGAAGAACCTGCAAATGGCCCATCAGACTGCGCCGTCAAACAAAGCTTACCCATTAAATTAAAGGGATTGCATCGCACTAAGGGATCGGGGCCGGCGACCCTGGGGTAACCGGCACCCGCATCCTCGCAACGGCGCCGCCAATTTTATGCCGCCTTCTGGGAAGGCTTGCAGGTCTTCATGCGCTATCCGGCCGCGTCAGACAACCCCTGATAGGCTAGGGGTCTCTCATTCGCAATCACCGATACCCGCTCACCATAGCGACTGCTCGGATAGTAGTCCCATACAGAATGATGCTGGGTGCAGCGATTATCCCAGAGCACCAAGGTATTCGGCGACCAGGAAACCCGTGCTGTTAGCTTTGGCGTACTGTCGATATGACGAAACAGGAACTGTAACAGCGCATCGCTCTCCCGGGCGCTTAAGCCTCTGATGCGACTGGTAAAACCGCTGTTCACATAGAGCACCGCTCGACCGGTCTCAGGGTGCTGAACAATAACAGGATGCTCATTCCTGGGATAACCACCTTCTGGTGGCACAGATTTATAAGCCCCGACATAAGGCAAAGCACCATCGTGCACTGCGGTAAGCCCGGATAAAAACTGCTTCATCGGATCCGAGAGCAACTCAAAAGCGAGATACATATCAGCAAACATCGTGTCCCCGCCACCATTACCTGGGGTCTCTGTGACATACAGTAGCGAGCATTGAGGCGGTAGCGCATCGCACGTCACATCGGTATGCCAGCCTTCGCCTGCGGTATAGGCTGATTGAGCATTGGTTGCGACCCGTAAAATGTGCGGATCGCCCTTCTGCTGTCGGGCATGCATCGGGTGGGTGTGCAACGCGCCAAACCGGCTCGCAAAGGCTTTATGCTGCGCTTGGGATAACGCCTGATCCGGAAAAACCAGCACCGAGTAGTCCAGATAAACCGCCTTGAGCGCCTGAAAGGCCGCCTCGCTCATAGGCTCGGATAAATCAATCCCCTGCACGGTGGCCCCTAAATGTGGGGTTAGCGATTGAACCTGCATCGGTTTGCCTCCTTTTCAATGGACAAAAGCTTTTATGAATCAAAGCTGTCATCGATGAAAGCTTTCATGGATCAAAGCTTTCATGGATCAAGCCATCATCCTCCGCGCGTGCGGGTCTGTCTAGACCGCTCGAGCGGGCCTATTCCACACGCTCAGATTGGCGTCGTGATTCCCGCGTTAGATTCAGCACAACGCCATCGAGTGGCGTGCTCGGCTCAACGCCCAGATAATGCGCAAGCGTTGCCGCGATATCGATGCTATAAGCGGGCCCAGGAACATTGCCAGGCTCAATGCCCGCGCCATAGAACACGATCGGAATATCCCGATCATAGTTGTGCGGCGAACCATGGGTTGTGCCGAGTTCGTCCACCAAACAGCCTTCACCCATTTGGACCAGAATGTCCCCCATTCGATCCGGCACGATGCTGCGCTGCATCGACACTGCCAGCTCACCCGAGGCGTTGGCCAGTGCCTCGACCCGCCAGACTTTTTCGATTTCAGGCTTTGATTCAAGATAGGAAATCACCTCGGTCACCACCGCGGACCGGGTTAATCCGAATTCTGACAAGCCCGCTTCCGGAACATACAGATGTCCGCCTTCAAGAGAAAGCAAACGTCTAGGATCCCCAAATGGCCAGGTAAAGGTCTTGTAGAGATGCCAATTCAAGCCAAGATAAAGCGCCTGCGGCGTCAGCCTACCGGTATCAGAGGGACAACTCAGCGAATTCGTTTCCTGAGTCCACTCCGGCAATTCTGCAACACCATGGTCTGCCGTCAATACCACCCAATAGTGATCAGCGCCTAGCCGCTCATCGAGCACGCTGAAAAATGCCCCGAGCATCTCATCCACTCGAGCCAGCGCATCGGCGGCCTCCGCGCTTCTGGGCCCGTACAAGTGACCGACCGTATCGGTCGCGGACAAACTGATTGATAACAGATCCAGTGCAGGACCTTGGCCTAAGGCCTCTTCAGTCACCATTAACTGTGCCAACGCCATCGTGGCTTCATCAACAAAGGGTGACGCGTAAACCTGTTTTGCAATGTCCTCAAACGCGCCGTCCCGAAGCGGGTGTCCACTCACGTTTTCATACCGAGTATCTTCGCCCTCATAATCGTCGGCGCGCACGCCATTAGCGGCATGCGTCCAGCGCTCAGGAAACCCGCGCATAAACCCGTCAACGGCGGGGTCCTCGCCATTAAAAGCCAAAAGGTACTGTGGCAACTGGTCCTGATAGTAGCCACTGGTTGTGAATCGACCTTGCGCTACGTCATACCAATACACCCCATCCGGGTTTACCCCCGCAAGGGTAATCGCGGCACGGTCCTTCGCCGAAACCGCAAAGACCCGATGCGCCGGATTTTTGGCCTTCAGCCAGTCGCCCAAGGTGTCTGCTCGAAGATTGCTGGGACTGCGACCCTTTGAGCCGCCGAGGACTTGGTGCCCCGGGTCATCCGAGCCGACACAATACTGAACCTTGCCCGTTGCGCGATCTAAAAACGAGTTACTCGGCAAGCCATGACCGTCTGGGTTTAACCCCGTCAAGATCGCGGCATGCCCGGGACAGGTCGTCGTAATGCCATGGGCCAATTGACCCGCTGTAAAAACCCTTCCCGCGTGTTTGAGCCGTCCCAATCCAGCTTCGCTCGATTCAAACAGGCGATCCCGCCGCAACTGGTCAATCGCAATAACCACCACGAGCTTTGGTGTCTCGACAACTTCGCGAGCCCCATTCTCGGGCTGTGTTGTCCCTAAGGCCTGCCCACAGATCAAGCCAAGTAGCATCGCAGCAAGCACGCCAGAGCCGCGTCGCAAAACCTGTTTTACGTCTATCATCATGGTAATCGCCTAATTGAAAGAATGGTGATGGGATCTTTTGGGACATCAAAAAAATCGGCTTGCGTGACCGTTGCCACCTGCTCAATCGTTTTCACCACCGACATGCCATCGATGACACGACCGAACACCGCGTAACCGAAACTTTTACACCGTTTTGGCTTGAATAAACCGCGTTCTGCTCGCGCCTCTGCGGCGGCCTCTTCCTCGCGGCTGCAGCTATCGCCCTGGTGATCTAAACGCCTATTGTCCGCAACATTGATGAAGAACTGATTGGTGGCGCTATCAATTTCAGCCATCCTGGCCATCGCAATCGTGCCGACTTCATTTCGCAACCCATTGTCTGCTTCGTTTCGCAGACTCGGGCCCGAAGGGCTTTCGGCCAAGTCACGATAATGACCACCACCCTGAATCATGAAGCCCTCAATCACGCGATGAAAAATCGTGTTGTCGTAACCCGATTGGTCAACGTACGATAAAAAGTTTGCAACCGTTGCGGGCGCAGCCTTGGCATCGAGCTCAAGTGTGATCGCGCCTTGGGTCGTCTTTATGATGACACGGACCGAATCCGCGGCCATGGCGCCGCTGCCCCAAACAAGCCCGAGCAGTCCCAGAAGACGCATCAAAGACTTACCGGCCCCTTTTAAGTATTGTCTAGCCACCAACATCACCCTCTGCTTGCCTGAAACACTCTGAAGTTAGGCCCGATGGCCAACACCCAGTTTTTAATTGCAAAAACCCTACGCTGCATCGCGCACAGCTAAAGCTGCAATGGTTCTCGCCGCGGTCGTTAAGCGACAACCTTATGGCGCAGCCCAACCAACCCCGTCAATCCGACCAGAGCCAATCCAACCGATGCCAATCTTAAGCCCTATTAAAAATATGTCATCCAGTGTGCTGACTTTATTTTCTGGCGCAAGCCCCAACTCAAAATCAGGAGCAAGCGAATTTATTGCGCCTTTAATTGCCACACCCTCGGCAATCCTTGAATCGCCGCAAGCCTCGATATGACCATCGTCCGACCTAAACGGATGGCGCGTTGATCGCAACGTCAACATCGGGCATGTCCCGTGGGTTATCTCGCGCCTATAAACCGCATCCTTAGAGCCTTCTGAATCGCCCCCAATTCTCTAGACACTCGACAGCCGCTTTTCGTACCGCGCTTTGTCAGCTATCAGCCCCGCTCACTTGAACCCTACCTGACTCACCCCGCGCCCCTGAGCCTCGATCAAACCAGCTACTTACTGATACTCTTACCGCGCCATTGTCTTGTATTACCGCACGCAAGTCATTCAGGCCAAGGCTTGCTTTGCCAAATCTGCAATTAAGCTGTTATCGTCTTCAATCATTTAATTCAGAGGGCCGTCTTATGTCACTGCAGGGAAAAAACGTCGTTATTATTGGTGGCACCTCGGGCATTGGTCTGGCGACAGCCGTCATGGCACAAGCTGCCGGGGCAAACGTTTGGGCAGCTAGCCGAACCCAGGAAAAGATCTCGCAAGCTGCAGCCCTGCATCCTTTGATTCAATTCTCACAAGTCGACACCCATGACCCCGATGGCTTAAAAGCCCTGTTTGCCTCAGTGGGTCCGATCGATCATCTTGTTGGCGCGGCGACTGGGGCGACTCGAACTACGGCGCCCTTTATGGACCAGACCGATGATCAATTTAGAGCGGCCTTTGACAAGTTTTGGGGTTACACCCACGTGGTTCGCACAGGCGTGCCCTTTCTTTCCGAAAACGCATCAATCACCCTCGTTTCAGGGACACCAGCAAGACGCTGTAATCCTGGCATGATCTCCGTTTCTTGTACCGGTTGCGCCGTCGAGGGCCTTGTCCGCGCGCTTGCAAAAGAGCTGGCGCCGAGACGGGTTAATGCCGTCGCCCCCGGCATCATCGATACCCCCATGTTTGACCACTTTGGGGATAAAAAAGCCGCCACCATGGCAGCGATCGGCAAGGGCATGCCCCTTGGTCGAGTTGGCCTGCCCGAAGAGGTTGCAGAGGCATTGATCCTTGCGATGGCGAACCATTACATGACTGGTGTCGTCATTGACATTGACGGCGGCGCGCTACTGGCCTAAACCATGGCTGATACTAGAGCGTTTGCGCCCGTCCCAGCGGCAGACCGCGCTCATAGCATTGACTAATCATTTCCCCGGTGCTGGCTTTTTGAAAATAAAAGCCTTGCCCGAGGTCACACCCAAGTTCCTGAAGTAACTTCAGCTGAGCTTGCGTCTCAACGCCTTCTGCCACGATTTTTAACCCCAAACTGTGCCCCAAGTCGATGATCGCCTTTGCGATAATAAAATCGTCCGTGTCTGGCGCCAACTCCTGAATAAAGGCGCGATCAATCTTCAGGGTGTCCAATGGAAACCGCTTTAAATAAGCCAGCGATGAATATCCCGTCCCAAAATCATCCACACTGATTTTGTGCCCTCTTGCCCGGAAGGTTTCTAAAAGTTTTAAATTATTATCAATGGCCTTCATTGCCACGCTCTCGGTGATCTCTAAGCCAATTTGCTGGGGTTGCAAATCGTACTCAAAGATCAGATGGTCCAGTCGATCAACCAAGGCCTCCGTGAACTGCTCAGAAGAAATATTGACCGCAATGGAAAAGCCGTCAATCGCTTTTGAATTAAACGCCTTGAGCTGCTGGCAGACCGTCTCGAGCATCAAATCCCCGAGCAACAGGACCAAACCACTTTTTTCAGCCAACGGGATAAAGTCATCGGGCGGGATAAATACGTCGTCCGGTAATGGCCAGCGGACCAACGCCTCAAAGCTCACAATTTTGAGTGTTTTTAGGTCAACAATGGGCTGAAAATAGGGTCGCAGAACCCGTTGATTGATCGCGTCCTGAAGCTTCGAGCGCATCAAGAGCATGGCCTTAGCCTTTTCATGCATCGCAACATCAAAGACCAAAGCCGCTAGGCCCTCAGACTTTGCCCGTCCCATTGCGGTTTCGCCATCGCGAACCATATCCGTTGCCGCAACATACTCACCGGGACCAAAAACCAGACCACAATGCGAGTCAACCGTCACCTTCTCATCCGGTGCCCATTCAATACTGCCGTGAATCAACCCTTGTAGGGACTCGATGGTCTCCAGAATCAAACCCGGATCACGGCCATCACTGCGTAACAGGACAAACCGACCACCCCCCAGATGCGAGAGCGTATCATCCGGTTGTGCGATCCGCTGAATGCGGCGGGCAACCTCGGCAATCGCGTGATCACCTGCTGAAAATCCAAGCGCTTGGTTAATCACGCTCAAGCCTTCAACGCTGATCACCACCACCGCAAACGGCGCCGGACCCTGGCCCTCATCGGCCCGTTTGGAAATCAATCGCGTGGTCAGGCGGTCCAAAAACAGTTGCCGATTCGGGAGCGACGTCAGGTCA
>JAFMIA010000105.1 GCA_017854255.1 Pseudomonadales bacterium
AGCTGCTCCTAGTACGAGAGGACCGGAGTGGACGAACCTCTGGTGTTCCGGTTGTGATGCCAATTGCATTGCCGGGTAGCTATGTTCGGACAGGATAACCGCTGAAAGCATCTAAGCGGGAAGCCCCCCTCAAGATTAGATCTCACTGGGACCTAGAGTCCCCTAAAGAGCCCTTGAAGACTACAAGGTTGATAGGCGGGATGTGTAAGCGCTGCGAGGCGTTGAGCTAACCCGTACTAATTGCTCGTGAGGCTTGATCATATAACTTGAGTGAATTTGAAGTCGGCCGGTTAGGCGACTGAGAAAGCTTACTGTTATTCATAGGATATGCCTTTGAATGTGCCTTTGGTCGGAAGACCGAAGGATAGGATGTCAATTGATCACTTGTTTACTTTTTTAAAGAGCTAGGTTTAGGTAGGGTTCGCCCAATCTAGACGTGGCGAACGAATTGCCGTTACCGGCACTCAGTTTGCCTGACGACCATAGCGAGTTGGTACCACCTGATCCCATTTCGAACTCAGTAGTGAAACGACTTTGCGCCGATGGTAGTGTGGGAGATCCCATGTGAGAGTAGGTCATCGTCAGGCATTTATCCAAAACCCTCGATGGGAAGCCATCGGGGGTTTTTTTATGCCTGATTGTTTTGTCCAGGGATGACGTCGGTACCGCCTACAATGACTTCATTTCAATAGTCTTTGCTCGCTCAAAAAACGTGCAATTAGCGTTTGATTTAAATTGGGTTTCTATCGTACTCTGTAGCGGTAGGGAAAGATGCTTGAAGTTCCGCTAGCGTGGGTTCAAAACATCTAGCTGCTTTGCTCAACAAAGATGAGCCCTTAGTGTGACGTCACACAAAGGGGTTTTATAAAAAAAACAAGCGTGGAGGTAGGGATGCAATTTTTAGCTGAAGGTGATTTGGTCGGTGTCTCGTTTTGGATCGTGTCGGTTGCGATGATCGCATCGACAGTGTTTTTCCTGTACGAGGGACTACGGGTTAAGAGTGAATGGCGGCTGTCTATGTTGGTGGCGGGTCTGGTTACGTTGGTCGCAGCAGTGCACTACGACTATATGCGAGATTATTGGGTGCTTGAGCAGAGTACACCAATCGTCTATCGATATATCGATTGGCTGATAACCGTGCCGCTTCTGATGATTGAATTTTGGATCATTCTAAAAGCCGTTGGCGCGTCAGTCGGCAGTGGTTCATTTATAAGACTCTTAGCGGGTACCTTGGTCATGCTGATTTTTGGCTATCTAGGCGAAGCCGGTGTTATGGATGCGACCTTAGGTTTCTGGATCGGAATGGTAGGTTGGGCCGTAATTATCTATGAGATCTTCGCAGGTGAAGCTGGCAAAGCTGCGGCAGCAACCGAGAGCGTTAAAGCTGCATTCGGGTATATGAGGCTGATCGTATTAGTGGGTTGGGCGATCTATCCGATTGGTTATGTAATGGGCTATATGATGGGTGGTGTCGATGAAGGCTCACTCAATATGGTTTATAACCTTGCAGACTTTGTGAATAAGATCCTCTTTGGATTGATTATTTGGAACCTTGCGTACAAAGATTCAGCAGAATCTAGCCACTAAGGTTACGTTAAAGAAAACCCCGCACTTGCGGGGTTTTTTTTGTCCGTCTTAAAGTGAGACGCCTGAAAGCGCGTGGCTTAAGTTGCGCTGGGCGGCTCAAATCATCTTCTGTAAGGCCAGTCGTCTATATACCGACTCGGTTCGTTAGCAAGATCTGGTTGAAATGGTATCGATGCGTTAGACGGCAATCGCATTCGTTGTGCCATTCATTAGCGATTTAACGCGTCCGCGTGAATAGGCCCATCTCAGCGCCGAGATAGAAGCAAAGTCACGTCTCTGCCTGCCTGACGCAGCTTGAATACGTTTCAGGCTATCGCTTCTTTTTTACGCCTGTGTCTTAACCCTTAGACGCTCATCTGGGCGTACAGTCGGCTTTTAGTGAATTGGGTCATCGAACGTAGCCGCCGTTTTCAAAGCGAACCTCATAGCGCCCTTCAAAGCGAGGATCGGCTTGATAGTAATCGGTACTGATTAGCTGTGCGCCGGAGGAAAAGGCGGCGTCTCGCCGCGTTGAATCGTTTATGCGTGCCTCGAGCGTATCGGCATCCGCCCGCGTCCTAACGAGGTAGCCCTTGTTTACAGCCTGGCGTATCTCGGCTGACTGCTGGATCGGATCATTTAGGATCAGAATTGCCGCGTCCGGATGGCCCATCGGTGGGGTTTTAAAAAAAATATGCGGCCCTGGTGTTGCCAAGAGGGCGCTGTAAGGGTTCAGCGTTTCTTCGGACTCGTCGAGCACAAACAGGAATTTGCCTCGTAGCGTTTCAATCAGAGGCCAACCGTTATTTTCAACAGCTGCTGCAAGGGATGTCCATCGACCTTGAAGCGCTGTTGGCCTAAATATGCGGCCTAAACCGAGATGATCAATGATTGTTCTCTGCAGTGCTTTGAGCGCAGTCTGATTGAAGGGAAGTGGTACGGTGAAACCAGGCAGTTCGATGGTTTGTGATTTTAAATTAAACGTGATCACAATCGGAACGTGGCTGGGGTTTTCCGTCGAGAAGCGCACCATTTCGGACAAGCATTCCGCGAGGGTAATGCAATGACTGCGAAAGTCAACGTCCTGGGCATGTAGGACCTTAAAGCCCGGCATCTGTAGGGCCTGCGAGTGTTTTGTTGAAAAGGATTCGTCTCGAAACAACCAAGCGTCACCCAGCGGATCCTGATAGAGATTGCCCTCAGGGTCATAAAAAATATCGAGTTCGAAAAGTCGAAGGCCGAGATTGAGCTGGGTTGTCAGGGGCGGGTGGCTATAATCAAGAGCCTCAGCTGTTTTCGTATCTATTCGATTCAGCCAGCGCATCAACTTTGGATGTAAGGCGCGCTTGTAGCTATTATGGCTGCCGATATAGGTCAGATCGGTTAGCTTTCGATCATGGTGCGCCTCCGCAAAAACCTCAAGAGAAGCGAAGATAACCGCCAGGGCGCTAAACGCCAATGCCGCCGGGCGGATGAAGCAAGATGAAGGCATAGCGTTCGGACCTTTTTGTGTTGATGGTGGTTTATAAGAAACGACAAAGCGCAATGGTTGAGCTGTGCCGCAAGCGATCAGAGCCGTATGCCGTCTTGCCCCCTACCCGCAACTCAATCGTGCCTTTGGATGATCGCAAAAATACTTGATCGTAGATCACAACGGGTCATCGGCTACTGTGTAATTGAGCGCAAAAATGTAATTTTATTCTATAAAAGGTATCACCAATGAGATGCTGGGGTGAAGTTTGTAGGATAAGTTTGCTAAATTAGAGACATCCGTTGGGACTAAAACGGTTAGACCAAATAGATCAAAAGGTGGTGAGACGATGCAGTTACTCAGAAACGCGGTTCTACGGCAGCTGACAATCACGTCTTGTTTGCGGCCGATAGCGCTGATTGTTGTAATGATGACGTTAGCCGCTTGTGGTGGTGGATCTTCTGGTCCATCAGCGCCCGAAGTGCCGGTTTCGGTAACGCCGCCCAGCACGCCGACGGATACGAGTGACTCAGGTTGGGTTGAGGGTGAGTATGGTGATGTCGCAGATTTTGAGGCGAGTTGTCAGAATCCGCGCGCGGGAAGCGGTTTCTCGGATGTGCAGGGCACAGTAGTGGATGAGAACTTCTGGATCAGAGCTTATAGTTTTGATACCTACCTTTGGTTTGACGAAATCGAAGATGTCGACCCAGGCACGCTTAGTTCGACTGATGCCTATTTTGATGTTATGAAAACCTTCGCATTGTCACCCTCTGGTAATCCAAAGGATAAATTTCACTTCACCTACGACACCGAAGAATGGGAAAAATTATCACAGTCCGGAATATCCGCAGGGTATGGGGTCAATTTTTTTCGAGTGCGGTCGTCGCCACCGAGACAGTGGCTTGTCGCTTACACGGAGCCGAACACCCCGGCTGGGGATGCCGGCTTGCTACGCGGTTGGGAAATTGCGTCGGTTGATGGGGTCGATTTCAAGGAGGGTAGCGATACCGATGTGCTCAATGCGGCCTTGTTCCCAGAGTCCTTAGGGGAAGTGCATCAGTTCGTGTTTCGAGATGTTGCGAGCGGAGAGACCACCTCGGTTGATCTAACCAGTCAGGAAATCACGTCAACGCCAGTTCAATCAGTCAAGGCAATCCCGCTTGGGAATAGCAAAGTTGGCTATTTGCTTTTCAACGACCATATTGCAACCGCTGAAGCACAGTTAATTGACGCATTTGAGGGGTTTAAGTCTGAGGGGATAACAGAGTTAGTGCTCGATATGCGTTATAACGGCGGTGGTTACCTAGATATTGCTCGGATGCTTGCCTCAATGATTGCCGGGGAAGAAGCCGTCGATCAGACTTTCAGTGAGTTAAAATTCAATAGCAAATACCCCACCCAGAATCCCATCACGGGACGGACCCTATCACCGTCAAGATTTGCCAGGACAGCACCCGGGTTCGTGGTTTCAAGTGAGACCGATCTGCCCCTGCTCAATCTCAACCGAGTCGTTGTGATCTCGGGCAGCGGGACCTGCTCGGCAAGCGAGGCAGTGATTAATGGTTTAAGAGGCATTGGGGTCGAGGTCATTCTGATCGGCGATACGACTTGCGGGAAACCTTACGGCTTTTACGGCATCGATAATTGTGGCACGACGTATTTCACCATTCAGTTTAAAGGGGTCAATGCCTCTGGCTTTGGTGACTATACCGACGGGTTTTCACCGCCAGGAGCGGAGAACGTAGGCGTTGAAGTGGGTGGATGTGCCGTTGATGATGATCTGAGTCAAGCCTTGGGCAATCCTGATGAGGCGCGGCTTGCGACAGCGTTGGAATATTTATCGAGTGGTTCGTGCCAGGCTAGCGCGGCAGGCGTGAATGCCAAACGCCGACATCCCTTGAGTTCAGTGCGGGGTCAAGTCGTCAAGGCTGAACCTTTAACGGGCAGTATTTTGCGTACGCGAGAGTAATGGACTCTGGCGCGAGATCTGATTAAGACGCTCAGGTCTGCTGGGCGAGCACTGGTTCTGTCTGCGCCCAGCGCGGTTGTGCTCGTTTGATGATCTGACTTGGTTTTATTAGGCTGAGCGGCTGGATGTTTTGGCGGCCAGGCGCTGCTTCATTCAAGTCGCTCGTTATCGATAGCCCGTCCAGGTTGCTCGCTTAGGGCGTCTAACTTGATTGCGCCAACACCACCTTATGCTCACCAGAAAGGACATTGTTTTGCTGAAGCTTATGGCAAACTGTCGAGTTCGTTTAAATACTCGGGATTAAGGCGATTCGGTCCCTTGGACCTCTGTTTATTGGATGTTGTGGGCTTCTTTAGAATACCTTGGGGTCTGTCATGCCATGGAGTTTGTTTGTTTACAGGACCAGTTTGAGAACGCCGTTCGCTGAAGTGTTTGGATGTGGCGTCTGTTGAACACTGGAAGTGATCGCCGACTTACCTTTTATACGGGCTAATGTTTTAGGATTAGGACAAATCGTCATGAACAACCATTTGTGGGCTGATGTCGGCTGTTTTCAGGACCTGGCGACAGATGGTGTCGACTTATCGGCGAGCTCGGTCGTTGGCATGGCCGCGGCGGAGGTTGAAATAGATGCGCGGCTAATCAGAGCAGGTTGGCTTGCTTTCTACGCGAGACGTTGATGAACCGCGTCGCGCTTACGCTCGCGAGTTTCTTAGCGTACTTTGCTTTGTCAGGCATGCTGGCGCCCATCGGGATATTGGTTCAACCCAGCGCCGCGGCTTTAGGGGTGTCTGCTGGTGAAATGGTGAGAACCCTCGGGTTTTTTTCTACGGGTACCTTAGCAGGTTCGCTTGCGGCAGTGGTCTTGTTGCCCAGTGTAAAGCTGCGGACGCTGACGCTAAGCGTTTATGGCGTGGCTTGTTGTGTCTTGCTGTGTCTTTTGCTGATGCCGACCGATTTACGAGCAATTGCCGCAATGCTGTGCGTCCTTGGCGCTTGTCTTGGCATTGGTTTGGCGCAAGCCGCGCTGGTGATCTCGCGGATCTATAGCGAAACCTATCGGCCATCGATGTTGGTCGCGACCGATGGTAGTTTCAGTCTGGCTGGATTCGTGACGGCATCAGCGACTGTTTTTTTGCTCACCCAAGGCGCGCCATGGGCAAGTATCTATGGTTTGATCCTTGCGGTGGTGCTCGTAATTTTTGTAGCCGCCTTTTGGTTGGAATTTCCCGAAAACGTCCGAAGCGAAGATCCAGAAGATGCGGGCTTAAGCGTCAGAGCATGGTCGAGAACCATTTGGTTCTTAGCGGCTGCGTTATTTTGCTACACGTTTGGTCAAAGTAGTTTTTTAATTTGGTTGCCCTCCTTTGCACAAATCTCGATCGGGTTATCTGCAGCAGAAGGCGGGCATCTGGTGGGTCAGTATTGGTTGGGTATGTTTATTGGCCAAATCCTGACGGTCGTGATTGTCGTGAGATTGGGTGCGGTAAAAATGTCGTTTATCGGCGCGCTAGGGTGTTTTATGGCTGCCGCGCTCTTGTTCACCTATCCTGTGAGCCTTGTCAGTCCCTCGATGCTTGCACTGATTTGGGGGGTCTGTAATTTTGGACTGCTGAAGTGCTTGATCTCACAAGCAACGCTTGCGTTTAATGAGACCCCAGCTGGGTTGATTCCGAGTCTTTTACTGGCGGCGTCTCTCGGCACGGCTTGCAGCCCGCTTGCGAGTAGCTGGATGGTTGAGGCCCTGGGGGTGGCCGCGGGCATGATGACGGGTTTGGTAAGTTTGGCAGCGGTGCTGCTGTTGGTTGTCGCGGCAATCGCCTGGCGGCGGGACATGAATCTAAGTGGAATAAAACAATGAAACCGGTAAACGTTATTTTTGACACAGATCCTGGCATTGATGATGCGATGGCTTTATTGCTGTTACACGCGCTGCCTTCAATTAATGTCCAGGCCATATCAACCGTTTTTGGTAATGCCTCAATCGAAGATTGTACGCGCAACGCGTTATATATTTGTGAACGCTTCAGCTTGCCCTACCCCGTCTACAAAGGGGCTGGCGTAACCTTTTCGGGCCTAGCTGAGACAGCGTATCCAGACTTTGTTCATGGTGCAGATGGCTTAGGGGACGTCGGTTTCCCTGTGCCAACGCGTCGTGCAGAGCCGCAGTCCTCGGTGGACTATATGATTGAAACGCTTCGCGCGACGAGTGAACCGATCGAGGTGTTGGCCGTTGGCAGGATGACGAACCTTGCTGAAGCGCTAAAGCAAGCGCCGGATATTGCGCCGCTCATTGACAGGATTGTGATGATGGGTGGTGCGGTCGCGGTACCTGGCAATGTGACTGAGTGGGCGGAAGCCAACATCTACGGAGACCCAGAGGCTGCAGCGTTTGTCTTTGATTCGGGTGTGCCTGTCCTGATGGTGGGGCTGGATGCAACGCTTGAGCATCGGATGAAAAAAACGGCATTGATGTCTTTGCGGAATCAGCTGGGGGATGCCGGCGAATTCTTATGGCAAATCAAACAATGTTACTTAAAGTTCTACGCGGACAAGGGCATCTTCGACGGTTTTCCAATCCACGACTCAACCGCGGCCTTAGCGCTGGTTCACCCGGAGTGTTTTGAAATACGCCCTGGACGCCTTGTGTGCGAAACATTAGGCGAACAGCGGGGCCGGACCGTCTTGACGCCGTCAGAAGATGGGCCTCACACGGTTGCGATGGCGGCTGATTCGGAGAGGCTGACAGCCCTATTCGAGACGGCCATGCAGACGACATATAGTGCTAGATCGCAATGATTAAATTTAAATGACTTGCTGTTAGGGTGCTTTGCTAAGCGCACTGAAGCCGCCTGCTTTGCAGACTCTGATCTGCCCTTCTAACGCGTCGGGCGCGAGATTGACTTGGCGCTCTCAAGCGCCTCAGAACAACCGTTTCAAGCAAACATTCATTGAGTACCAAAGTAGGGGGCGGAAAAGAGGCCTTAGTCTGTGCTAAGGGCGGTCAACATCGACGTTATAGGGCTCGCATTATTGTGTTTGGCAGGGCTCATACCTTTTATTGGCGGTGTTAGATCAATCCTGCCTCAAAGCAATTAGCGCTTTCAGCGATCGATCAGCCCGTTTCATATCCTTCAACGACGCGGCTCGGGCGGCCTTCATGGCAGCACGGATGTCATGATGCCGAGCAGTCGTTATGATTGGTCACTTCAAAGTTCGTGTCCGATCGCACGCCGCGATGACGTTGGTGTACCGCTAA
>JAFMIA010000031.1 GCA_017854255.1 Pseudomonadales bacterium
GATCAAATCAAGTGCTCGATCGGCGTTGAACATTCCGTTTGAAAATGAAGCGGATCTTGCTTGCCGAGTGCAAGGCTTGCCCCTGCACGCAATGCAGCGGCAAGCCTTGCGCCGGGATGCAGTGGTCCGCCGGCTTTCCCAAGCTAGCCTTTGCTAAAGTGGTCATCCTTAAAGTGAAGGGTTCAGCAAGGCGCTAGCGCCGCTTAAGGTTAAGCGTTGAGCGGCGTCCAATAGTCTTCTAACGCCATTAGCCAGCGATCGATCATGGTCTTGCCGAGGCCTGTTAGGCGCAGGGATAAGGCGTGATGCGTGGTATGAACCGTATAAGAGAAATCACCTTTTATCCGGTACAATGAAAAACCAGCGCTAAAGCTGGATTCTAAGGCCAGCAAAGGATAAGATCTCGCGGTTTTTACGCCCCCACGCCCCTCTAATGTAAGAGAAAGTACCATGACAGACTTAAGCCTATATAGAAATATTGGAATCTTTGCCCATGTTGATGCGGGCAAAACCACCACCACAGAAAGAATCCTGAACATTACTGGGAAGATCCACAAGATTGGTGAAGTGCACGATGGTGCGGCAACCACTGACTTTATGGATCAGGAGCAGGAGCGGGGCATTACCATTCAGTCTGCTGCAACGACGACTTTTTGGAAGGATCATCGGCTGAATATCATTGATACGCCGGGCCACGTTGACTTTACGATCGAGGTTTACCGGTCTTTAAAGGTTCTAGATGGCGGGGTTGGTGTCTTTTGTGGCTCGGGTGGCGTTGAACCGCAGTCTGAAACCAATTGGCGGTATGCCAATGAATCGGAAGTTGCGCGGATTATTTTTGTGAATAAGCTCGACCGCATGGGTGCCGACTTCTACCGCGTGGTCGATCAGGTCCGCACTGTGCTTGCTGCGAATCCTTTGGTGATGACGCTCCCCATTGGAACTGAAGAACATTTCAAGGGTGTGGTTGATGTCCTTACTCAGAAGGCGTACATCTGGGATGACTCGGGCGATCCCTTGAAGTACGAAGTGTCTGATGTCCCTGAGGACATGGTGGAACTGGTTGCAGAGTATCGTGAAAAGTTGATCGAAGCAGCCATCGAGATGGACGAAGACCTTATGATGTCTTATCTGGAAGATGGCGTTGAGCCGTCCATTGATGAGCTTAAGCGATGCATCCGGTTGG
Source organism: Pseudomonadales bacterium (assembly GCA_017854255.1). Classification (GTDB taxonomy): domain Bacteria; phylum Pseudomonadota; class Gammaproteobacteria; order Pseudomonadales; family Azotimanducaceae; genus UBA9926. Next base: position 1,187 of record JAFMIA010000031.1, read on the forward strand.
GCACAATTGGGCTGAACTTCTTCCCAACCTATTGCGGTTCCGCATTCAAGAACAAGGGCGTTCAGAATATCTTAGACGCGGTCGTTGATTATTTACCGAATCCAACGGAAGTTGAGCCCCAAGAAGAAGTCGACATTGAAGGCAACCCAACGGGTGGTCTGGCTTTGGTTGATGCCAGTAAGCCGTTGCGCGCGCTCGCCTTTAAAATTATGGACGATCGGTTCGGCGCGCTGACCTTTACGCGGGTTTATTCAGGAAAATTGAAGAAGGGCGATACGGTCCTGAATACTTTTACGGGTAAAACGGAGCGGATCAGTCGGATTGTTGAGATGCATGCCGATGAGCGGATCGAGCGAGACTCAGCGGAAGCGGGTGATATCGTTGCACTGATTGGTCTTAAGAATACCCAAACGGGACATACACTTGCCGATCAAAAGAACCCTGCAACCCTCGAGCCGATGGTCTTTCCGGAGCCTGTTATTTACATCGCGATTTCGCCCAAAGATAAGGGTGGTGCTGAAAAGATGGGACTGGCGTTATCGAAAATGATTCAAGAAGATCCCTCCTTCCATATGGAAACCGATCAAGAGTCTGGTGAGACAATCATTAAAGGTATGGGCGAGTTACATCTGGATATTAAGGTTGATATCCTTCGGCGAACCCATGGCGTTGACGTGGTTGTGGGCAAGCCCTTGGTTGCCTATAGAGAGACGATTACCCAGCGCGTCGAAGACAGCTACACCCATAAAAAGCAATCCGGCGGCTCGGGTCAGTTTGCAAAAATCGACTACGCGGTTGAGCCAGCAGAAGCAGGCACAGGGTATATCTTCGAATCGGTTGTCACAGGGGGCAACGTGCCGCGAGAGTTTTGGCCAGCGGTCGAGAAGGGCTTTCGAGTCTGCCTTGAGGAAGGTCCGCTTGCGGGGTACCCCTGTTTGGATGTGAAGTTGACGCTGATTGATGGTGCTTTCCACGCTGTTGACTCGTCCGCGATTGCTTATGAGCTTGCCTCCAGGGCGGCATATCGGCAAACGATGCCCAAGGCGGCGCCTCAAATCATGGAGCCCATCATGAAAATCGATGTGTTCACGCCAGAAGACCATGTGGGTGACGTGATTGGTGACTTGAACCGTCGTCGCGGCATGATCCAAGGACAAGAGCCTGGTCCGACAGGTGTTCGGGTGAAGGCGTCTGCGCCCCTATCTGAAATGTTTGGTTATATTGGTGACCTTCGAACGATGACCTCTGGTCGTGGTCAGTTTTCAATGGAGTTCAGTCATTATGATCCAACGCCTAGAAATGTCGCTGAAGATGTCATTAAAGATGCCAAAGAGCGTAAAGCCGCAAAAGGTTAAATCGTGTTGGTTATCAATGGACCGAGCGCCTGCTCGGTCGAAGATTTGGTAAGCGCGCAGAGCGGGCGTCACGCGCATGAATAGGCCAGCGAATGAAAGCATTGAGTCGCCTTGTATAGGCGTTTGTGCGCTAGATGGGCTTACCTGTCTCGGGTGTGGTCGATCTGTTGATGAGATAGAGGCTTGGGCGCAGGCCTCCACGGCTGAGAGAGTTGCTATCCTTCAGCGGATCAAAATGGGTGTGACCCGTTGATTGGGTAACCGCGAGGCGATCCGAGCTAAGGCGTTGTGGCGTTACCTCGAGAAGCAGTCCAACAAGTGCCGTTCAAGGTCAGTAGGCGAAATAAAACAAGAATGAGTCTCGTTCTGAGCGCCGCGAGGGGCGCCGGAGTGGCGGGCCCGTTTCGCGGCGTCAATGTTGTCACCGTTGACGTTCGTTGATTGAATGAGGTTTAACGTGTGGCGGTTAATTGATTAGGCCAGCCGAAGTGCGGTCGATCTTGCTGATACGGGCTGTTTTGGCTGCTCAGACAGATCGTGAGGGTGCCACTGTCGGGTTCTAGGCAGTGCCAGCGTATGGATTCTATGTGACCATGAACACTAAAGGTCTTGATAGCTCTTGGCTCGCCTTTAAACAAGCTGCGCAGGGCTGCCTGCGTGCCTAAGTGGCAAAGGTTAAGGGCGTCGCAGTTGGTATAGATAGCCGATTGGGTAAAAGAGATTTCTTTTTCTTGTTTTAAGCAGTGCCAGTTTAAGGTCTGTACCTCGCTGAAAGTTTGGCATTGGTAGCCCTTTTTGGTTAAGAGTTGAACGCCCTTTTGGTGGGGGTTGGTTGCCAATGTTTTAATGGTTTTAATCGAGGCACCCTTCAGTACGCAGGGTGCCAAGAGTGCTAAAACTACGATAATAAATGTTATTTTGCTCACGAAAATCCTTTTTCATGGGTTAAAAAAGCATTATATAGCCAGTTTCACGATATCCGCCCTGATGTGACAAAAAGAGGTGCAGATTGTTCTTTTTGCATCCGTTTTGCGCAATCGCTAGGTTATAGCCGCTTGATTCAATAAGATGAGCCGGGAATGGGGCCAAAATATGGCTTGGTTAATAAAGCGTTTTAGCCAAGCATGGTTGTGAATACAGGATGTAATTGAGCTATGTCGAACACTAAGGCATGTAATAACGATTGGTATTTTGGTCCATCTGTCATTGCTTTAGGCGCTTTATCGAAAAGATTAGGCCGCCCAATGGCTTGGTTTGACAGAGTGTCTAGCTCCGCATCGATTGATGCGTTGCCTGAAAGGATCAGCCCACGGGATCTCAGTGCGCTGCATCAGGCAATTCAATGCCAGCTGCTGCCAGGACAATGGGGACGTTTCTGGGGTAAAGACTCGTTTCAGTATGCTCCGACCGTCTGGACACTTTGCGCCGCTGCGCCGACCTTTGATGAAGTACTCAGTTCCGGTGCCCGGTTGAGCTTACTTGACTCGAGTGCGTTTATTTTTTCGCTACAAAAAAGGTTAGAAACGGTCAGTGTCACCATCTACCCGATTGTGGCCTTGGCAGAATGGCAGCACTTGATGCTAGTACAGCAGTTGGCATTGGGGTTTCCAAGGCTGGTTGGCAATCAAAATCTGGTGCGGTCTGTAGTGTTATCGGGGCGCCCTCAAACGATCAAGCAATTGGCTGCTTGCGAGCCCTCAGCTTGTCGTGAGTTAATTGGCGCATCGGAAGTGGTATTTGATCGCGCCATTTTAGAGCTAAAAAATCCAGCCGCCAGTGAAAGCTGGGAGGTCATTACCCGATCGGTTATAGAGCCGCTCATGGGGCTGCGGCTTAAGCAGCAGTCCGCAACCTATCGAGTGATTAAAGTATTGATTGATCATTGTGCTGCCGGCGTGCCGCTGGACATGGTTTCGGTTGCGGTGGCGCTCCACACTGAAAAATCGACCTTACGGCGACGATTAAAGGCCGAAGGCCAGTCATTTTCCCGGTTATTGGCGCAGTTTCGGATTCAGGAGGCAGGGCTTAGATTATTAAAAGATGACGACCTTGCTCAAATTAGCCACAGTCTTGGGTATCAGTCTGTTATCTCACTTAGGCGGCTGCTCAAAGACGCCCGGAAAGTTGCGGCGTGATCGCAGCAAGTCCCGAAAGACCCTCTTACTGCGCCTAGGTGTGACAGGCGCTGGGATAGGCTCAAGTGAGGCTATCCCAGGGCGCGTTGTGCGTTCAGCCGAGCTTTTCGATGATATCGCCAAACAATTCTGTATCAGAGGGCAGCTCTTTTGATTTGATCAGCGGTTTGGAAATCCAGGTCTCGTTGATCAGATCGCGCCAAGAAATGTTGTTGTTTGTTCCGTTGCCACCCCAAGAGCCGCAACCCAATGAAAAGGTTTGGCGCATGCCGTTCCAGAGATTGCCGCTATTGGACGCTGCTTGAGGCTGGTTGACCATCACGCGTGAGGTTCGGGTGGCGTTAGCGAGTTTCATAATATTGTCATCGCTGCTGGAATAAATACCGCAGGAGTGGCCTTGGCCTTGGTAGCTTTGAATGTTGTTGGTCAGTTCGATGGCATGATCAAGGTCTGAGGCTCGATACAAGGCCATAATGACTGAAAGTTTTTCGCCTGAAAATGGAAATTCAGCACCCCAGCCCGATTCAATAACAATATAAAATTCTGTGCCTTCCGGTACCGTTAGGCCGGCCATCTCGGCTATTTTTGCAGCCGTTTGCGCAACAATCGTCGTATTGAAGTGGCCTTCGTCATCCCAAAGTGTCTTTTGAAGCTTTTGCTTTTCTTCAGCGTTGCAGAGGTAGCCGCCCTTAGCTTGCAGTTTGGCAATCATGTCATCGTAGATTGACTCAACCAGGATGACGGAATTATCAGAAGAGCAGGAGGCCGCGAGGTCCAGCGTCTTAGAGAGATGAATTTTCGTCGCAGCATCGTCTAAGTCAGCAGTGTCATCAACCGTTATGACGGCATTTCCGACGCCGACGCCCAGTGCTGGCGTCCCGCTTGAATAAGCTGCGGTCACCATTGCACCGCCGCCGGTGGCGAGGACTCGATCACATTGTCGCATCAGCTCGTTTGTCAGTTCCAAGCTGGGGGTCTCGATGCCAATAACAAGATCCGCGGGCGCGCCGAGTTTTTCGAGGGCGGCGCGCATGAGATCGCAAATTTTCTTATTGGTCAGTTTGGCTCTTGGGTGAGGGGCCACGATAATCGCGTTCCTGCCCTTCACCGCATGAATGGCTTTAATGACCGGGGTGGCCTCAGGATTGGTCGATGGCGAGAGTGCGCCAATAACGCCCATCGGTTTTGCGATTTTGATGAGATTTCGCTCGACGTCTTCTTCAAGGATGCCAACGGATTGGTCATGGATGATATCCATCAACGTTGCCCGAGTTTTTCGCTGAATCTTAAGGAACTTGCCGGCGTAGTTGCCAAGTTGGGTTTCATCGACGGTGAATTGAGCGATGTCTTCGGCGACGCCCGGACGGGCAACGGACCAGACCATGGCTCGGATCAGGTCATCCACCTGTTCTTGAGTGTAATGTTCTATCGCGTGTTGAGCCGCTCGAGAGCGTCGAATGAGCTCGGCAATTTCTGCTGCTGCTGGGCTAAGCGCTTGATCGGTGGTGCTGGACATAGAGACTCTCCGGAGAATTTGAAAATGACGAGGTTGAAGTCTACACGGCTGCGGCAAGCCCGCCAAGAATGCAGGATTGGTGTTTTGGTCGGGATGGCGAGATTTGAACTCACGACCCCTGCCTCCCGAAGACAGTGCTCTACCAGGCTGAGCTACACCCCGACGTGGCGAAATTATAATACAACTCGGATCAGGGTGTTTAAGTTTGTCGGTTTACCGAAAATTCGATCAATTGGATCAGAGCCTGTTTGAACGGGCTGTCAGGCAGAGCGCAAAGCGCATCCAGAGCCAGGCCTCTTTGGGCAAGGGCTTGTTCAAGGGTGTACTGCAACCCGCCAGAGGTATCGACAGCCTTGAGAATGGCGGGCAGCGCGTCCGCCGTGCCTGGGTTGTTAACAGCGGATCGGATCAACGCGGCATCTTGCTCTGAGCCTTGTCGTAACGCGACGATGAGCGGCAGGGTCATCTTGCCTTCTGCCAAATCATCTCCGACATTTTTACCAAGATCACAGGTCGTGCCATCGTAGTCGAGGAGATCGTCCATGAGTTGAAAGGCGATCCCAAGATGTTTGCCGAAGTGATTGAATGCACGCCTTGTGGTCTCGTTTGCATTGGCAAGGACTGAGCCCGAGTGCGCAGCGACTTCAAACAATAACGCCGTTTTTCGGTAGATCACCTCGCGATAAATTGTCTCTGTAATCTCGGGATCCCGAAGATACATGAGTTGCTGAACCTCACCCTCAGCAATGCCATTGGTCGCTTTGGACAGCAGGCCCATAACGTCTAGGTTGCCGATCTCAACCATCATTTCGAAGGCGCGTGAGTGCAAGAAGTCGCCAACCAACACGCTGGCGGCGTTGCCCCAAGTCGCATTGGCAGTTGCTCTGCCGCGCCTAAGAGATGAATTGTCGACAACATCGTCATGGAGCAGCATCGCCGTATGTAGAAATTCAATAATGACAGCCAGCTTAATATGCTCTGAGCCTTTGTAGCCACTAGCGCGGGCCGCCAATAGGACGAGTAAGGGCCTGAGGCGCTTGCCGCCGGCTTTAATGATGTACGCCGAGATTTCTTCAACCAAAGGGATGTCGGAGTTCAAGCTGTCGATAATGAGCGCATCAACCGCTTCAAAATCTTCACGAACGGCTTCAAATATCGGTTGGAGCATGCTGGGCGGGCTTTTTGCAGGGTTTAAGAGGGGCAAATGCTATGGTCAGAGGTTCCTGCCTGTCAAGGCCAAACCCGGAAATCTCGTATTGCTATCGAGTTTGAGTTCGCTTATCATTGCGCGTCCTGAAAACGAGGTCTGTGCTGGGTTTGTGTAGCCAATTTGTGTAGCCAAAAGTTGGACACGTCTATCTCGGTTATAAAAGCGGGATGAGCCAACGGTACAGTCGAACAGAAAGTCGTTTAAAGGTTAAGTCTAGGGACCGGTAAAGCAAAAATTCAGAGGCGGTTCAAGGGGTTAGAAAAGGCTGCAATGCCAACGCGAGAGGGACCGGTTTAGAATCTAACGGTTTCAGTTTGCTCGGTAAGGGTCAATGAGCTGTCGAAGTCAAACAGGGAATGTTTTCAGAAAGTAGAAAGTCTCGAGCGCGTTAAGACCTCGCGGCTTTAAAATACAGGCTCGGCAGACGCTGGGATCAATCGTTAGGGTTAAAGATATGTACGCTGTAATAGAAAGTGGTGGCAAACAACACCGGGTAGAGCCAGGTGAAGTCCTTCGACTCGAAAAAGTGAAGGCTGAAGCGGGTGAAACAATCGATTTTGATAAGGTCATGATGGTGGGTGATGGGGCCGATATCAAAATAGGCGCGCCCTATGTTGAAGGGGGCAAGGTCTCGGCAGAAGTCGTGACCCATGGCCGGCATTCGAAAATCACGATCATCAAAATGAAGCGTCGTAAGCATTACCGTCGGCAGGCAGGTCACCGTCAGTGGTATACCGAAGTGAAAATTAAAGAAATTGTTGGAGGCTAGCGGCAATGGCACATAAGAAAGCAGGCGGAAGTACTAGAAACGGACGCGATTCGGAATCAAAACGACTCGGCGTGAAGCTCTACGGTGGTCAGGTAGTACAGCCTGGCAACATTATCGTTCGACAGCGCGGGACGCGCTTTCATGCAGGCCCCAACGTAGGCTGCGGAAAAGACCACACATTGTTCGCTAAGGCAGCTGGCGTCATTCAATTCGTGACCAAAGGCCCCAAGCAACGTAAATTTGTAACGGTGGTGGCAGAGGCCTGATTGTTGGCCAAGGTTCAAAAAACCCTGTCATTGGCAGGGTTTTTTTTTATCGGTAGTTCGCGTTAGGGTGAAGCCATTATGAGATTCGTAGACGAAGCATCTATCAGGGTGGACGCCGGTAAAGGGGGTAACGGTTGTCTTAGTTTTCGCCGTGAAAAATATATTGAATTGGGCGGACCAGACGGCGGCGATGGTGGTGATGGGGGTAGCGTTTATTTTAGAGGCGATGAAGCCCTCAACACCTTGGTTGATTTCAGGTTTCAGCCCCAGTATCGGGCTGGCACTGGTGAGTCGGGCAAGGGTAAAGACCGAACAGGTTCAAAGGGTGAGGATTTAATCGTTAGGGTGCCGCTGGGAACGAGTGTTTATGATGAAGAGACCGATGCGCTCATTGCGGAGGTCACCGAGGCAGATGAAGATATACTGATTGCTCGCGGCGGCTTTCATGGCCTCGGGAATGTTCGCTATAAATCCAGCACCAATCGCGCGCCGCGCAAAACCTCAAATGGAACGCCCGGAGAAAGCTTTAATCTTCGGCTTGAGTTGCGACTCATCGCAGATGTCGGATTATTAGGACTGCCCAACGCGGGCAAGTCCACTTTAATTAGTGTCGTGTCCGAGGCGAAGCCAAAAATCGCCGACTATCCTTTTACAACCTTGGTGCCGAACCTGGGTGTTGTTCGGATCGACTACAACCGAAGTTTCGTGATTGCAGATGTGCCGGGTCTCATCGAAGGCGCTTCAGAGGGCGCAGGTCTTGGTATTCAGTTCCTTAAGCATTTGTCACGAACCCGCGTGCTGTTGCATTTAGTGGATGTTGCGCCGGCAGATGGCAGTGATCCGCTTGAAAACTTTAAAACCATCGAACGAGAAGTGGCGCAATACAGTCCAGCGATTGCCCAAAAGCCGCGTTGGCTCGTGCTCTCTAAAAGCGACTTGGTATCAGGCGATGTGCTCGCTGAATTGCAAGCCAGGCTCTTGTCTGAGAGCAGTTTGGTTGAGAAGTGTTATGCGATTTCAGCGGTGACGCAAACCGGGCTTCAACCCCTATTGCATGGTTTGGGCGATCACTTTGCGAGCCTTGATGAAGCGCGCAAGGAGGCCCAGGAGAATCTTGATAAGGCGGCTGGGCAGGATGCTCATAACTATTCGAAAATGCTTCGAGATGCCCGACTGAGGCGTCGGCAAGGTCAGGATGATGAGGAGGACCTCGAGCCCGATGACTTTGATGACGGCAGCGATGTGGTGGTGCATTACGAGCCATGAGCGAGCAGTTAGACCAAAACGAGGTGTGGGTTTTAAAGGTTGGTAGTTCGCTCGTGACTGCTGAGGGTGCGGGACTGAATCTGAGTCTTTTTGCGCGCTGGGCGCGTGATATTGCTGATTTGAGGCAACATGGCATTCGCGTGGTCTTAGTCTCATCGGGTGCCGTTGCGGAAGGGATGGTTCGGCTTGGGTTGACCGAGCGGCCAAATTCTATTTCGATGCTTCAGGCTGCGGCGGCTGTGGGTCAAATGGGCCTGATCCAGCAGTATCAAACCTGTTTTGATGTTCATCAAATGAAAACCGCACAGATTCTACTAACCCATTCCGACCTGCGGGCCCGAGATCGATATCTGAACGCGCGCAATACGATTGTGAATCTGCTTGCGCTGGGGGTTGTGCCCATTGTTAATGAGAATGACACGGTGGTGACGGATGAGATTCGATTTGGTGATAATGATACGCTCGCCGCGATGGTCGCAAATCTGATTGATGCGAAACGCCTAGTTATTTTAACCGACCAGCTGGGTCTGTTTGATCGAGATCCTCGAACGCATTCGTCAGCGACGCTCATTCCTGAAATCGAAGCAAGCAATGTCGCAATCGATGAGGTGGCGGGTTCAGGCGGGAAATGGGGTCGCGGTGGGATGGTCAGTAAGGTGCAAGCAGCCCGCATTGCTGCGCGCAGTGGTTGCGAGACGATCATCTGTAGCGGCAACGAGGCAGGTAACTTGGGTCGAATTCTCCAAGGCCAGGGGGTTGGAACGCGAATTAAAGCGGATCGGCCCGTTCTTGGTGCCCGAAAGCATTGGCTGGCGACGCTGCCAATCTCGGGTGTCGTGACGCTCGATGCGGGCGCGGTCAGTGTTATACAGCATCACGGCAGAAGTCTTTTAGCCGTGGGCATTACCGCAATTTCGGGCGAATTTAGTCAGGGCAGCTTGTTGTCTTGCTGTGATTCAGAGGGTCTTGAGGTTTGTCGAGGGTTGACCAACTATTCGAGTGAAGAGCTTAAGCGTATCCAAGGCAAAACAACGCAAGCCATCGAAGTGGAGTTGGGATATCTGGTGGACGAAGAGGTCATCCACCGAGACGATCTACTGATGGTTTAGGCCTGAAGCGCCTTAACCTTGGTGTTCAATCTGGATTTATGTCTTGCGGCTTTGTTTTTATGGATAATGCCTTGAGACACTGCACGATCAAGCGCAGGGACAGCTGCGGCATACGCCGTGCCGGCGACCGCTGCATCACCGCCTGAAATGGCAGAGATGGTCTTTTTAATGGCAGTCCGCATCGCCGATCTTTGACTGGCATTGTGGCGACGACGTTTCTCGGATTGCTTTGCGCGTTTTTTTGATTGTGCTGAATTGGCCAAGGTTAGAGTTCCTGAAAATGGACGGAAAATGAGCGGCGTACTATGCCGAGTCCCACTCTTTTTGTCAAACACCGATTGAGGATCACAAGGAAGCTGGATGTTGAAGGGTATCGCATACTGTCGAATCTCACACCTTGTTGGGAGGACGCTCGGTGACTGAGCCCGATTCTGGCCGCTTTGGTCTCCTGCGATCCGGGGTTATTGTGTCGGCGATGACCTTTCTGTCGCGGATCCTGGGCCTCGTGCGAGACGTTGTGATTGCGTTCTTCTTTGGTTCAAGCGCTGGGGCCGATGCTTTTTTTCTGGCCTTTAAGATTCCCAACTTTTTCCGGAGACTCTTTGCCGAAGGCGCCTTTTCCCAAGCCTTTGTGCCCGTGCTCTCTGAGTACAAGCAGCGTGAGCGCGCGCGCGACTTAAAAGACCTGATTGATCATTTGGCCGGTGCCCTAAGCTTTTTGTTGCTCATATTTGTTGTCTTGGGCGTTGTGTTCTCAGGCGCCGTCATCACTGTTTTTGCCTTTGGTTATGTGCTGAATGGCAATTCGATGCAGCTGGCGCTCGCGGGGTCCTTACTGAGCATAACGTTTCCCTATTTGGCTTTAATCTCTCTTACCGCGTTTGCAGGCTCGATTTTGAATACCTTCGGCCGATTTGCGGTGCCAGCCTTTACGCCGGTACTGCTCAATTTGTCCCTGATTGTGAGTGCGGTTTGGCTGAGTCCGTATTTCGACCTGCCGGTATTTGCCCTGGCGTGGGGGGTGTTCATCGCAGGCTGGCTGCAATTACTCTTTCAATGGCCCGCATTGGCGCGACTTGGGTTGGTGCCTCGGCCTAGGATCAACTTTAAGCATCCTGGTGTCAGGCGGGTGGGCGTATTGATGCTGCCAGCACTGCTCGGAGTTTCGGTTGGTCAAATCAATTTGCTGCTCGACACGATGTTGGCAACTTTCCTGCAGCTGGGGAGTATCTCTTGGCTTTATTACAGTGATCGATTGCTGGAGCTGCCCTTGGCGCTGTTCGGGATTGCGATCGCCACGGTGATCTTGCCGGCCCTATCGAGAGACTTTTCAGCCTCAGAGCCGGGTCAATTCTCGGCAAAGTTGGATTGGGGCATTCGAATGGTGCTGTTGTTTGGATTACCGGCAACGGTTGCCCTTGTTTTGCTCGCAGATCAAATGATCGCAACCATTTTCCATCATGGGCAGATGACCGATTTTGATGTCGCGATGGCTGGTCTGAGCCTGAAGGCCTACGGGGCGGGTCTTGTGGGGCATATGATGGTCAAGGTGCTCGCCCCAGGTTATTTTGCGCGGCAAGATATGAAAACGCCGGTGCGAATCGGGTTGATCGCGCTTTCGGCAAACATGATCTTCAACTTGGCGTTGATTCTGCATTTGGGTCACGTGGGATTGGCGCTTGCCACATCGATGTCGGCTTTTTTGAACGCTTTTTTGCTCTGGCGGGGGTTAATCCAGCGCGGGATCTATCAAGCGGCCGAGCACTGGACGCGTTTTCTCGTTAGAATTAGTTTGGCGCTGATTCTTATGGGGCTGGCCCTTTTTTATTACACACCGCCTCTGGCCGATTGGCTCGCGTTTTCGGTCATAACCCAAGTGGTTTGGATGGCTGGACTCTGCGTCGGCGGTATGGGGATATACTTTCTAATGTTGCGCACATTGGGCTTGAGAATAACTGAATTTAGAGATGGTCTTTAATGCGAGTCATCAGAGGACGACATAATATCCGGGCGCAGGATCAAGGCTGTGTCATCACGATTGGTAATTTTGATGGGGTGCATCTCGGGCATCAAGCCATTTTGAGAAAAGTGAAGCGGGTCTCCGAAGATTTGGCGTGTCCGTCGCTGCTGATATGTTTCGAGCCGCAACCCAAAGAGTTTTTTGAAAGCTTTCATGCGCCAGCCCGATTGACGCGGTTCCGAGAGAAAGTCGAGCAGCTGTCGCTTGCAGGACTAGATCGGTTGTTGTGCCTTCAGTTCAATGCGGAAACTCGGGGGATGTCGGTCGAAGACTTTATTGCGTTGTTAACCGAAGACTTAAAGGTTAAGGCGCTCTTTGTGGGGGATGACTTCAAGTTTGGTGCGGACCGTCAGGGCGATTTCGAGGCGCTCACGACTGCGGGCGCTGCGCACGGTTTCTCGGTTGATAATTTCTCAACGCTCACCCACGATAGCGAGCGTATTTCGAGCACACGCATTCGGGGGTGTTTGGCGGCAGGCGATATGCCTCAAGCGGAAATATTGCTTGGCAGGCCTTACGCCATTTCGGGGCGCGTGGTGTATGGCCAGCAACTTGGGCGGACCTTGGGCGTGCCAACCGCCAATATTCAGTTGCATCGGTACAAGGCGCCGCTCTCGGGTGTTTACTTGGTTAAAATGCTTGGGCTGGATCGACCCTATCCTGGGGTCGCTAACGTGGGGGTTCGGCCGACGGTTGAAAGCGGCGGTGTGAAACCCATCTTAGAAGTTCATTTGCTTGATTTTGAGGGAGATCTTTACGGTCGACAGGTCGAGGTGGTCTTTATTGAAAAGCTTCGGGAAGAGCAAAAATTTTCAGGGTTGCCGGCTTTAAAAGCGGCGATCCACAATGATATTGAGCAGGCGCGCCGCCGGTTTGAGCAGGCGTCATGAAGGCGGGTTCATGAAGGGGTATTTGGTCAGCTTAATCATCGTTGTGATTGATCAAGCGTCAAAAATCAAAATGGATCAGTGGTTGGGTCTTTGCGTCCCGGGTCAATGTGAGCGTTTTGAAGTGCTGCCCGTATTTCAATTGGCGGTGCTGTATAACGAGGGCGCCGCGTTTAGTTTTTTGGCCGATGCTGGCGGTTGGCAACGCTGGTTTTTAACGGGGATTTCAGCCGTTGTGAGTGTCGCCTTGGTGGTTTGGTTGCGTCGAGTAGAGGCTCATCAAGTGTATCTGCGAGTGGGCCTTATTTTGATTTTGGGCGGGGCTGTCGGGAATTTAATCGATCGGGCCTTTCAAGGCTATGTTGTGGACTTCTTGATTGTCCATTACGAACAACATTATTTTCCAGCATTTAATGTTGCCGATGCGGCAATTTCGGTTGGGGCGGTGTTTCTGCTGCTCGATCTATTTTTAGCGAAAGAGGAATCTGTGTGAGTGCTGCAACCCCAATAGGACCTGGTACCCGTGTTGTTTTGTTCTTCACCTTGCGGTTGGACGATGGCGACTTAATTGATTCAACCGGTGATCGTGCGGCTGAGTTCGTGTTCGGTGATGGCAAATTATTGCCAGGGTTCGAGGCGGTTTTGGTGGGTCTCACCAAGGGCCATAAAGAAACCTTCCATCTTGAGCCAGAGCAAGGGTTTGGTTTGGTTAATCCAGATAACATCCACGTGTTGAAGCGTTCCGACTTTGCGCGAGAGTTATTATTGGAGCCCGGGCTTGTGGTCTCTTTTATGGACCAGCAGCAGCAAGGCGAGTTGCCAGGCGTTGTCCGAAAAGTGTTTGAGGAGGCTGTGGAGGTTGATTTTAACCATCCGCTTGCGGGGAAGGTGATCACCTTTGAAGTGGAGATCGTGGGTGTGAGCCAAGTCACACAGGAGATTGCTCGCGGATGAAGGAAGTGAAGGATGTATTGAGGGTATTTGAGGTGCGTGTCGCGAGTCCTCGCGGGTTTTGTGCGGGTGTTGATCGGGCGATTGAAATCGTCAATCGCGCTCTGACGCAGTTTGGGACGCCAGTCTATGTACGGCACGAGGTGGTTCACAATAAACATGTGGTTCAGGATTTAAGGGAACGTGGCGCCATTTTTGTGGAAGAGGTGCGTGAAATCCCGGAAGGCGCCCTGTGTATTTTTAGCGCTCACGGCGTGTCGCAGCAGGTTCGGCGAGATGCGGAGGCCCGTGGCTTGAGGGTCTTTGATGCAACCTGCCCTTTAGTCACCAAGGTTCATCTCGAGGTGTCCAAAGCGGCCAGAGATGGGTTCGATACGGTTTTGATTGGACACGAAGGCCACCCAGAGGTTGAAGGCACTCTGGGTCAGATCGCCTCGGACGCCCAAGGCCAGAAATACTTGATCGAAACCGTAGAAGACGTTGCAACACTTGAAATATCCGACCCCGAAAGGCTTAGCTTTGTGACCCAAACGACCTTGTCGGTCGATGATACCCAGCAGATTATTGCGGCGCTGCAACAACGTTTTCCCAATATTCAGGGGCCCAAAAAGAACGATATTTGTTATGCCACCCAGAATCGACAGGACGCGGTGAAAGCCTTAGCAAAAGCCTGTGATTTGGTGCTGGTCGTCGGCTCGCAAAACAGTTCGAACTCCAACCGATTGCGCGAGTTGGCAGAACGACTCGGCAGTCAGGCGCATTTGATCGATCACCACTCGCAGATCGATGTCGATTGGCTGGATGGCAAGCGAGCAGTTGGCGTGACCAGCGGCGCCTCAGCGCCAGAACAATTGGTGCAGGAAGTACTTGGGTATCTGACGCAGCTGGGCGGTCAGTTTGTGGAAACCGCGCCGACCACCGTTGAAGAAGTAGAGTTTTCGTTACCGAAAGCGTTACGATGAGGCCCCAACCGCTAAAAAAGTCAGCAGTTATGAAATTGGGAATAATAGAACAGGGCTTTACCTTAATTGAGCTCATGATCACGGTTGCCATTATTGGCATCATTTCGGCCATCGCCATTCCAAGTTATCAAGGGTATATCGCAGACAGTTATCTGAATCAGGCGGCGATAGATGTGAAGGTCTGTGCGATGGATTTAGAGCGGTTTTACGGTAACGGCTTCACCTATTCGGGTGGTAGCTGCGCGATTACAGTTTCTCCAACGAGTGGCACCGCACAATATAATTTATCGGTTGTGAGCCTCAGTGCAACGACTTATACCATTGAGGCAGAATTGGTCTCTGGAACCTGTTCCGACAACTGTGTTCGCCTGAATCAGGCGGGTACTCAGACAATTTATTAGGCCTAATGTCATGATCCGAGATCTTTCAAAGCGCGATCGCAAGGGTCAGGCGCTTTATGTGGGTGCTCGGCCTAGAAACGGCCGTTGGACTCAGCAGCAGGGCTTTACCTTGATCGAACTCATGATCACCCTCGCGATTTCCGCTATTTTGCTATCAGTCGCGGCGCCGGCGTATCAGTCTTTTATTGGCAGCACCGCGTTGACCACCGCGACCAATGACTTGGTTGCCGCCCTGAATATGGCGCGAAGTGAGGCCTTGAAACGCGATGGCCAAGTCTCTTTGCGAGCCGCGAATATCGTGAGTGACGACTTTGCGGATGGATATTGCTTAGTGCCGGGTAAGCCCGACGATTGTGATGATGCACTCCGGAATTTTCCCGCGGTGGGCTCCGAGATTTCAATGGTGGTTTCAGGCGGATATGACAAAGTTACATTTGATGGGATGGGCGGGTTAACGGACACATCCAATAGCACCCGAGCATTCGAGCTCTGTCGCGCCAACGAAGATCATCGCCGCGTGACCATCGCGCTGGTTGGACGGTCCAAGATTTCAGCGGATACGAGCTGCCCGTCATGATCAGGCTGATGCGACGTCAGCTGGGGGTCACGTTGATCGAGTTGCTGATCACGATGGTGATTGTGTCGATCGGCGTTTTAGGGCTTGCCGGTGTTCAAATATTGAGTCTAAAGCAGGCGCGTGAAGCGGGGCAAAAAATGGTCGCCCTGCAGGCAGCGAATGATTTACTGGACCGAATTCGAGTCAACCCGAATGCAGATTATAGCTGGCCTGCTGGCTCAGCGGCGGCTAATTGCGTAAGCACTGCCTGCACGCCGGCGCAAATGGCGGTTTTTGATCTAACGCTTTGGGATTGCCGGTTAAGCCAGCCCAGCGATGCGTGCAAAACAGCTTTTGGACTAAATGATACGGACTTTGACCGGTTGCCGAGCGGGGAGGCGACAAAGCAAGACATCACGGTTGTGGCGAGAGTCAATTGATGAAGTGCCCGCCTTTACAGCAAGGCTTATCACTGATTGAGGTGATGATTTCCATGGCCATTGGCTCGGTTGTGATTTTGGGTGTGCTGAGCCTGTTTACCGCGAATACCGAAACCTACAACGCGCTGCAAGCACAAACCCGGCTGCAGGAAGGCGCAAACTTTGGCTTGAATGTGATTGCCCGTGATTTGCAGCGGGCAGGCTATCGCGGCTGTTACTCGCGGGGTGATGTTTATGTGACTGCTGCGACAGTGCCAGCAGCCTTTGATATTAGATTTGGTCTTTCGGTTCACAATGGGGGTGGGAATGATGATGGAAATGCCGCCTGGACGACATCCTCAACCGGCGCTTCCCCGGCTGTGTCTGCAGTAGCCGGTACCGACATCATCACCCTACGATTTGCTGAAAACGATGAGGCGTATTTGTCAACGGCACTGGTCACGGGCCAAGAAAATATCCAACTGGCCGTTGTGAGTGGTGCAAGCACGAATATTGAAGTTAATGATCTTGCGCTGATCAGTGATTGCGAAAAGGCAACCTTGTTCAAGGTGACCTCGGTGGCCGTCAATGGTGTCGCGATGACCTTGGGCCATGCTGTTTCGGCAGCAAACGGTAATATTGTGGACGGGCTTGCAGAGACGGGAACCTTTGGTACCGACGCGTCGGTCGCTAGCATCGTTTCTAAAACCTACTTTATAAAACAAGGCGCGAGCGGCATAGCCGGCAAGGGCGGATATTCGTTATTTCAATTTGATGGCGCCGCGAGTGCCGAACTGGTCGAGGGCGTCGAGGATCTTCAAATCTTGCTTGGCATTGACACCGATTCCGATGGCGTTCCCAACCAGTATCTTGCTCCCAGCGCGTCGGTTAATACGGGCCAAATCGTAGCCATTTTGCTTGAGATTACAGCCAATAGTATTAATGATGCGGGTTCCACTGAGGCGGATGGCCTGCTGCGCCGCACTTTTCGGCAGACGATCAAGATTAGGAATGCAGGATGAACGCTCAATATTCGAGCCAGAGCGGTATGGTGTTGGTCACCAGTCTCGTTATTTTGATGATCTTGACGATGCTTGGGCTTTCTTCTGTTCAGGGCACGAGCATCCAGGAGCTGATCTCAAGGAATCAACGTGATAGCAACCTCGCTTTTAATGCCGTAGAGACCGCACTCGTTGAAGCCGAGGCAACCCTCAGTGGGCTGAGTAACGCGAGCTGGCAAGCGATTGTTGGCGGCGATTACGCAAGTTCTACGTCGCCGAAGATCTACAATGCGAAGTCTTTAGGATCTTTTTTTGCGAACGCCGTAGACCCTGATTTTGCGAGCAGCGCCTACGCAAATAGTTTGCAAGCGAGCTTGTCCAATGTTGCCGTGCAGCCGGTTTATATGATTGAACACATCGGCACAGTCACCAGCGATGAGGACCGGCTGAATATTGACAATATCGGTCAAAACCCGAACACCTGCTGCACTCAGATGTTTCGCATTACCGCTCAGGGTAGCGGGGGCACGAGTTCAGCTGTTGTAAGGCTCCAAAGTTCCTATGGGAAGCGCTTCTGATGATCGATTTCAAAAAGGTACTGATGTTCGCGGCAGTCCTTGCGATCGCATACACGAGTTTCGGAAGTCGCGCTGAGACGGTGTGTTCGAATCCTCAGCAAAATGTTCAGGTTTGCACTGAATTCAAAGGGAATAGCGGGAATTGTAAGACCTCTTCTCTGGTGCCTTGCAATACGTCTGAAACAGACACCTCTGCAGCGCGTTATTGTCCTCAAGTCTGTAATGATCGGCCAGTGATTACCAACCCGACGATCGCAATAGCGGAGGATACGATTATTACGAGGGATACGAGCGTTTCATTGCTCGATGCTGTGACGGATGCGAATGCGAATGCCGGAGATACTGTTGAGCTCACGAATGTAGGGGCTACTGATACCGTCGAAGACGGCAATATCGAATTTTTTAGCGATGGGCACTACGTTTATACGCCGCCGTTAAACTTTTCAGGGACCGACACGGTTGGGTTCACGATCACGGATGTTCAAGTACCGTCGGTGCCTCTGACCGTGACGGGTACACTGACCTTTACGATTAGCGCGGTAAATGATGCGCCTGTCGGTGTGAACGATACCGCGTCGACAAATCAAGATACGCAATTGATCTCGGTCGCGTCCTTGGTCGCGAATGATACGGATGTTGACAGCGCTGGCTTAACTGCGGCTGTTGAATCGAACAAAACGACGAGCCAAAGCGGGCAAATTAATATCCGGAGTGATGGCACCTTCACCTATAACCCGCCGGCCGGTTTTACTGGTACAGACACCGTCGCTTATACCGTTCAGGATGCCGACGGCGCATCCGGCGGTGCTTTGCTGAGCATCCAGGTTCTGGCTGTGACAGCCGGTAATAATGCGCCGGTTGCCGTGGCAGACACCTTTACGCTTGCCGAAGATGCCGGTGTCACGCCGTCAAGTGCGTCCTTACTAAGCAATGATGCGGATGCAGATGCAGGTGATGTCCTGGCGGCGGTTGTTGAGTCAGCAAAAGCAACCAGCCAGAGTGGCCTGATTAATATTGCCGCCGATGGCAACTTTACCTACGACCCACCAGCAAATTTTAATGGCACCGATACGGTCAGCTACATCGTCACCGATGGTACTGATTCCGCAATGGGCGTCTTGACGATTACCGTGACAGCTGTGAATGATCCGCCTGTTGCCAATAACGATTCTGCAGCAACCGGTCGCAATACGGCGTTCAATGCAGCGCTACCCTTGCTGGGTAATGACACTGATGTTGATGGTGATACATTGTCGCTGGTTTCGAGTGATGATCCGGTGACTTATCCGTTTAATTTGCCAACCGCAAACGGCGGCACCGTGACGATCACTGCAAGCGATGGTAGTTATCGGTATGCGCCGCCAAATGATTTTACGGGTGTGGATTCGGCGACCTATACCGTGTCCGATGGTACGGCAACTGATCTGGGCACGTTGTCTGTGACCGTAGGTGCGGTGAGCGCT
The DNA here is from genome assembly GCA_017854255.1 of Pseudomonadales bacterium. Taxonomy (GTDB): domain Bacteria; phylum Pseudomonadota; class Gammaproteobacteria; order Pseudomonadales; family Azotimanducaceae; genus UBA9926. The sequence continues at coordinate 20,051 of JAFMIA010000031.1, forward strand.
GACTACTTAGAAGTTCAGACGTTGTTCGATCTGTCAGACGAGCCTTTAGAGGTTGTCACGCCATCGGCGCCGAACGTCGTCGTGTTGATTGATTCATCTAAAAGTATGAATGCCGATGTGATGACAACGGATGCTGATGGGTACTACGATAGTGGGTCTTACAGTGGTATTTTTACGAGCGTGCCGGGTGAGGGCGCTCAGGCGCCGAAAGAGTCGGTGACATCGGGCTCTGGATACTGGCGACTTAGAACAAAAGACTTCAATCAGCTGTACTACAACCCGGAGGTTTTGTATCAGCCCTGGGCTGGATGCGACCCGGTGGTCTTGGGCGTGTCCAATTGCGCCTCGGCTGAGGTTCCCGCTGCAGATTTGCGGTATTACTATGTCTGGCAGGATGTCGTAGATCCGAGTGTTTGTGCCAGCAATGTCGCAGGTACTGTCGATGGCACCTCGCCGTCTACGGCTGCCGATGGCGCTTGTACGGAAGGGCATTTGGTCTCGATCAAGACCGATGGTGGCAGTGCTACCGCACCGGGTCTTCTCAGCTCGCTACGGTCTTTCACAAAGGCCATGGCCGCCGATTTCCGGGATGGTAACGCGCTTTATCCGAAGTTTCCGGATCGAACGGATTGTTCAGCGGCGGACGCGTGCTCTTTAGCTGAGGAAACGGCTAACTTTGATCGTTGGTACCGTTGGTCGCGGGATAGAGGCCGGGCCTTTAAGGCGTCCTTGGGCGAAGTTTTGTTAAACGCTGAACCGAGTTTGCGAGTTGGGTTTGCCAATACCAACAGTTCAAGTGGTAACTATCAAATAGAGGCGCTTAACGCGGTATCAGGAAGCTTTGAGCACCGCGCTGATTTGATCACAGGTATTTATGGGTTTTCCTTTAATGGACTGTCGCAGTTTTATAAAGGCAGCGATGAGGCCTATGGCTATTTGGCCTGTAACGGGGCCAGTCGATTTAAGGGTGCAGCAAACGTCTGTCCGCTCTTGGGGCCGCCGCAAGGGACTTGTCAGCAAAACTACATGCTGATCGTGACGGATGGGGTGCCTGAAGGGGCCAGTAATCGGAGTTCTCTGGTAAAAAACCTGTCCGAGGCGGATAACGACGGTATCGGCGTTTTTGATGGTGGGATGTTTGCTGGTTGTAGTGCGTCTGGCTGCTCTCACACGCTTGCCGATATTGCGATGTATTATTACGAATCTGATATTAATACGGGTATGACCAATGACGTGACGGCGACCCAGCGAGACATAGATTTCGCGCCGGCAAATACTTTCTCAGACGGGAAAATGCATCAACACATCAAAACCTATGCCATTGCCTTTGGGGTAGAGAATACTGGCCTTGCGAGTGTGCCGACAGCCTATCAAACAGGGGCCTATGATTGGGGAAGTGATCCGTCGGATGATTTTTTCCCGCTTAAGGATCTCCAGCATGCAACGGTTAATGGTCGTGGCGGCTTTCTGGGCGCGCAGGATCCGCAGGTTTTGTCCTCGGCTCTGACATCCGCATTTGATGAATTCAGTACAGGGATTGGCGCCGGTAGTGCCGTGAGCTTCAATTCACAAGAGATCTCGAATGGCGTGGTCTTATTCCGTTCCTTTTATAATTTGGTCGATAGCACCGGTGACATCGTGGCCTCGACCCTCAACGCAGATTTAACGGTGGGGAGCGAGCTTTGGAGTACGGCGGCGCAGTTGGATGTTCAATTAGCCTCCAGTGCGGGTCGACAAATCTTGACCTTTGACCCGACCGCAGGGGATTACGAGGGCATTCCTTTTCAGTTCGCAAGCCTCAACCCTGCGCAAAAAATGTCTCTGGGATGGGTTGACTCGAGTACGGACGCGATCGTCAGGGATACAGTGGATTACCTGCGGGGCGTCTCGGTCAATGAGCAGCCGGCAGGCGTTTTCAGAGCCAGGCCTCCGGCGGCCGGGCGTCTTGGTGATATTGTCAATTCCTCTCCGGTTTATGTCGGTCCGCCGAATCAGCTCTTTCGAGGTGGCGCCACCTACCCGTCGGGTGCTAAGAGTTATTCAAGCTTTCAGGCGGCTCAATCTACAAGGGATGATCGGCTCTATGTCGCAGCCAATGATGGCATGCTGCACAGTGTCGATCCGGAAACGGGAGATGAAGTCTTTGGCTTTATACCCAACGCAACGCTGGTCAATGACTCAAACGTGAATCTCTTAGAGTTGGCTAGCCCCAGTTATAGTCATCAGTACGTCCTGGACGCCTCCCCTATTGCGGATGATGTGTTTGTCCATCCGAGGGGGGTATCCATTGCGTCAGATGGGAGCGCTAAGCAGTGGCGTACAATGTTAATTGGTGCTTATGGCGCTGGCGGCAAAGGGCTGTTTAGCTTGGACATTACGGATCCAGATATCACCGAGAGTAATGCATCAAATAAAGTGTTTTGGGAATTTACGGACGAGGATGATACTTATCCGCATGATAACGGATCGCCCTTGCTAACCCTGGGTTCCCAACGCTTGGACGCATCAGGCAATCCCATTAAGGATTTAGGTCTGACCATTGATGAGCCGGTTCTGGCGATGAGCAACGTCGTGACCTCGGCGTCGGACGCAAGTCTAGAGTGGGTCGCTTTGCTCAGTAACGGCGTGAATAGCACCGCGGGGATCGCTAAATTGTTTGCAATCTTTGTGGATCGGGGAGCTGATAGTGTGTGGTGTCATCCTGACTCTGGATATCTTGACCCGATGTATCGAGGTTGCACGGTTAATGATTATGATTTTATTAAATTAGATACGGGTGAGGGGGCTTATTCAGTTGGTGGCTCTGTTTATCCTAACGGGTTGGGCGCGGCACGGGCCATTGATGCGGACCAGGATGGGACGGTTGATTACGTCTATGCGGGTGATATGAAGGGTAATCTCTATCGATTTGATTTGTGTCGGGCTGATCTGCCTGCGTTTAGTGATTGGGCTAGCAGCGGACTAGGCACCTTGCCTGCAACTTATACGGGCATTCTAGGGGGTTGCAAAAAAGGGGTCGAGATCTTCAAGCAATGGGTTAGCACAAAAATATTTACAGCATCGTTTACGGCCTCTGATGGCACTGCCAGCGCGCAACCAATTCTTAATCGCCCTTTGGTTGTCCAAGCGGAAAATCAACAAGGCTATGTTGTTATAATTGGTACGGGCCGCTACTTCGTTAATGGTGATCGTGCTGATACGGATATCCAAAGCATGTATGGTATCTGGGACCGACTGGGTAATGATTTGGTGCCGAAGTCAAAGCTGGTCCAGCAAGCCTACACAAATCAATGCGAGACCGTAACAGGCGATGACAGCGTTGCGACAACAACCTGTGGCAGAACGCTTTCAGATGAGTCGGTGAACCTCTTAGTGTCGGATGATGAATCAGTAGCCCCCTCTGTTTTGGGGTGGTATAACGATCTAAACGCTGCGGCGGCCGGTGATATACCCGGATCGTCTGGCGAGCGCGCAATACGGAACTTCCAGATTAGAGGTGGTATCGGGTTCGTAAACTCCGTGCTTCCCACCACCAGTAGTGCCTGTTCGGCCTCATCTGGGGGTTTTGGATTGGCATTTTGCCCCTTAACGGGGGGCAGTAGCTGTTTGCAAGACGGCGTTTTTGATCTCAATAATGATGGTGCTTTTGATAGTAGTGATCTAATTAATGGGGCTATTGTTGCCGGAACGGTATTTGAAGGCTCGGCACCAACTGATGCAGCCTTTGTTGGCGAAAACAGGGTGACGCAATTGTCGGACAGATCCCTGAGTATTGTGCGGACCAATACCGAGACATCCGTCAACACTGGACGATTGTCCTGGCGCAGGCTCAGTAATGACTGATGCTTTTAGCTCGGTGCTGATGAGTGCAGCGAGGCTGCTGCGTGTGGGTGCCAATTAGCAGCCTTTCTGCCCGAGTCGATTGGCTAGGACTTCCGGGTCAAACTGTGCGACTCGAAAACGCCCCTGTCGATTGATGACAATTTTTCGCGCAGTCTTAATGGCCCCGGGCCGGGTGCAGGTGATAAAACTGCCGTTTTGATTGTCGGTCCCCCCAAGCGGTGTAAAGCGTAAGTAGGCCTTGCGACGAAAGGATCGCCAGAGAATTTTTGCGTCATCAGGCAGGTTAATTGTGAGCAGTGCTTGATCCGCGTTTTCTAGGCTGCCGAGCGGTGCCCGATCCTCAAAGACAGTGAGGCTTGTCTGCCAAGGCCTTTGACACTGGCCATCGACCAAGTGGCAAACCGTCACGGCCCGTTGATGGTGTAAGGCTTGAAGCCGGGCGTAGTGCAATAGGCTGACGAGATCATTTGCCAGGGTTGTAGCTTGGGTTTGTGCGATAACCGATTGCAGGCTCGGGTAGGCCGCTCCTAGAAGCAGGCTCAGGATCAGCAAGGTCACGCAGAGCTCAACCAGGGTAAAGCCTAATGCTCGGCTGCGACGCGCCTGAGTTGAGCGTGATGCCCAAGAAAGGGGCGAAGGAACTTCGAGATAGCATAATTGAGTGGGCGCGCCTCTATCCAGAGCGGGCAGAAGCCGGTTGCGGTTGCAGTAAGGCATTTTTGAAGGGTAGCGAAACCCTTGCCCCTTTCGGTTGGGTGATCTCGCAGGGTTATGTCAGTGATGTCTGAAGTCGCCCATAGGGGCGCTTTAGGCTCGGTCTTTACGGGGGATTGGGCTGGCTAATCTTTAGCCGAAGAGGCCCAGCGACAGCACATTCAGCCAAGACTTCTCGGTTTTGCGGACGGACCGACTGGGATTGAAGTTGCCATTAACATCCAGGCTTGAGTGATCGGGGTAGTTATTGCGCAGCACCAATAACGCGTTCTCGGCCAAGGTTTGCTGCTCCAGCAATCGGTAGGATTCCACCATGATGGCGAGTGCGTCCGGCACCGCAATGGTGCCTTGAAAATTCTCAAGGACATACCGGCCTCGGTTCGCCGCCGCCATATAAGCGCCCCGGTAAATATAATAGCGCGCGGCATGCAGTTCCGCTTCGGCAAGGAGGTTTTTCAAATAGCGCATTCTTTGTTGCGCGTCCGGCGCGTACTCGCTGGTGGGGAAGCGTCGTAGGAGTAGCGAAAAGTCCTCAAAAGATTCTCGCGCGGCGCCGGGGTCTCGTTTCGAGGGATCCAGCGGGAACAGCTTGGTTAGGAAGTTTTCATCTTCTTCAAATGAGGCAAGGCCTCGCAAATAATAGGCATAATCAACGTTAGGGTGATTGGTGTGCAGCCGGATAAACCGGTCTGCAGCCGCCCGGGCCGCTTCTGCCTGACTGCTTTGATAGTAGGCATAAATGATCTCAAGCTGGGCTTGCTCTGCATACCGACCAAATGGGAATCTTGCTTCAAGGGCCTGCAGTCTTGCCACGGCGTCTTTATAATTGCCCGCCGCCATCCCGCTTTGCGCCGACTCGTAGAGCGCAAGCTCGGAGGCCTCTTCTGAATCATCCGTATCTTTCGCACAACCCGTCAGTAACGCGGCCATGAGGCTGATTAAAATGAGGTGCACTGCATGAGGACTTAGGTTCAATGAAGGCTCCGGATGTGTGAATGCTTGAAAAGAAGGGTATTTAACCATAGCCTCTGCGTTCTCCCAAGCATAGTTGATCTGCCGCCCATGTTCGAAACCCTGACTCGTCGCGAAAGATTGCCAGCCTCGTCGGGCCGATTGCGCCTGGATCAGGCCGCCGCACAACTGTTTCCTGAGTATTCCCGGGCGAAACTTCAGGCCTGGATCAAATCCGGTGAATTGCGGGTTGATGGCCAAGCGGGTAAGGCCGCCGCGCGCGTCGCGCCGGGCGCCCTGATTGAAATTAATGCGCAGCAAACACAGATCGCGTCTGGCCCGGAATCGATTCCCCTTGATGTGCGGTTTGAGGATCCAGATTTCTTGGTGGTGAACAAGCCGGCCGGGCTGGTGGTGCATCCCGGCGCGGGTAACCCAACGGGAACCCTAATGAATGCGCTAATGCACTATGCACCCGAGACCATGGGTCTGCCCAGAGCCGGCATTATCCATCGGTTGGATAAAGAAACGTCTGGCTTGCTGATGGTGGCTAAATCGTTGACCGCGATGACCGCGCTGACTCGGCAATTGGCCGATCGGGGGATCAAGCGGGAATATGAGGCGATTGTGTACGGGCATCCGGCGCCTTTTGGCATTGTTGATGCCCCAATTGGCCGACATCCGACCCATCGAACCAAGATGGCGGTTCGGCCCTTGGGGCGGGCGTCTGAAACACATTTCTGGTGTTTGGCACGCTACGGTGGGTTGGCGCACATGCGGTTTTCTTTGGTCACCGGCAGAACGCATCAAATCAGGGTGCATATGGAGCATCTGGGCCATCCCTTAGTCGGGGATCCGGTGTACCGTCAGCGCCGGGGTCCGCGTCTAGAAGGCGTGCCTGAGTTCGGCCGTCAAGCCCTACACGCGCGGCATCTGGAATTGGCGCACCCAGTGTCTGGGGATATTGTCGAGGTCAATGCGGACGCGCCGGATGATTTTCAGGCACTTTTAACCTGGGCTCGAGCATCCAATGATTAATGCGCTGGCTGATTTTCACAGCGTATTCGGGTTACCGGATCAAGGGGTGCGAGCGGTCTGTACCACACGTCAGGCAGGCAGTAGTCAGGGCGTCTATCAAGGACTGAATTTAGCAACCCATGTTGGCGATGACTCGGAAGTTGTGATGCGGAACCGTGAGCGCCTTACGCATCAGTTTGATTTGCCGGGTGATCCGCTGTGGTTGAATCAAGTCCATGGCGCGCAGATATTGGAAGTGGATCAAACGCCCTTATGCGAGCGCCTCGATGCCGAGGCAGATGGTGCGATAACCGCAGCGTCCAATACGGTGCTGGCGATCCTAACGGCGGATTGCTTGCCCATACTGCTCTCAAGTTATGATGGCTCGCGCATTGCGGCGGTGCATGCGGGTTGGCGGGGTCTTTTGGCGGGTGTTATCGAGGCGGCGGTTGCTGGCTTTCAGGGCGCGCCCGTGTGTGCTTGGATTGGCCCGGGTATTGGTCCCTGTCACTTTGAGGTGGGGCCAGAATTTAAAGCGCTGTTTCCAGAGCCAGGGTTGTTGCTGGACAGGCCCGGTCAGCAAGATTGCCTTGATTTACCCCAAGCGGCGCATCGATGTTTGCACCGAGCGGGGGTAACGCAAGTGGTGCAGTCCGAGCGCTGCACAGTCTGCGAGGTGGATACCTTTTATTCCTATCGCAAGGAGGGTGTCACGGGCCGATTTGCAAGTTTGTTGTGGCGAACGCGGGGTTAACGTCGATTGCAGTTATCTTTAACCGCGGCGCGCGCTTCATCGATCAGGACTTGCTTTTGCATCTGGGTCATAAACACCATTTTGCCTTCCGCATTTTTAACTTTGAGTCTTTGAAAGCGTCCGAGTTCATCCAGTCTATTCTTAGCGCCCTTGCAGTTTCGCTCATAGTCAGGGACGGTCTCTTGGGCAACGCGTGGCAAGGCTGCCGGCTTTGCAGTGGCAGGGGCTGGCCTTCCTGGGTCTTCGGCATTTGCTAAAGGGGTTGTTGCCGGCGTCTTTTCGGAGGCGTCGGGCGCAATATAGCCAAATGGTTTTCTTGGATTCAGGTCTTCGACATCGAATGACGTCACGGGGCGGTCCGCAAAATGGGTCCTGCCCTCCGCGTCCTGCCAGGTATAAATACTTTGTCGTTCAGCGGCCTCGCTAAGCGCGGGCCATGCAATCAGCAGTATGAGGCCAACGCATAAACAGAAGCGTCCGGCAGATAAGCGGTATTCATGATCTGGATGGTGATTCATAGGCTGGTTGCAAAATCCGGCGGATCGTTGACTCATAGGATGGTATAGTAAAAAATGCCGGACCCCAAAGCCAAACTGGCAAGAGCAAGGTGGTATCTGTGAAAAATGATCTCAAAACAGCGTCACAATCAGAGTTAGAGCAGCTCTCTGGTGGTGACATGCTCGTTCGATCCCTTCAAGCCGAAGGCGTCGAGTATGTGTTTGGGTATCCGGGCGGCGCAGTGCTGCACATTTATGATGCCTTATTTCGTCAGGAAGTGATCAAACACTTCTTGGTGCGTCACGAGCAAGCCGCGACGCATATGGCGGACGGCTATGCTCGTGCAACGGGGCGACCCGGCGTGGTTTTGGTGACGTCTGGACCGGGCGCGACCAACGCGATTACGGGTATTGCCACGGCCTATATGGATTCGATCCCGATGGTGGTGATCTCGGGTCAAGTGCAGTCTCACTTGATCGGCACAGATTCCTTCCAAGAAACCGACATGGTGGGCATATCGAGACCGATCGTTAAACACAGTTTTTTAGTTAAGCGTGCGGTCGATATTCCGGCAACGATCAAAAAAGCGTTTTATTTGGCGAATAGCGGTAGGCCAGGGCCGGTTGTGGTCGATATTCCCAAGGACATCACGAATCCAGCGGACCTTCATCCCTTTGAATATCCTGACGAAGTGTCGATTCGCTCCTATAACCCGGTGACTCGCGGTCATAGCGGTCAGATTAAGAAAGCCGTGACGATGCTGCTAGGTGCCGAACGGCCTGTAATTTATAGCGGTGGTGGCGTTATTCAAGGCGAAGGTGCCGGCTTGCTCACAGCTTTGGTAAAGCGGCTCGGTTATCCCATCACCAGTACTTTAATGGGGCTGGGGGCTTTCCCCTCCACCGACCCGCAGTTTCTCGGCATGCTCGGGATGCATGGCACCGTCGAGGCAAACAATGCGATGCACCACTGCGATGTCCTGCTAGCCGTGGGCGCACGCTTTGATGATCGGGTCACCAACACGATTTCAAAGTTCTGTCCGTATGCCAAAATTGTCCATATTGATGTGGACCCAACCTCGATCAGTAAAAATGTAGCGGTCGACGTGCCAATTGTCGGGCCTGTGATCTCGGTTCTTACGGAAATGCTCGGGTTAATTGATCTCGAGACGAAAGCGCAGGGCGAGCACAACGCAAAGCATTTAGCGGACTGGTGGGCGCAAATTGAGGGTTGGCGTGGGCAGGAATGCCTGGCTTATGAATCCAACACGAGCGTGATTAAACCCCAGCAGGCGGTGCAAGCGGTTTATCAAGCGACTGGCGGTGGCGCCTATGTCAGCTCGGACGTTGGGCAGCACCAGATGTTTGCGGCCTTGTATTACCCCTTTGATTGGCCGCGGCAGTGGATCAACTCAGGCGGACTTGGCACCATGGGGTTTGGTTTGCCCGCCGCGATGGGGGTGCAAGTCGCTTTTCCCGACGCCCAGGTGGTCTGCATTACGGGCGAAGGTAGTATCCAAATGAACATACAGGAACTGTCGACCTGCCGGCAGTATGAGCTGCCCGTTAAAATTATCAACTTGAATAATGGCGCGCTCGGAATGGTTCGGCAGTGGCAGGATATGCAGTATGAAGGTCGGCACTCCCATAGTTATATGGATTCCTTACCCGACTTTAAGGCGTTGGCCGAGGCCTACGGCCACGTTGGGATTAAAATTACCAAGCCCGAGGAGTTGTTGCCGGGGCTGGAAGCCGCATTTGCGCTAAAGGATCAGCTTGTCTTTGTCGATATTGAGGTCGATCCCAATGAGCATGTGTATCCAATGCATGTGGCGCCCAATGGGTCAATGCGTGATATGTGGCTTAAAAAAGGGATTCGAACCTGATGAGAAGGATTATCTCAATTCTCCTGGAAAATGAAGCTGGGGCTTTGTCGCGTGTGATCGGACTGTTTGCGCAGCGGAACTATAATATTGAGTCGCTGACGGTTGCGCCGACGGACGACGTGAGCTTATCGCGTCTGACGTTGACCACCAGTGCCAGTGATGTCGAGGTCGAGCAGATCACCAAACAGCTCAATAAATTGATCGAAGTTGTAAAGTTGGCCGACTTGACCGATGGTGAACACGTTGAGCGCGAGTTAATGTTGCTTAAGGTGAAGGCCTCGGGTGCTCAGCGAGCCGAAGTTAAACGGGTTGCGGATATTTTCCGAGGTCAAATTATTGATGTGACGGCAAGCACCTACGCGATCCAGTTGTCCGGCACCACCGAAAAATTGGACGCCTTTATTAACGCGCTGAGCGAGTCTGTGGTGCTGGAGGTGGTTCGAACTGGGGTCACGGGATTGAGCCGCGGCGAAAAAGTGTTGGCTCTTTAACGTAAGTTATCCAAATAACGGCCCAACCGTCAGCGTTTGGGCCCTGGAGTTACTATGGTGAATGACGCATCCAGTTCGAATCCGAAGCCCCAGCCCGATAATGTGAGACCGTTGCCGAACAAGCGGCAAGGGTTACGGCGTGGGATCTATCTGCTGCCAAACCTCATTACCACCGGTGCGCTCTTCTCTGGATTCTACTCCATTATCTCGAGTATGACGGGCGATATTGAGCAAGCCGCAATTGCGATTGTGATTGCGGGGTTTCTCGATTCGTTAGACGGTCGGGTTGCGCGATTAACCAATACGCAAAGCGAGTTTGGCGTGCAGTACGATAGTTTATCGGACTTGGTCGCCTTTGGGGTTGCCCCGGCCCTCTTAATGTTCAGTTGGGTGCTTGCGGATCTTGGGAAGCTCGGATGGTTTGTCGCTTTTTTGTATATGGCTTGCGCGGCCTTACGGCTCGCTCGATTTAACACGGCGCCAGACAGCAAGGTGTTCTTTGGGCTTGCCAGTCCAGGCGCTGCAGGGACGATCGCCGCACTCGCTTGGGTTTGGCATGATAATGTTCAGCAAAGTGCTGGGCTGGAGTTTGGTTTGCCCTTCGCGGTTTTGGCGGGTGTCTTAGCGGTCTTGATGGTGAGTAATATTCGGTATTACAGTCCGAAAGAGTTCGATTTTGGTGGCAGAGTACCGTTCTTGTTTATGGTGACAATTGTGTTTTTATTTGTTGTTGTTGCCGTCTACCCACCTGGCATGCTGCTGATCATCGGGCTAACCTACGCCGCATCAGGGCCAATTAGCAGTTTGCTTCGTAGACGTAGGAGAAATCCAGACGGAGATTAGCCTTGCAAGGCCGGCCTCTGGTCTTGGCGCTGAATCACAAGGAGCGAGGTCCATGAAGGCACCCGTTGGTAGCAAGTTAACCGAGCGCGATGTCACCCCAGAAGCGATTTATCTAAATCGCAGACAATATTTAAAAGCCTCAGCTGTTGGCGCCGCTGCCCTGATGGCGCCAGCACTCAAGGCCTCGGAGGCGGCTCCTAGCGTAGACCCGGCGCCGCTTTGGCTACAATCCCAAAACAAACAAGCATCCTCAAGCCCTTTCTCGACGACTGAAAAGTTGACCCCTTATGAATACGTGACGGGCTACAACAACTTTTATGAGTTTGGTACAGGCAAGGATGATCCTGAAAAGAAGGGGCAGGATTTCAAACCGCATCCTTGGCAGGTGACGGTGAGTGGCTTGGCGGAAGGCACGGGCACCTTTGACTTGGAAGATCTGCTGAAAGGCCTGGCTGTTGAGGAGCGCATATACCGACTAAGATGCGTTGAGGCCTGGTCGATGGTGATTCCTTGGCTTGGCGTGCCGATGGCTGCACTGCTCAAGCGGCTTAAGCCACTGAGTAGCGCGCGCTATGTTGCGTTCGAGACGGTCTATCGGCCGGAGGAGATGCCGGGCCAGGGATCCTTTTTTGCCGCTATTGATTACCCCTATGTTGAAGGGTTAAGAATGGATGAGGCGATGCATCCGTTAACGTTGATGGCAACTGGTGTTTATGGTCGTTCGTTGCCGAATCAAAATGGCGCGCCGCTCCGCTTGGTTGTTCCTTGGAAATACGGTTTCAAAAGCATTAAGTCCATTCGGAAGATCACATTCACCGATCGGCAGCCGCAAACAACCTGGGAGAAGGCAAACGCGCGTGAATATGGCTTTTATGCCAACGTGAACCCAGCGGTGGATCACCCGCGGTGGAGTCAGGCCGAGGAGCGTCGATTGCCGAGCACACTGTTTGCCTCGAATCGAGTCCCAACCTTGCCGTTCAACGGTTACGCCGACGCGGTGGCGGGGCTGTATCAAGGCATGGATCTCACGAAATACTACTAGTGGGTTAGGAGTTCGTTTGCGCCTGTTTGGATTCTTTAATGGATAAGGTGCTCCTGACCCGTTGGTTCTGGTGGCTGCTGCTGTTGCCTTTGATTTTTATCGGCACACGCGTTTTTCAGGTTGTATGGTACGACCCAAGCGCGCTAGGGCCAGATCCCGCCCAATCCTTAGTCGATCTGTTTGGAACAACTGCTTTGTGGTTTCTCTGTGCGGTGCTTTTCGTGACCCCCTTGCAGGCCCTAATCAGGGCTCGCTGGTTATTAAGGCAGCGTCGTGCCTTGGGAGTTGCCTGCTTTGGGTATGCGCTGATGCACTGGTTGTCCTACGCAGGGCTGCTGCTGGAGTGGCAGTGGCAGAATTTAGGTCAGGATTTGCTCAATCGGCCGTACATTATTGTCGGGTTTTTGGCTGGTTTGATGCTCTTGGTGCTGGCGGGGACGTCCAATAACGTGAGTGTGCGGGCACTGGGTCGTCGCTGGCGAATCCTGCATCGTTTGGTCTACCCGGCTGCGCTGTTAGTCCTGATCCATATGTTCTGGGTTGCGCGAAGCGATTACACGGAAGTCGCCCTGTATTCAGCGGTTGTCCTGCTGCTGTTGCTGCATCGTTGGCGACACCAAACGAAGTCTTCGTAAATCAGCGCTGGTGCTGGCCCGTAAGCCTTATAACGCTTAAGCTGGGTTGTAAGAGGATTCCTTTATTGGTTTGGCGCGGTGTTTCTGGTTGCAATGAGGCGTCAATTGCAGGGGCGGGATGATTAAGTCTTGCAAAGCCCTAGGATTGTCTAGTAAGCTGCGCGTCCGTTGTTTGGAACCGCCCTTTTTTAGGCAAAAGTAAGTCGCCGCAAAGCGATCGAAATTAATTAAGAAAAGGTGTTGTAAAGGGAACAATGGTACGTATAATACGCGTCCTGGCCAAGTGGTCAGGCTCGCAAGAGTAAGGTTGTCAGCTAAGGGGCTGAGACCATTCGAGACAAAATTTACGAAAGTTTCCCGCCCACTTAGTGAGTTGGCGCGGCATCCTTCGCTAGAAAGTCCGAAGAAGTTTTTTAAAAATCAGGAAAACAAACAATAGGTGTGGGTACTTGTTAGTTGAGTGCGAAAGTTATCAGCAACAAGTTACCGACAATTTATTGAGTATACTTACTAAATACGGTAATTGTGCGTTGCTGAGCCAGGCTTCTTCGTAAGAAGAAGTTTGACAAAAGATTTGCGAACTTTATTCGCAACTGTGAACTGAGGGAGCCTCAAAAGGGTGAAACGAAGGGATCAGGAAAACTTCAATTAAAATTGAAGAGTTTGATCATGGCTCAGATTGAACGTTGGCGGCAGGCCTTAGACATGCAAGTCGAACGGTAACAGCAGAGCTTGCTCTGGCTGACGAGTGGCGGACGGGTGAGTAACGCGTAGGAATCTACCCAGTAGCGGGGGATAGC
>JAFMIA010000106.1 GCA_017854255.1 Pseudomonadales bacterium
CCCAAACATAGAATAATAGATATAAAACGGCACCAGCGTTTGCGCATGATTAGAGTAAGAGGTTGCAGCCGCGAGCCAAGCAGCAAATGCGCCGCCTTCATTGATCCCCTCTTCCATAACCTGACCATGTTGGTCTTCACGGTAAGACATGATCTGACCCGTATCGACGGGCTCGTAGAGCTGACCCACGCTCGAATAAATACCCAGCTGCCGGAACATGCCCTCCATGCCAAAGGTTCGCGCTTCATCTGGCACAATCGGGACAATCCGTTCACCGATATGAGGGTCCTTCACTAAAATCGAGAGCAACCGCACAAATGCCATCGTGGTCGAGATTTCACGATCGCCCGACCCTTGGGTCACCGATGCAAAGGCCTCTAAGTCCGGAATGGTTAAGGCCTCGAAATGGTTCAGCCTCGAGGGAATCGCGCCACCCAATTTTTCACGACACGTTTTTAAATACCGCAGTTCCATTGAATCTTCGGGCGGCCGATAATACGGAATGGCTTCCAGATCCTCATCATTAATGGGGATATCAAACCGATCTCTAAACTCGCGCAATGCTTTGGTATCGAGCTTCTTAACAGAATGGGTAAAATTTTGGGCTTCTCCTGCCAAACCAAGCCCGTAGCCTTTAACGGTTTTCGCAAGGATAACGGTGGGCTGACCCTTGTGGGCGACCGCGGCGGCATAGGCTGCATAGACCTTATACGGATCGTGACCACCCCGGTTGAGTCTCGAAATTTGTTCATCGGTAAGATCAGAGACCATTTCGGAAAGCTCTGGATGCGCGCCGAAAAAATGCTCGCGGACATAGCCCCCATCATGGCTTTTGTAGTTCTGGTAATCGCCGTCGACCGCGTCGTCCATCCGCTGCTGTAGCAGACCTTGGGTATCCTTCTCGAATAAGGCATCCCACTGGCGTCCCCACACCACCTTAATAACATTCCAGCCCGCGCCTCGAAAAGCGCCTTCAAGCTCTTGAATAATTTTTCCGTTGCCTCGAACCGGGCCATCCAATCGCTGTAAATTGCAGTTGACCACAAAAATTAGATTATCAAGCCCCTCTCGACCCGCCAGAGAAATCGCGCCAAGGGATTCCGGCTCATCCATTTCACCATCGCCGATGAAACACCACACTTTGCGATCACTCTCAGGTGCAAGACCTCGATTCACGAGATACTTCATAATGTGGGCTTGGTAAATCGCCTGCAAGGGTCCAAGCCCCATCGAGACGGTTGGGAATTGCCAGTATTCCGGCATCAACCAAGGGTGTGGGTAAGAAGACAAACCATCGCCATCGACCTCCTGCCGGAACCGATCGAGCTGATCTTCGGACAGATCACCTTCTAAGAAAGACCGGGCGTAAATCCCAGGTGCACTATGGCCTTGAATATAGAGCAGGTCCCCTGGCAGCCCAGGCTGATTGGCTCGGAAAAAGTAATTGAACCCAACATCATACAAGGTCGCCGACGACTGAAACGTCGAGATGTGACCTCCCAGAGTGGCATCTTTGATATTAGCGCGCATCACCATCGCCATCGCATTCCAGCGAATGAGGCTGCGTATATTTCGTTCGACAAAAAGATCGCCCGGCATCCGGGCTTCTTTGTGTACAGGGATCGTATTTCGGTATGGCGTCGTGATGGCGTAGGGTAATTGAGAGCCTTGCTCTGTCAATTTAACCGACAATTTTTGCAGCAAATATTGAACGCGTTCGGCGCCTTGGGTCTTCAAGACCGATGACAGCGCATCGAGCCATTCCTGCGTTTCTTCAGGATCTGAATCCATTGATTCAATTTTATTCATAAGGACTGACCGATAGACTCAATTGACGAAAACCATTACGCGTCATTCACCGTGAGTATAACTTACCCAGATTCGGCCTCCAAATGAATGGCGCGGCAGAGCGCTGTAATGCCCGACAGAATGCGACGAGAGGGTCGACTGAGCAGGTCTGACTCGACCCGTTGCATCGTCGCATCGGGCAGAAAGGTCTGCCATTTGGCCTGCCAGGGTAGCCGCCCTTTTTGATTGGTCACGAAAACAATGACATCAGGCTGTTCCGACAACACGCTCTCCAATGTGACGACGGGCACTTCGGAGACCGCGTCAGAAAATACATTCTCTCCGCCACAAACCGATACTGCCTCCCCCATATAATGGCGGTCGCTGACGGTAAATAATTGATTCTCGGCGATCTGAAGAAAGACCCGTGGGGTCGACCGAGGCGCATAGCGCACCCGCAATTGATTCAGCGATGCCGTAAATTCTGCTTCGATCAAAGCCCCTCGTGGGCCCTGACCGAGCGCATCACCCAATCTGCGATAGCCTTGACCAATACTGCTCAGCCCTTTGATTTCCTGACGATGCACCAAGAAGCCGAGCGCTTCCAGCTTACTCAGCGTCCTCGGTGCGCCGCCCTGCCAAGCTAAGATGCGATCCGGCGCGAGATTAATAATGCGTTCAACATTCAGCTGAAACGCATCTCCCACACGTGGAAGGCGCGACGCGGCAGCCGGAAAATCAGAGTAACGCGACACCCCAACCAACTGCGCGCCCATCCCAAGATCAAAAACCATCTCGGTCAAGTGCGGCGCCAACGAAATCAGCCGCTCGGCCGAGGACACATGGGCAGACCAAAGCGCGATAAAAATAACAACCGCGAGGGACCATGATGGCCTTGCCCCCAAGGACTGCTTCAAAAAAACGGCTCGCTTGACCACTTACGACAGCAGGGTCAGCAGCGCCGCCAAACCGATCCAGCCGAAAAACAAGCGACTGATCAGCCCCTCATAATCTTGAAGCCAGCCCAAATACGTGGCGGAATCGAGCTCGGTTTCACGCTCAACCTCCGGCACCAGCCCAAGGCAGACCCCGGCGTACAAAAGATCCCCTTCATCGATAGACCAATCCTTCAGACTGGCAACAAAAAACGGCCAGCCATCTCTGAAACGCCCAACCAATGCCAACAACAATAACGAAACCCGGATACTCAACCCAACCAACCAGCGCGAAACCGCCTGGGCGCCGATTGCGGCCGTTTCGCCCAGCGAATCAGGGTTTGCCGCGCGGTGGTCTTCTTGGCGCTCGTGATGACGCTGAAGGAAACAAAACAGGGCGCCCCCCGGACCCAAAAGCAGGTACCAAACAATATAGACAAAGAAACCTTGATGCAGGTTCGACAACAAACTGCGCAGCGTTTGTCCCTGTGTATCAGCAAGCAACCCGTCCTCGGTTGTGGACTGCCGGGCTTGAAGTTGCAAGGCATCAAAGGTCATTTCCGGCGAAGGCGCATGCAGAACGAATAGCAATACACCCAGATGCAACATGAACGACGGTAGTCCGAACAAAATCGCCTCAAAGCCATTCGAAACCCAAGCAAGCAGAAGGGCAGGCAAGACAACGCTTGCAAGATACGCGGCGGTGCCTGACAGCGAGCTATTAATCCAGCCAAACCATTTTGCCGGGTAGCTGCCCGCAATGCTCGGAAGCTCGCCCCACCAATACCGCACAGCGAGTAAAAAGAGTAAGACCACGATGAACGTCATCGAACCATCCTTTAACAATCATTGAAATCCCGCCTAATTTACACCAGAACCCTCACAGGGTCTGAGGTAAATTAGCAGCGATGCCAGAATTTTTCCCATTCGAAAGCCGGACCCGGATCCGTTTTTCGCCCGGGTGCAATATCCATGTGCCCAACCACAGCGCTCGTTGGCATCTGGTAATGGTCTTGCAAGGCCGAAACGACGGATCCCAGTACCTCGTATTGAATCTCGCTATAGGGCGCGGTATCCGTGCCTTCAAGCTCGATCCCGATACTAAAATCATTACACCCTTGCCGACCTTCGTAGAATGATACGCCCGCATGCCAAGCAGCCTGATCAAAGGCCACAAACTGCAGGAGCGCGCCGCATCGACGAATCAGCAGATGCGCCGAGACACGGGCCGCTGTTAGGTCGGAAAAGTCCTGGTGCGCTTGCCCCGATAGCGTGCCCATAAAGAGATCTTCAACATAACGGCCGCCAAAATGACCCGCCGGCAAGCTGATACAATGCAGAACAATCAGACTGACCTCGCCACCAGACCTTGGGCTGGTGTGGGGCGACGAATACTGACGCGCAGCTTCGATACGGTGGTTTATAATCTGATATCTGGCGCGCACGTCGGCTGATCCTCAGCTGCAACAGGAGAGATGAGAAAGCATGGCTGGGATTACACAACTAGGCAAGGGCATGATGACATTGGGCTGTCTCTTATTTATCGGCTTGATGAGCCTTTGGTTTGGTGACTTAGAAGAAGACCGCGCTCACCCCAATCGATCGCCGACAAGCCTTATCGAGAACGGCGTGATCGCAGTTACGCTCAAACAAGATCGCCAAGGCCACTATACGGTGCGCGGCCTTATCAACAATTCACCCATCGATTTCTTGGTTGATACGGGTGCAACCGAGGTCGTGATTCCCGCAGGATTGGCAGAACGACTCAACCTGGAACGCGGACGCGCCAAGCGCGCAAGCACCGCCAACGGCCCCGTGACGGTTTACCAAACCAATCTGACAAGACTCTCGATCGCCGACTTGCACTTCGACAATGTCTCGGGTGTGATCAATCCTGGCATGAACGGCACCGCAGCGCTGCTTGGGATGAGCGTTTTGAAACATCTCGAATTAACGCAAACTGGCAACACCTTGGTACTCAAGAGGCAGCAATAATGGACTACGTAACCCAAGCCAGTCTCAAGCCCGCGGTTGATGCCGCGATCGCGGAAGACCTTGGCACCGGCGACCTCACGGCCCAACTCATTCCTGAACAAGCCCAGGCAACGGCCACTGTAATCTGTCGAGAGGCAGCGGTCATTGCGGGGATCCCTTGGGCAGAACAAGTGTTCAAAACAATTGACCCTGGCCTTCACCTAAATTGGTTAATTGAAGATGGCGCGTGGACCAAACCGGGCGCCAAGATTATGACCTGCTCGGGCAACGCACGGTCAATCCTCACCGCCGAGCGTACAGCCCTAAACTTTCTACAAACCTTGTCGGCAACCGCCACCGCCACCCGAGCGCTGGTGGACACGATTGCCCACACCAAAGCTCAGTTGCTGGATACTCGAAAAACGCTGCCAGGCCTGAGACTCGCGCAGAAATACGCGGTACTTCAAGGCGGTGGACACAACCACCGCATTGGTCTGTATGACGCTTTTTTAATCAAGGAAAATCATATCCTTGCAGCTGGCGGGATTAGCGCCGCCATCACTCGAGCGCGAGGAATCGCCCCGGCAACCCGTCTTGAAATCGAGGTCGAATCTCTTGTCGAATTGGGACTGGCGATCGCCGGCGAACCCGATTGGATTATGCTCGACAATTTTTCCTTAGAGGAACTGATCAAGGCGGTTCAATTAACACCCGACAGCATCAAACTGGAAGCTTCAGGCGGTATCGAGACACCCGAAGATCTGATCCGAATCGCCGAAACCGGTGTTGACTATATTTCCGTCGGCGCCCTTACCAAACATTGCCGTGCTGTCGATTTATCGCTTCGTCTCGATGCCGAGGATTGAGGCAACACGTTCGCATTGCTGCGTTAACGCGATTGAGGGTAAGTTGATAACTGCGTATGGCTAACAATCGCCCCGATTGGAAACTCAGACCGCAGGACACAATTAGCATTCTAAATTAAGAGATAACATTGATAATGTTGATAATGTTTTCCACTTTAATCTAAGATTTTGCGCAGCGCTCAACAGAAGATGCAGCGCCGCTAACACTTACAATCAATTTCCAAACTCGGACACACTCGCATGAATGACGTCAGCCCACCCGTTGATCCCTACCAAGGCTACCGAGCGCTCAGAGACGACGCGCCGATCTGTCAATTAGAAGCGGGCGGGCCTTGGCAGATTAGCCGTCATGCCGATGTGCACCAGGTGTTAAAAGATAACGAAACCTACTCATCGGAGGTTTCCATTCGCCCGCCGGAAGAGCGCGGCCAACCGACCATGCTCTTCAGTGACCCGCCCCTACACCACCGCCTGCGAAAGCTCGTGAGCACTGCCTTCAAACCTTCGCACATCGAGCGTCAGGCGGATCGCATCACCGCTCGAGCAGAATTGTTGATAAAGGATCTGCCAAGGGGCGAAGCCGTCGACCTGGTCACCACCTTGGCAGCACCCTTGCCCGTGATGGTGATCGCAGAAATGCTGGGCGTTGAAGACGGCAACCTCATCACCTTTAAAAATTGGTCCGATGCCATTTTCAGCAATATTGGCGAAATCCTCTTTGGCACGCCCAGCGCGGAAGCCGAGCAGGCCGCGCTTGAAATGAATGGTTATTTCCTCGAACAAATCGAAGCGATTCGCCAAAGCCCTCAACCGCACCTGCTAGGCCGACTAATCGCCACCAAAACCGAAGAGGGACACTTAAACAACGAGGAACTTTTAAGTTTCTGCCGATTACTCCTCATTGCCGGCAATGAAACCACAACGGGCCTGATTACCGCGTCCGCCCGCATCTTTCACGAGTTCCCAGAAACCTTGCACGCCATCCGACACAATCCCGAACTGATTCCGACATTTATTGAAGAGGCGCTGCGGTATTACTCGCCGTTTTCTGCCACGGTCCGGCGAACCACCCGGGCCGTTACCCTCGGCGGCGTCGAGATTCCCAAAGGAGAACTCCTAATACCGTTAATTGCCTCGGCCAACCGTGACGAGCGCGTTTTTGACCAAGCAGCAACTTTTCAGATCGACCGTAACCCCAATCCGCATTTGGCGTTGGGTTTTGGGATTCACTTCTGCTTAGGCGCGCACCTTGCGCGATTAGAAGGCAAAATTGCAGTGCAATGTCTGGCTGATCAGTTTGAGTCCATTCGACTCGCCGATCCGTCGCAAACCGAAGTCGGCGGTCTGGGCGGCCCGAAAGCGATGAATGTTGTTTTGACGTAGACGGTAAGCCAGCGAACGCTGGCCCAAGATAGCCCGATGACGGACGGGTAATTTTCAGGTCCGCTGGAGACAAACTAAAAGCGCCTTAGACTGCACCATTCGATTTTGATTTGGCTTCTACGGCGCCAATAGTGAGCCGCTTTTATCTCCCTGCGTTCAATCCAAGCAGACAAAAGCGTTTTGAGACCGCCGAACCGAAGATGGTTTAATTAAAAGGGTCTTCTTGAAAACAACAAGCGCAGGAAATGGTGCCGGAAAGAGGACTTGAACCTCCGACCAATTGCTTACGAAGCAACTGCTCTACCAACTGAGCTATTCCGGCAGATCGCTAAAAACGCTAGTTTAGTGATTTTACACGAATATCCCAGCGAAATATTTGATCAATACGACCCAACTTAAAACCAACCGCTCTAGGCCTAACTCGCCCTACAATGCTGGGCAGTTGCCCCAAGCAACAGGCTCGCTTTCCTGGAAAACACGCCCCTTGTTGCCTTCAACAATTCGCTGAGTAAACACTATTCTTCATTCATATTACCGGAACTGTGCATAAAAAATTGCTGGCAGACAACCTTAGCGCTCAAAGCCTGCTCTTTTTAAGGGCTCACGATGGATTTCGAGGGTTATACAATTTCACTCAGTCTCTCTTGGACAATCTAAAGTGATCTGCCGCTCCCATCCTTCTTATCTTTCTTATCCTTTCGCTTTTCTAAAAGCGTTTTTAACGGCTTTTTCTTTTCGCTACTCTTTTGCTTATCTTTTCCTTTGGCCATAAAAACTTCCTTTCGAGAGAATTTGCGTCGCTTCAATTAACTTTTTTGACTTAATAAAGCCTCCAAGACACCAAGACGCGTTTTGAATGGTAAAAAATTTAAGACAATATCCGTTGGAAGCGATGAACGTTGCGAAGACTTCTTCCACTCATGAACCAAAGGTTTCGTTTTCGGAAACCCATAAAAAACCCTTGCAAGCACTCAGTCCTTGCAAGGGCTATTTTTCTCAGCGAGAACTCACAGTGGAGTTATCTACCTTCAAGGAGGGTTATTGATTACCCGCCAGCAGAGACCGAGGCAGAAACTGAATCGAGGCCGCCATAGCCTGGAAGTGTAAAGGTTACTACAATCGATGAAGTCCCGCCGTCTGCAACCGCTAC
>JAFMIA010000032.1 GCA_017854255.1 Pseudomonadales bacterium
GTTTCGGGATTAGTGATGGGGAATATCTCCCGATTGTGAAAGTGCAACCGCAATACCCAAGGCGGGCGTTGTCTCGCGGATTGGCAGGATACGTGATCGTTGAGTTTACGGTGACCGCGCAAGGCACAGTCAAAGATCCCTTTGTGGTAGAGAATTGTGGGCACATACCGAATGCTCGCTCGCCCGCTGATTGCGTTGATAAGCCGAACAGCGTTTTCGATTCAGCGGCTGTTAAGGCGGCGCTTAAATTTAAGTACAAGCCCAAAGTCATTGATGGGAACCCGGTCGAAACCGGAGGGGTTCAAAACAAGATCACGTTTGAACTGGCTGAAAGTTGATGGAGAGGTTAGTCATGGAGTTACAACGTAGCGCGAGCGGCTTGGTTAAGAGTCTGGTCGGCATCGCTCTGGTCATCAGTTTCGGGTTCGCGTCGATTGATGAAGTTATGGCGGAAGACGACAAGAAAAAAACACGTCGAGTCCCCGCTATTAGCCAAAGCTTGTATAAGCAGATGTCTGAAGCGCAAGTCATGATCGATCCGGACTCAATTCCCCGCGAAGAGGGTGAGCCTGCGCCAGAGCCAAAGGGTACGCCTCAAGATGGTATTCAGATGCTCCTGGACATGACAAAAAAGAAGAAGCTGAACTCAAACGAGTTGTCCCAGCTTTGGAATCTCCTCGCATTTGGTTATTACACGCTCGAAGATGTGCCAAATACGATTTACTCGTATGAGCAGGTTTTGGCAGCTGGAAAAGTGGGCTTAATTACGGAAGCACTTGAGAAGAACTCACTTCGGGCACTGTTTCAGTTGAATTATTCAATTGAGAAGTACGAGTTGGCTCTGAAGTATATTGATTTGTGGGAAGCGGTGAATGGCGCGCCTGATGCCGCCGTAAGCTACTTAAAGGCAACTGCTAATTATCAATTAGAGCGGTTTGAAGAGTCCTTAAAATGGGCACTGCAGGTCGAGGAAATCATCATCGCTGAAGGGCGTGAGATGAAGGAAAACTGGGTTTATCTCCAGGTTGTGCTCTACAGTGAGCTCAAAGATGACGATAATGTCATTCGGGTCTTAGAGCGGATGGTCGTTGACTATCCTAAGAAGCAGTACTGGATGCATCTCGCCGGGATGTACACCGAGAAAGAGTGGGATGATCGAGCGTTGTCCGCCTACTACGCGATCTACAGTCAGGGCATGTTTGAGAAAGATTCTGAGATTGTAATGTTGGCTCAGCGCCTTCTAAATGCCGAAGTACCGTATGAAGCGGCGATCGTGCTTGAAAAAGGCATTAAAGACAAGCTGGTGGAAACCAGTGAAAAGAATTTAAGACTGCTTGCGACCTGCTACACGGTTGCCCAAGAGATGAGCAAAGCGATTGATGCTTGGGAGCGTGCAACCAAGTCCTCCGAAGATGGTGATATTCAGTATCGTTTGGCACAAGCACTTGCCCAGCAAGATCGCCACAAGGAAGCGGTTGGCGCTTATCGCCAGGCTTTGGAAGATGATGAGTTGAAGTCGCCATCTGATGCCCATTTTTGGATGGCAATTTCTCACATGTCGTTGGAAAACTGGGATCAAGCTTCAACAGCGTTTAAGGCAGCCTCCAAATTAGATAAAAAGATTGAGAAACAGGCGCGTCAATACATCCGGTATATTGCCGGCGAAAAACGACGTCAGGCCGCGCTTAAAGAAATGCTTGAGGGCTAGTATTTGTTTGCTATAGCGCCGAGTGCGGGCGCTAGGATGAATGTGGGGTCATCGACAGCAAAAAAACGATGAGACGGG
Organism: Pseudomonadales bacterium; assembly: GCA_017854255.1. GTDB lineage: Bacteria > Pseudomonadota > Gammaproteobacteria > Pseudomonadales > Azotimanducaceae > UBA9926. Next base: position 1,787 of record JAFMIA010000032.1, read on the forward strand.
CCCCATAGGTCAATAGCGGATATTATCGAGCGATCATGGTCGCGTTCAATTGGTTCAGGCGTTCCAGCCACCCAAATCATCCGAGCCATCCCAACGATGTAGGGCACGAGAGTCGCTCAACATCTCGCATCGTAAGGCCGAGACGTCAGTCGCTTAGTGCGCGATGGCGACGTCAGCCGGTTGTCTCAGGCTTCCAACGAGCGCCTCATATGGTCGAGCCTATTGGGTTTCAGACTGACCTCACTCGGTAACCGCCATCGCTTGTAGCAAGCTATACTGCCGCCACAAATCTGTGGTTCTCTTGGATTTTAGGGCCGTCTCACGTACCGCGCAGTCTGGATCCTCGTCGTGACGACAGTCAGAGAACCGACAATATTGCGCTGGCACCAGTAAGTCCTGATAGCGTTCAGCAAATTGTGCGGGCTCAAACCAAATCTGAGCTTCGCGCATACCAGGGGTATCGATAATCAAGCCGCTGTCGTTGGGGAGGATGCACAACTCACGATGGGTGGTTGTGTGCCGGCCTTTATCATCAAAGGCGCGTACTGCTTGGGTTGGCATGTGATCAAGACCTAAAATTTGATTGATCATACTGGACTTCCCGACGCCCGAAGAGCCAATGAGGGCCGCGCATTGCCCTGGATTTAAGTTTTTCAGTGGTCCGGTTAGTGTCTCAGTATCATGCATATTGACCGGGTATACCTTAGTACCGTGCAAGATGGGCTCTAAGGCTTTGATTTTTGCGTCTGCATCTTCCGCGATATCGGCTTTGCTGAGGAGGAGGATTGCAGGCAGGCCACAACTCCAGGCCATGGTTAGAAAGCGTTGAATCCGATTCAGGTTGAAATTTTGATCAAGTCCGGACACGACAAAAATTAGGTCCAGGTTCGACACTAAAATTTGTTCGAGATAATTGTCGCCTGAAGCGCGCCGCGACAGCTTGGAGCGTCTGGGAATTCGGCCTGTAATTGGGATGGTGGCGTTATTAGCCTCTAAAGAACCCAAAGTGACCCAATCGCCAACAACCGGAAAGGCTGTTTTATCTCTTGGGTCAAAGCGTTGCCCGGTCGTTAGCGCTGCGCGGACGATACCGTTTTCAGTGATCACAGAATAACGTTGGCGGTCTTGACGCATGACCCTGCCCAATCGGTCCAGATCAGTCTCACTGTCGAAACAGCCGATCATTTCGTGATAGCCCAGCTGAGCCAGGATCGGGTGGGTTTCTTTAAGATCTCGCATTAAACGTGCCTCTAATGAGCTTCTGTGCCAATGGTGCGATGAGCGCAAGGAAAATAAGTGTGGCTAAGACCAAGCTAATCGGGCGATCGAGTAGGTAACTGAGGTTGCCATCGCTAATGATGAGACTTCGACGGAGATTATCCTCGAGTAGGCCGCCCAATATAAAGCCCAGTAGCATTGGCGCCATGGGGAAGGCGCGGCGTCTAAGCCAAACGGCGACGAGGGCGAAGGCAATCATCAAATATAAATCAAAGAGATTAAAGGAAACCAAATACACACCGGTCAAAGAAAAGAAAATGATCAAGGGCGCAAGAATCGCTCTGGGAATATTCAGCAGCTTCGCGAAGATAGGAATCATTGGGAGGTTGAAGAACAACAAGATCAGGTTGCCAATATACATGGAGACGACGATCGACCAAAACACCGTCGGCTCGTCTAAGTAAAGTCTGGGTCCGGGTTGGATGCCATAGGCAAGTAGGGCCCCTAATAGGATGGCGGTCGTGCCAGATCCGGGGATACCCAAGGTAAGAAGCGGCACAAAGGAGCCCGTACAAGCTGCATTGTTGGCGGATTCTGGCGCTGCCAGACCTTTCAAATTGCCTTGGCCAAAGGGCGGTCGCGGCGCTTTAGCGATGACTTTTTCGAAACCATAAGCAATGAACGAGGCAATGGTGGCGCCAGCGCCCGGCAGAACGCCGATTAAAAAACCTAAAACGGCGCTACGGGAAATCACGGGCGCGATACTGCGTATTTCCTGGGTCTCTAACCTGAGTGCCTGACTCGGGATAGTGGGAATTATGGTTTGAGTCGGCTGTTCCGCCCGCAGCATCATCAGGGCCTCGGTTAAGGCGAACGTGGCCATGGCAAGCATCAAAAAGCTAATGCCGTCGATTAAATCCATCCGACCAAACGTGAACCTCGGAATACCGGAGGCAAGGTCCGTACCCACCGTTGAGAGACACAGTCCAATAGCCGCCATCATGATCGCCTTCAGATACTGCCCAGGCTCGGAAAAAGAGGCAACGAGGGACAGGCCGAGGAGCATCATTAAGGTGTACTCCGGTGACTGGAAGGCGAGCGATAGGTTGGCCAGCGCAGGCGCCGAGATCATCAGCATAACCACTGCGATGGTCCCACCGAAAAAGGAGGCATAGGCGGCAACGGCAAGCGCTTTGCCAGCCTGACCGTTTCTGGCCATAGGATACCCATCGAATGCGGTCGCGACCGTTCCAGCAACCCCAGGCGCATTGATGAGAATGGCACTGGTTGAACCACCGAAGATGGCGCCATAATAGACGCCTGCAAGCAATATCATTCCGCTGGACGGTTCTAGGTTATAGCTAATGGGAATCATAAGTGCGATGGCCGAAATCGGTCCAAGCCCGGGCAGCATGCCGATCAACATGCCAATTAGACAGCCAGCAGCGACAAACAAGAGATTAGAAAAGCTCAGTGCGGTAGATAGCCCAACTAACAAACCATCCATCAAGGTCTGTCCAACCAGATGGTGAGGAGTCGCCCAGGACTGATGTAGATGTTCATTAAGTCGAGCAAGCCCCAAAGCACTAAGGGAACCCCAACGGCCAAGGGCAATAAGAGTCGCCAGGCGATGGGGCCGGTTTTTCGAGCGGCGATGATCAAGAAAGCAATGCTCGCAAGGACAAAACCAAGGACATCGATCAAACTGATGTAGATGACCAGCATCACGATCATTCCGAGAATCGGATCGTGATGGAGGCGATGTTCCAGGGGCTTCTGTGGATGTTGTTCTGTAGTCCGGAAAGCGCCAGTGAGCAGCATCAGTAGTGCAGCGATGAATCCCAGTCCGCCGGCAAGGTAAGGAAACGCGCTGGCGGTAAAATCACCCGGAAGCGACCAAGGGTCTATGGGAATCTGTGCAGCAAGGTATAAATAGCCGGTAAAAAATAAAAGAAGAACTAGCGCCGGATAGTTGATTCGAGTCACTGGCGGCACCGGCTGCGCATTTACCGTAAATAACCGATACTTTGCATCAGGGATCGAATCTGCGCCTCCTGCTGCGTCAAAAAAGCATAAAACGCATCGCCTTCAAGGTAGTTTTCTGCCCAGCCGTTGCGAAGTCGAATGTCATCAAATACAGCAGTCTCTGAAACCGTGCGAAGCGTGTGCCGCATCCGTGCGTATTGAGCATCTCCAAGGCCTTTAGCTGCGAAAAACCCGCGCCAATTCGCAAACACCAAATCAATACCCTGAGTGTTTAACAACGGCAGATCGGGTAGGTGCGGCATTGGGGCGGGCGCTGTGACCGCTATAATTTTAAGCAACCCTGCTTGATGCATCTGTAGTGCTTCACTGAGTCCCGTCGATAAAACCTGGGTTTCTCCTGACAAAAGGCCTGCCGCCGCCTTGCCGCCGCCGTCATAGGCGAGATAGACCAGTTGTTTGGGGTCAGCGCCAGCAAGTTGCAGCGCTTTGGCAAGGACGAAGTGATCGGTATTGCCGCGCACAGAACCGCCTGCAACAACGATGGATCTTGGATCTGTTTTGTAACGCTTGGCGAGATCTGAAAAGTTCTGGATCTCGGAATCTGCGCGGACGGCAAAGCAGCTGTAATCGGCGATCATTGCGGCAATCGGTACTAGGTCTCGAAAAGACTGCGGGAAAACACCCTGCAGCGCCCGGACTATGATGGGCGTCGAGCTGATGAGCAAAGTATTTTGCTGTCGGTCGGCAGTTTCGATGAGCTTTGCGATGGCGCGGCCACCGCCGCCGCCGGCGGCATTTTCATACGTAATGTTCGAGACCAGTTGCGTTTGACTTAGCGCGAGCCCCACGCCTCGAGCGGTGCCATCCCAACCGCCGCCAGGACCTGCTGGAATAAGGAAGTGAACGCGATCTAGGCCCGCATCGGCGGCGACTGCGGTTGATCCGAAATCGATCAAAAAGGTCAGTGCGAGCGCGTAAGTTACAAGTTTATGCACTAGGAAACGGTCATAAGGGTTTCTGAAAAAGCCCAGTCGAGCCAAGGGGTAAGCTTTTCTAAATCAGTTGACTCAACCGTTGCGCCACCCCACAACCGTAGGCCGGGAGGTGCATCGCGGTAGGCCGCAATATCGAACGCGACATTTTTTTGTTCGAGTAATGCGGTCATAGATTTAATAAAGGCTCTTTGGGCCGAGTCTGGAAGTCCGCCAAAAATTGGATCGATGATTTTAAGACAAATTGAGGTGCTGGATTGCTGACTGATATCGGGTGTTAAAAATGCTGCCCAGCTGCTCTGATCGACCCAATTTCGAACCACGCTAAGGTTTGCCTGGCTGCGCGCGATGAGCGCAGACAGACCACCAATTTGAGTCGCCCAAGCCAAGGCATCAAGCTGATCTTCAACGGCAAGCATGGAGGGCGTGTTAATCGTCGCGCCTTCAAATAAATCTCGAATCAGGGCGCCACCTTTGGTCAGTCGAAAGAGTTTGGGTAGGGGCCAGGCTGGATCATAGGACTCGAGCCGAGCGACTGCTCTGGGTGACAGGGCAATCATGCCATGGGCTGCTTCGCCGCCCATCACTTTCTGCCAAGACCAGGTTACAACATCGAGCTTCGTCCAAGGCAGTGCCATCGCAAAGCTCGCAGAGGTCGCATCGCAAAAGGTTAAGCCTTCTCGCACATCCGAGATCCAATCCCCATTGGGTATGCAGGCGCCGGAAGTCGTGCCATTCCAGGTGAATACGACATCGCGATCAAGGGTTGAGACTGCCGTCAGATCGGGCAAGCTGCCGTAGGGCGCATCAAAAATGCGAACGTCGTTCAGCTTCAATTGTTTTTGAATGTCCGTTTTCCAGCCAGCGCCAAAGCTCTCCCAAGACAGGACGTCTACACCCCGAGCGCCCAGCATGGTCCACATTGCCATCTCGAAGGCGCCAGTATCGGAGCCCGGAACAATGCCAAGCAGATAGTCATCGGGCATGCCTAGAAGGGCTTTGCTCTGATCAATAACGGCCTTAATACGCGACTTCGGCACACTGGCACGGTGAGACCGGCCGAGGGCGTCGATTGAAAGCTTGGTCAGCGCCCAGCCGGGCCGCTTCGCCGTCGGTCCGGAGGAGAAACAGGGATTGTTGGGTTTTGCTTCGGGTGGGTTCATCGCATTTATCGGTTGTCTAGTGTTCAGAGTCGAGAGTATAAGGCATCATGGGGTTGTCTGTCGTCGCTGTAAGCTGCAACTTCGTCAGATAGCCTTATTCTTAGGCGGATCTGAAAACGCACACGGTTATCGGAACATTGCGCATGAAATCGAATCTGGTCCTTGTGGCTTTAATGGCCGGCGCGGCTTTTTTTACACTCTCAGGTTACGAGTTAATTCGATCGTCGGCGACGGTTTTATTTAAAGCAGCCTATGGCGCTGAAAATTTACCGGTGGTGATGGCGTTGATGCCCCTGGTCATGTTTGCAGGTGTTTGGGGTTATGGCGCGCTGTTAACGCGCTTTGGTCCACGCCTTACATTAAGAATTACAACCATCGCCGCGGCCTGTTTGATGCTGCTGTGTTATGGCGCGCTGCAACTGGAGCTGTTATGGGTGACGGCCGTTCTATTTCTGCTGAAAGAGTTCTATGTGGTGCTTTTGATCGAACAGTATTGGAGCTATATCAACTCCAGACTCGATCAAGATACGGCAAAGCGTTTTAATGGGCCGATTACCGGCCTTGCAGGGCTCGGTAGTGTGGTTGGTGGTGTCATGGTCGCGCAACTCGCAATCCCTTTCGGGACGGAAAATCTCGTTTTGCTTGCTGCTATTGCGTTGATCCCCGCGGCATTGCTTTCTAATACAGCCTATCGATGGTTTGGTGAGCCAGCAGACCATCAGGACGGGCCGCCCGCTGAAACCTTCAGCGAAGGGGTTGGTTGGCATTTCGTCAAGCGTAATCCGCGGTTGCTCGCGTTATTGGCGATCGTTTTATCATCTCAGATCATGGCTGCTGTATTGGACTTCAAGTTCCAAGGGATGTTGTCTGGCGCTTTCAACGGTGATGTCGATGCTGAAACAGCATTTCAAGGCGAGTTCTGGTCTTATCTCAATGCCGTCGCGGTTGCGGCGCAGTTTATTCTTACGCCGATCTTACTAACCGCTGTCGCGCTTCGGTGGGTGCACCTGTTGATGCCGGTTGTGCATCTCGCTTTGATTTTGTGGGCGATCATTGAGCCCGGCCTTTGGTCCGTGGGCGCGGCGTTCTTTGCGTTTAAGGTGTTTGATTACTCCGTGTTTCGAGGTGCGAAGGAACTCATTTATTTACCCTTGGGATTTCAGGAACGATTTAGAGCAAAGGAGTTTATCGATGTGTTTGGCTACCGTACGAGTAAGGGCGGATCATCCATCATTATTGCTACGCTTCAAAAAAGTGGTGTTGCCATGAGTCAATACTATTTGTGGATCGCCTTGTTGATGGCGAGCTTGTGGTTGGCATTGGTGTTTCCGCTGACGCGTAAGCGCGATGATCCATAGCGCCTGAATTTGAGTGAAGGGTTTGGGATATTGCTTACTTTAAGCCGATTCGGTGTGCTGCTGCCAGCCGAGGGTTGTTTGCCATGTAAGACGTAAACCTTCAATGGGCGGGATCATATCGTGTGATCTGACCTCGATAACGAGGCCAGTGCGCACTAAACAGTGCAAGGACGCTTGCATGACCGACGAGGCCACGGTGACGGCCGATAATTCGCATACGAGACTGCGCGGCTGGGTATAGAGCGCGCGAGTGAGGATTAAGCGCGCGTGCTCGAAGTGATCAAAGCGGTGCTGATCCGGGGTGATGACGGTATCGAGGCCGAGCGGGTGTCGATGAATTGCCTCGGTTAATGCCATCTGCTGTATTAACCGATCGACCCGTGCCAGATCTGGCGCAACGGTCATCATCGTGATGTTGGCCAATATCGTGGTGTTAAAAATAGCGTCGGTGGTCGCAGCCGTTGCGATCGGTGCGGGCAAGTCTGGTTTAACCGCGCTGTCCGGGCTCCCTGCTTTGGGGTGAGGGTTTAAAATGGATGATCTGACGGCTGAGAAGGATGTTGACGGGCTGAGTTGCAGATACCGCAACGCACCCCTTTGACTTGTTTGAGCTGAATACCGATTGTGCACCTGCCAATCGGACCGCAATAATTGCGGGCTCGCCGCAATCTGAGTGGGGGGTGTGATCTCGCGGAGATCAAGCCGTATTTCCTGAGCTGAACGCGCGCTCGTGAATTGCTGGCACATCGACAAAACATGCTGGGTCAACAGACCGCGATAGGCCAAGATTAGGTAGAGTCCGCCGAGGCTCATCTGACCGATCATGGCCTCTGATGCGATGCCGTAGAGCAAGAGACTCAAAGCGCTGCCGACTATAAGCTGGTTTATCAAGGTCATTTGCGCTTTGCGATTACCCACCAAAAACTGAATAGAATGGGACCCAAGAAGGGTTTGATGGATCCGATGCAGGAAAGACTGCTCGGCGCTGTAGCGGCGAATTTCTGTGCGATGATTGAACCACTCCATGAGGTGATCTAACCAAGCGTGTTCTGAATTGGCGCCGTGTTTTTCTGCAGAGATTATGGGTTGTGTGAACCATAGGCTGATGCCGACCAGGGCCGCACTGGTCACAGTCATGAGGACTGCAGATGCGGGATGGATTAACCATAAAGTGGTTAAAAGACCGAGTGCCAGTAGCAGATTGCCTAAAAAGCGAACGGCTTCAGCGCCATAAAATTGCCCGAAGGCGTGAAGGCGTTTAAGACGTTTTAAAGCCCCTTGTGTGTCGATTGCATCGATTGTGCCCGATGGCGCGGCAATCTGTTTGCCAAGCAGACTGGACAGAGCATTTCGTTCAACACGCTGACTGCAGCCTAATAAGGCGCGTTCCTGCAAATGCGTCATCAATGGCATCGCAAGCAAGGCCAGCAATAATCCGGTCACCGTTGATTGCAATAGGACGAGGTCCTGACTGACGACGACGTCGTCCAAAATGAATTTAATCATGAGTGGCACACCGGCCTGAAGGACGCCGGCCATTAGACAGAAAACAAGAGACATGATTTGATTGAGCTGAACCGTTAAGTCATGAGGGTTTGGGGCGCTGGTTTGCCCTGATATCGCCTTTGACCGGACGTCGATCAACGGCTCGCAGGTCAGAGCCACACCCGTGAAATGGTTCAGAAACGTTTGCTCGTCGATTGTTAAGCGGCCGATGGCTGGATCATCAACAATATAGCGTCCCCACCGCATCGCTCTGAGGACGACGAAGTGATTGAGTTGCCAGTGTAGAATACAGGGCAGCGAGACCTCGGGCAGCTCTGCGGGTTCTAGCTCAAGTGCCTGGATGGCAAGGCCGAGCCTTGCCGCGTTCTGGACGAGGTCCGCTGCCGACCATTCCTGATTCGCAAGGCCGTGCATGGCTTCGAATTGCACTGCGGTGGTCTGGCCACCAAAGTGATGATCAATCATGATCAGAGTGGCGAGCCCGCAGGCGGTTCGTCGGTGTTGCAGAATCGGGTGATCAAAGCGCATTGCGCATCCCCAATGCTGGCGAGACCATGGCAGCAAGACGGTCGAATAGCGTTTTTTCGGACACAACGAGCCAAGTTTGGGCCTGAGTGCCAGCAATAAAACTTAACGCTTTGCCGGTTGACGTAATGATCGGTTTGGGTAAGCGCACGGTCGCGATTAGGTCGCGCGGCCTGGATGTGTCATTCGGCGGATCGCTCACGGCGAGGGCTGAGAGGTCTCGAATCGTTCCTGAGATGCTGCCGTCCAGTGGGGTTAAGTGGGTGAGTAATTTTAAGTCTATGGCATCACCAATATTGAGTGCGGTTTGAAGCCTTTCGGGAACGCGCAGTTTTGCGAGGTAATAAGGCTTTTGGGTTGCCAGTTCAACAACGGGCATATTGGGGCCGATAAAATCCCCGGGTTCAGCAGCTCTGGCCACGATTCGCCCTGAGCTGTTAGCGGTGATGGTTCGAAGAAGGGCCCTGTCCCGCTGTTGAGCGTCTTGGTTAATGCCTTGGCGCTGGCGCTGGGCTTGAACTTCAGCCAGTTGAGCCGCGAGTTTCGCTGACTCAAGGTTGGCTCGCGCGGACGCGAGTTTAAACGACAGGCCGGCTTGCTCGGATTTAAGATTGACAATCCGAGCGGCTGAGACTCTGAGCGGCGCATTCATACGCTGCCATTCGACGGCTGAGATGTACCGGTTTAGAAACAGTTCACGAGCCGCTGCGAGGGCGTTTTGTTGTTGTCGTAAGTGGTCTACCTCGAGGTTGATTAAGGTGCCGCGCCAATGCCGTTGTTGAATCAATAAGTTGACCTCGCCTTGGCGTTTACCGATAAGCAACGCTTGCTGTTGCTGTCTAATTTGATGCTCACGTTGCAGGGATTGAGCCTCGAAGGCCGAGATTCGTTTGCGCGCAGCGTGCTCGGGAGTTGTGACTGGTTTGATATAGGCGATGACCTTGCCAGACTCGACAAAATCGCCAATTTGGACTGCAAAGGCTTGCAGTTGGCCGCTGGTAGCGGCGGTTTGAATCAAGGTTTTGGGTTCATAAAGATGTCCGCTCAGGAGAACGCGATCGGGTAACGGTACGAATCCAACGAGCAACAACAGCACCAAGGCTAATAGGGACCCTACTATTAGGCGCATGGCTGCACTGTCGTGATTCCGTGGCAGGTCGCCAAAGGTCGCCGCTCGGTGAGAGACTTTTCGAGCCCGGTCGCGAAAAAGTAATCGATTCATTTTTGACTCGAAGAAAAACCACGGATCATAGGCATAGAACAAAATAGTGGCGGCTGCGATTGGTATCCAGTTACGTAGGACATTGATCGCCCTTGATGTTGTTTTCGTCCGCTGCTTGCGCAAGACAAGACCGGTCGTGGTGACTGACCGAGTGCTCAGGCAAGGATGTGTTTGAGTCAGGCGCGCGAGGCGTCATATTCGGCGCATTGCAATCAATTTTGACGGGGACTAGGATGATCGAAGGTGTTGTGTTTGCTCTTGTCAAAAGATCAGGAGGTCACTTTGATGTCGCTTTCCTCAGTGGGTGCTAATGCAGCCGATTGTCTTGACGGTCGGGTTGTCGTCATTACGGGCGCGAGCCGAGGTATTGGCGAAGCCATCGCCTACCGATTTGCGCAGGCCGGCGCGAAGGTCGTTGTTTCTGCAAGAACCTTGTCTGATGGTGATCACGTTTTAGCGGGTGGAATCTTGAATGTTGCCGCGACAATTGAGCGATTGGGTGGGCAAGCCTTAGCTGTTCGCGCCGATATTGGTCTTGCAGAACATCGCAAGCACCTGATCGATGAAGCGGAAAGCCGGTTTGGCCCGGTTGATATCTTGGTGAATAATGCCGCCGTAACCTACTTCGAACGCGTCCAAAATTTTCAACAAAAGCATTTCGATTTAATGTTTCGGGTTCAAGTCGACGCGCCGTTTGCGTTGGCGCAAAGGGTGTTGCCTGGGATGATCACGCGTGGCCACGGCGCCATTTTAAATGTCAGTTCTCATGCAGCGCGCCACCCTGCAATCGATGTTGGTGGTCGAGGCGGCACGGTTTACGGAATGTGTAAAGCAGCCCTAGAGCGGTTTACGACGGGCCTAGCCTCGGAAGTCTATGACCAAGGGATTGCGGTGAACGTGATCTCACCAGGTCTTGTTGCGACGCCCGGGGTGCTGCATCACAATTTGATCAACGAGGACACGCCAGCCGGTCGCGTTACACCGATTGAGCATATGGCGGAAGCCTGCTTACGGCTTGTGCAGGGTGATCCAAAAAATCTGACCGGGTTAATTACGGATGCCGATGAGGTTATGCAGCAGTTTGATTTGGTGGCTCAGACGCTGCCGCCCCTGCATGGGATTTAAACGTTTTTCGATTCCAGAGGTAACCGAGGATCGCAACCAGTACATTGGCGACGGCTGCGGCGACAAAAATACCCACCATTCCGAAAAAATGATCAAACGTCAGCGCTAGGGGAACGTAGATCCCCAACATTCTGATGAAGGACATCAGTGTCGAGCGCAGGGGATAGCCCAGTGCGTTGAAGATTGCAGACGTCATCATGATGATGCCCCAGGTGCCATAGGTAATGGGCAAAACCATCAGGTAGATTTCGGCGGTTCGGGTCACTTCCGTATTCGAATCGAACAATCCGATTAATGCCGGGGCGGCAACGGCCAAAACGACCGCGACGATGAGGCCCCAAAAAAGCGACCATTTGAAAGACAAGCCCATGGCCTTGTCCGCACGGTCGGTTTCGCCGGCGCCCCAGTTTTGTCCCACATAGGGGCCGATGCTGGCCGAGAGTGCAAAGAGCGGAATAACAAAAAGGGCTTCGATTCGGCTGGCGATTGCAAAGCCTGCAACGGCCTCTTGGCTATAATTCGCTAATAACGCAATAATTAAACCGCTCGAAATGGGGCCAATTAGGTTGGTGGCCGTTGCCGGAATACTGACGACCAGAATGCGGCGCCAGGCTTGAAGCAGGTAAGTCGTTGTAAGCGCCTTAAAATTAATTAGGGTGTACTGCACAGTGAGGATGTAGAAGGTCAAAATGCAAATAATGAATCGTGCAAGCAGGTTGCCCAGGGCCGCGCCGGTCATGCCCAGTTCAGGCAATCCGAGCCAGCCGAAGATGAAGATCGGGGCGAAACCGATTTGAAGAACGCTGCCAGAAACCATGAGGGTGCCGGAAATACGCGCGTCTCCCGTCGCGCGCAATGCATTGGCGCCCACCGATGGAATGGCCATAAAAACCAGTGAGCAGTACCAAAGCTGCATGTAGCTCGTAACCAGGGGCAAGGTGTTGTTGTCTGCGCCCAAGGCAATGAACAGAGGCTCGAGGGTCGCAAGACCCAAGGCAGTGACCAGAATCATAATGCCGGCTGCGAGGATGAGTCCGCCAGTGGTTGTGCGCTGGATCAGGTCCTTGTGTCCACCCCCGACTTCCCGCGCCAAGACAGAGGACAGGCCGATCGAAACCCCCAGGGTGATCGACATCAAAGCAGCGGTCACCGGAAAGGTAAACCCGAGCGCCGCCAGCTGTTCCGAGCCTAATAAGCCGAGGTAATAGGCTTCGGCGAGACCCGCTAAGAGGCTCGAGGAGATGCCGAGGATCATGGGCATCGTCATCCGAAATAAACCAGGCCCGATTGGGCCCGCCGTGAGTCGGGCAGTGGGTTGGTTTGCGGTCAAGACATCAGACCAATGCGACGGGTGGAACCAAGCGTTGAATGCCAATTTGTGACAGATCAAAGGGTGACAACTGATAAACGTAATAGTTGAGCCAGTTCGCAAATAAAAGCGAGCCGTGACTCTTCCAGGTGACCTTGACCGACTGATCAGGATCATCGTTGACAAAGTAGTGCTCAGGAATGGAAGGCGATAATCCGGTGGCGAGATCCCGTAAATATTCGTTCTTGAGGGAGTCCGGTTCGTATTCGGAGTGTCCTGTCACGAACAGGTGCTTGCCGGTTTCATGGGCGAACAGGTAAGCGCCAGCGCGCTCTGATTGCGCAATGATATGAAGTTCGGGCTGCGCCTGGATATCGGCAACCGGTACTTCAGCATAGCGGGAGTGAGGCGCCTCAAAGTAATCGTCAAAGCCGCGAGCAATCGGTGATTGTGGCCGAATGACTTCGTGGGGGTACACCCCGGTGAGTTTTTGCGGCAGTAACCGTTTATCAACCCCATAAAAATGAAACATGGCGGCTTGTACCGCCCAGCATAAAAACATGGTTGAGGTTACGTTGGTTTCGGTCCAGTCGAGAATTGCCTGAAGTTTTGGCCAAAAGATGACGTCTTCAAATGCCATCTGCCCCAGCGGCGCACCCGTTATGATCATGCCGTCATATTTGTTGTGTTTAATGGCCTCGAAGGATTGATAAAACGACACCATATGATCGGTTGGCGTGTTCTTACTGGCTCGGTCGTCAATGCGAAGTAATTCGATTTGAACCTGTAGCGGGGAGTTTGAGAGCATGCGCAGCAAATGGATTTCGGTTTCAATTTTGAGCGGCATCAAATTAAGAATCAATATTCGCAGGGCACGAATGTCTTGAACCTCAGCCTGGGTTGACTCGATGCAGGCGATGTTTTCCTGCAGCAGGATGGCCGATGCGGGTAGCGCATCCGGTATCTTAATTGGCATAGTGTACTCGCATAAAAAAACCCACACAGCATGTCGCTAAAGCAGGTTTTACGCTTTAGCGGTATTTTTTAAGCGCCCGCAAGCTGATTTCAAATCGGCGCTGCGGGAATTATAAACAAACCCGTGTGTGGTGTATAGCAAGCGCAAACAGTGCGCATCCTAGGACCTTGCCGGTCTTGCCGACGCGCAATCAGGGCCCAATCATAGGGGCTGAATTTCTTTGGGAGAACGGGGTTGTCCAAGGGGCCGCCGTGACGGCCTAGATTGCCCGCGGCTGCTGCGCGTCTCTAAGGCCAGCTAGGCTGACCATAATGACTTTGCAGTCGTCGCATGCCAGTAAGCCAGCGATCGTAGTCGGCGGTTTTGCGTCGAATGTAGGTCGCGACTTCCGGATGAGGCAGCACCAAAAAGGACTCCGCAGCCAAGGTTTCAATCACGGCATCACACAAGGTTTCGGGCTCCATCATGCCGTCAACGGAGGCAACACCATCCTCATGTCCGGCTGTCATGGCGGTTCTAACCGCTTGTGGACAGAGCGCGGAAACGTTTAAACCTTGATCGCCATAAGTGATCGCAAGCCATTCGGCATAGGCAACCGCCGCATGCTTAGTGACCGCGTAGGGGGCGGAACCAATTTGGCTGAGGAGTCCCGCAGCGGATGCGGTGTGTAATAAATAGCCTTCTCCTCGCGAGAGCATGGCAGGCAATGCGGCGCGGGTAGCCCAGACGTGCGCCATGACATTGATGTTCCAAATGGCCTGCCAGTCGCTTGTCTCAACCTCCGGTCCACCAGAGACGGATATCCCAGCATTGTTGCAAAGCAAATCAATCTGGCCGAGTTCTGTTTCGGCAAAACCAATGAAATCAAGAACCGCCTGTTCTTCACCAAGGTTGGCAGCTCGAGCAATAGCGCCAGTCTCCTCAGCGACGGCGGCCAAACCCTCGGCATTGACATCTGTAATGACGATGTTGCCTGCGCCCTCTGCCTTGAAACGACGCGTCATAGCGCGACCGATGCCGCTGGCAGCGCCGGTAATAACAATGTTTTTTCCAGCAAGGTTCATAACAATGTCCTTTAGATTAAGGTTTAGAAAAAGCGTTAACCAACCTCGCAGATGGCCTCGCCGATAATGTCAAAAATGCGCTTGATTTCGGCTTCCGAAATAATGAGTGGCGGTGATAAGACTAACGAGTCGCCAATCGGACGAACCCAGGCGCCTTTTTCATAGCAACGTTTTGCAACCGCTGCACCGCGTTGCATGGGCGCGCCATCGAGCGGCGCGAGTTCGATCGCGCCGAGTAAAGCAAAGCACCGAACGTCGATAACATTTGGGAGGTCACTAAGGCCGAGTGCGGCGTCTTGCCAGGGGTCTTGGAGCGCCTTCGGGCGCTCAAAAAGCCCCTCTTGCTCATAGATATCAAGGGTTGCCATGCCAGCGGCACAGGCAACAGGGTGGCCTGAGTAGGTGTAACCATGGCTCAACTCGACGCCGGGTACGTCGGTATCCATAAAACGCTCGAAAATAGCATCGGAAACAAAGACGCCGCCCATCGGAATGGTCGCATTGGTGATGCCTTTTGCGGTGGTCATGATATCCGGCACGACACCAAAGCGCTCGGCCGCGGTGCAGGCGCCGGTGCGTCCGAAGCCGGTAATGACCTCATCAAAAATCAATAAAATGCCATGCTCATCACATAAATCACGGAGGCGTTGCAGATAACCCACCGGCGGCAGGTGAACCCCGCCCGCGCCGCCAATCGGCTCGACAATCACGGCGGCTATGGCGTCGGCACCATGCAATTCGACCAAACGCTGCAAGTCCATTGCCAGTTCCTCTCCCTCTGGCGGCAGGCCTCTTGCAAACCGATTGCCCGCCAGACCATGGGTTTGACGCATGTGATCTGTGCCGGGCAGCAACAGACCGAACGGATTTCGGTTTTTGACGAGGCCCCCAACAGAGAGTCCCCCAAAACCCATGCCGTGATAGCCCTTTTCTCGACCGATTAAACGTTGACGGCCCGCTTCACCATTGCGTCGATGATAAGCCAGTGCAATCTTTAAGGCGGTGTCCACGGATTCTGATCCGGAATTGGTGAAGAAGACATGATTGAGCGGATCAGGCACATGTTTAACCAGGCGGCTGGCATATTGAAATGCAAGCGGATGACCAGAGTTAAAGCTGTGCGCAAAATCTAGACTTTCCAGCTGATGCGCAATGGCCGCGTTGATGTGCGCTCTGTGGTGACCGGCATTCACACACCAAAGACCCGCGCTGCCGTCGAGCGTCTCATGACCTTGGCTGTCGGTGTAATACATGCCTTTCGCGGACACGATAAAACGAGGGTCTTCTTTGAATTGCCTTTGCCCCGAAAACGGCATCCAGAAAGCATCGAGGTTATCGGGTACCAGGTTGTGATGTTTCGTGCTCATGATCGACTAACCTCGTATTAAACGTAGTGTAAGAGTTCTAACGGATGTTCGATGAGGACATCTGCTCCGGCAGCAGTGAGGGTTTCACGGCTCCGGAAACCCCATGACACACCAACGGCAAAAAGACTGCAAGCCCGAGCCGTGGCGAGATCGACCGGTGTGTCGCCGACCATCATAAGCTCATCGGGACGCAAACCGAGGGTCTTAATGACCGCTGCGCCGCAAGCCGGATCGGGTTTATGGGGATAAGCGCCGGTATAACCCAGCACGCAGTCAAAGCTGTGTTGCGGAAAGCATTCGATGAGACACGCGTTGGCGGCATCTTGATCCTTGTTGGTCAGCACTGCCGTTGGAATGCTACGGGCTCGCAGGGCTGCGAGTAATTCTGGGATGCCATCATAAATGGCGATTTCACGGCGCCAGACCGTATCGTAGAGCCGGCGCTCGAGCGTGACCAGTGCGCTGATAATCTCAGCTTCTCGCGCAGCCTTTGGTAGCGCGCGTTCAGCGCATTTGAAGACGCCATCCCCGATGAAGTCTTTATAGTCTTGAATCGCGTGAGTGGGGTAGCCGGTTTCTGTAAGCGCTTGATTAAAGGCGGTGCCAATGCAGGCTAGGGTATCCAATAACGTACCATCCAAGTCGAAAATAACACCTTGAAAGGGGCCGGTTTGGTCTTGCTTGGGTTTGATCATAAATCACTTACGGTGTCGGTTGGTTGAAGGGGACGCCGGCAGGCGTCTTATGATCCCTGCTGGGTGTTGGTCTCGAGCTGGTCCATAAAAAAGTCGCTGATCAGCGTAATGGGTTCGATCATGAAGTGGGCATCGATTGGTGCATTAATTGACCCAATGGGCTCGTTCTGACCCGGTGGGGTTGCCTCGGTTAACGCATAGTACCCAAGCTGCTCGTGTCTGAGTTGCAGGCTCTTTATCTGAATTTCGCGCGCAATTTGCGTAACGATCAGCTGTTTCGCGCGCGCGCCACTTTGGATGAGCCGATGGCAAAGGGTTTCTTGAGCGGTTTGTAAAATTTCAAGCTCGCAAAGTCGTTGGTTTTCCCGCCCCATTGGGTCCTCGCAGGAAAGCGTTCGCAGTGTTTTAAGCAGCGCACGATTGCGCCAGACAGCGGCAATGGGTTGATGATCGCGGTGCAGTTTTAACAGCATTTCGCCCGCATCTAAACTCAGCACAAGGCTGGTTTTTAGGTCGGTGGTGGTGGGGGGCAAATTTGCTTGCAAGCCAGGCCAGGGCCTTAAGATCTCAATCTGCGAAGTACCCTCGGCTTGATTCTGAATGAGCAGTACCCAGTCGGCCTGCTCGAGGGCCTTTAGTCGTCTCATAGGACTGTGTGGTAAGTCCAGGCAGACTAAGTCCCAAGACGCTTGTCCAGCTGCGATGGCTTGCAAATGCGCGCTGTGCTGCGATGGGGTTGCCGTCATTAATAAAAGCGGGCCAACCAATTCTGTTGTAACCGGGTCCGGCATGGGGCAACCGTGTTCCGCGCACAAAGACCAGAAATGAACCAGTGCTTTGTCCGACCAGTTGCGGCCACCATGCTCAAAAGGGTATCCCGGAACGCGCAAGTGATGCTCGGTCAACGCGAGCTCCCATGACGCCGCGCGACGTTCATCGCCCAGGTCAGTGAGCGCAAGCCAATGCGTTTCGACAAAATCGTTCGCAAAGGCCGCAGCGCTGGCTTCAGTGATCTCCAAGTAATCGGTCCTTAGCGGCGTTTAAGCGCGCGGCCATATCGTTCGAGCCACCTCGATCCGGATGGTGAATCTGCATGAGCCGACGGTGGGCTTTAATGATCTCATCATGCGTTGGATTGGCGCCGAGTTCTAACAGGGTTATGGCAGCAGCGCGATTCATGTCGCCTGAAGGATCTTGCGCTGCATGCGCGCCTGATGCGTGATCTGCATGGTAGCGTTCAAAGTAAGTGTTCAGTAACTCGCTGGAGTCGATATCTGAGGCAACTTCAGCTTGCAGGGCTAAAAGCGCGTCCCGTGACAGCTGGGAAAGCAGCTGTCCTTGGAAGGCACCTTTTTTAATGGTGCCATCGAGTTCACCGGAGTCATGGTCAAGCGTCATAGTAAAGAACGCACTCTCGATTTGACTCTTGCCGCCGGATTTAGGGCCTTTCTGGACGCTGGCCAGGCCCAGCGCGGCCTGGATGGTTTTCCAAAGGTTGACTGCCTGAAATAAACGCATCATTACCGGCAGCGCCCGAACGAACATGGCGAGCACAACCCCAAGGCTTGCGGTCACGGGATGTAATCGACCGGTCAAGCCCAGGCCAATGAGCACCACCACCGCAAGCGCTGCGGCATACAGCGCAAAAAATTGGGCAACGCTTAATTTGCGCTTACCCAGAAGGGTCCTTAATAAGAAAAAAATCGCGACGGCGGCAACTGCTGCTAAAAGTAGACGACCCATTATGTTTTTGGTAACTGCTGGGTCAATTGCTTTAACCCCGGTTGCTGATGGGCAAGGCTGCCGAGGGCGGCGCTGCCACCGGTTGCATAAGCGGCAGCGCCGGCGAGGAGCCGTTTTAATTGATTCGGACTGGCTAGATCGAAGGGCGCATAAGCGCCGCCAGACAGTTTCGTCATAGCGCGAAACGTTCGTTCAACCGCCACGTCACGACCCTCGTGAAAAATGAACAGCGGTATTTTTTTAAGACCCAGTAGACCTGCCTGATTGCACAGATCATCGACAGACTCCTCGATGGCGTCGCCGACAAATAATATTGCTTTGAGAGTGTCGGTACGTGAGACCTTCAGAGCATGCTTCAGCAGTCGGCCGATTTGGGTGTGGCCACCTTTGCATCGTACTTTGCTCATTAGGTTCTGCAGTTCGGTCGCAGAATGACAAAAACGCGATGCCTTAAGCTCTCGAAAGCCGCTGTAGAAACACAACTGTACCGCTAGGCGTTGGTTGCTTTGCACCGCTGCGAACATTTCGTGCTGAATTTGACTGGCCTGATCCCAGGTTGGTTCTCGGGATGCTGTGGCATCCATGCCAAAAATGATCCTGCTTTCGATCGGTGTTCCCGGCAGTTTTGCAGGTGATTTTGCTTGGGCGATAAAGGTTGCAACCGCTTGGGAGGGTTGTGCCGGTTCGTTTTGACTCGTGGGATTCTTGCTCATCTAAGGGTAAGGATATAGGCTTTATTCTTCTCTGCAAGTATTTGCCTGCAGACATTAGCCAAGGGTTAGAAAATGTCGTCAAGAACTCGACTTGTGCTTGCAATTGCCAGCAGTGCGTTGTTCGACTTAAGGCAAAGTGACGCCGTTTTTCGGCGGGAAGGACTGCAGGCGTATCGCGCCTACCAGGTCGCGCAAGAAAAACAGGTTTTAGAACCCGGCGCTGCCTTTTCACTAGTGAGCAAGCTACTGGCGCTGGGTGCGGAGGGCCTCGTTGAGGTAGAAGTGATTTTATTGTCTCGAAATTCAGCGGATACCGGGTTGCGGGTTTTTAACTCAATTCAGGCTCATGGGCTGGATATTCGGCGGGCGGCCTTCACAGGCGGGGCGGCGCCCTATCGATATATGCGACCCTTTGGGTGTCATTTGTTTCTTTCGGCCAATCCAATTGACGTGGTTGATGCTTTGGATAATGGCTTTGCGGCGGCGTCGGTGCTACCGGGCTCGGTTCGGCATCAAGAAGGACCTCGGATCCGGTTCGCCTTTGACGGTGATGCGGTTTTATTTTCCGATGTTGCGGAACGGGTGTACCAACGCGATGGCCTTGACGCGTTTACAGCCCAAGAACAAGCTTCTGCGGATGAACCCTTGCCAAGAGGGCCCTTCGCTGCATTTCTAACGCAGCTGCACAAAGTCCAATCGGTGTATTCAGAAGATACCTGCCCGATCGAAACAGCCTTGGTGACGGCCCGGTCTGCGCCCGCCCATGAGCGGGTGATTAAAACGCTTCGCAGTTGGGGTATTCGTCTGGATGAATCCTTGTTTTTAGGTGGTCTGGACAAAACCGAGTTTTTAGCGGCGTATGGCGCGGATATTTTCTTCGATGATCAAGCGGAGCATTGTCATCTTGCCAGTCGGGTCGTCGTGTCAGGTCATGTGCCACACGGTGTTAAAAACCCGCGTTAAGGCCTTGTAGGCCGATATCGATAAAGCTCGATTGCCCTGGGTATCCTCGTGTTGCGGCAGAGCCTTCAGCGTTGTGGAAGAGCCTTCAGCGTTGTGGAAGAGCCTTCAGCGTTGCAGAAGAGCCTTCAGCGTTGCAGAAGAGCCTTCAGCGTTGTACAGAGCCTTCAGCGTTGTGGAAGAGCCTTCAGTGTCTAAAGCCCGCGATCTCGGCGAGCGCTTATTTATAAACGCGCCAAAGTCTTAATAATCTTGAGGCCTGCGTCCACAGAAGATCAGATCTCAGCAGGCAGGAGGGTACCGGGCGACCAAACGGCTTCCTCAAAGACTAAACCCGCGGCGATCGGGCAGCAATGGGTTTACGCTATATGCTTATTGGAAATTAAAATACCTCGCACCAATCCATTTGGTTATATAATGAACGGAACTCGTCATAAGACCTAAGTAGATTGTTATGAAGCTGCAGCAATTACGATATATCTGGGAAGTTTCACGACATGGCTTGAATGTCTCCGCGACGGCCCAAAGCTTGTTTACATCCCAACCTGGGATCAGCAAGCAGATTCGATTGCTCGAAGATGAGCTTGGCGTCGAGATTTTTGCCCGTAGCGGCAAACATCTCACGCACATTACGCCAGCGGGTGAGCAAGTCATCAAAAAAGCGGGCGAGATCTTGGGTCAGGTCAACAGTATCAAACAGGTGGCGCAAGAGTTCCGAGATGAGAAGAAGGGCCAGCTGAGTATTGCGACAACCCATACCCAAGCGCGTTACGCACTGCCACCAGTGATTGATCAGTTCATCTCGGACTATCCGGAAGTCGGGTTGCAACTGCATCAAGGCACGCCCCTTCAGATTGCGGAATTGGCGTCGGATGGCCAGGTTGATTTTGCCATCGCAACCGAAGCGCTTGAGCATTTTTCTGATTTGGTGATGCTGCCATGCTACCAATGGAATCGTTGCATTGTGGTGCCCAAAGATCATCCATTGCTTGGGATTGAACGCATTACGCTTGCGGACGTCGCAGCCCACCGTATTGTGACCTACGTGTTTGGCTTTACGGGGCGCTCGAAACTGGATGAGGCTTTTGATGAAGCGGGTTTGGAGCCGAGAGTTGTTTTTACTGCAACCGATGCGGATGTGATTAAAACGTATGTCCGGTTAGGGCTGGGCATTGGCATCATGGCAAAGATGGCCTTCGATGAAGACAAAGATGACGATTTGGTGGCAATCGATGCCAGTCATTTATTTGAGTCTTCGACCACCATGATTGGCTTTCGACGCGGGACGTTTCTTAGGGGCTACATGTATGAGTTCATGCAATTATTTGCGCCGCATCTCACCAAAGAACGGGTGGTCTCCGCATTTGAGGCCGTTGATCAGTCAGGTGTTGATCAAGTCTTTGCCGAGCTAGCTTTGCCCCTGCGATAAAGGCGGGCCCTCAACGGTATTGGAGACCTGCAAGGGCGTTTGATGTAACCCGCATTCTTTGTCTGAACCGGCCTCCCACCACCAGCGGCCGGCGCGCTCGTGCTCATGCGGTTTTAGCGCGCGAGTACAAGGGGCGCACCCGATGCTTTTATAACCTCGTGGCACGAGCGGATTCTGCGGAAGATTGCGGAGCTTGATATAGGTCTCAACGTCTTCTCGCGACCAGTTCGCGATCGGGTTTGCTTTTTTTAAAGGTCCACTCAAACCCTCAAAGACAGGATCTATTTGCAGCTCAGGTAAGGCCCCTCGGGTTGGGTTCTGGTCACGCCGCAAACCGGTT
Source organism: Pseudomonadales bacterium (assembly GCA_017854255.1). GTDB lineage: Bacteria > Pseudomonadota > Gammaproteobacteria > Pseudomonadales > Azotimanducaceae > UBA9926. Next base: position 23,478 of record JAFMIA010000032.1, read on the forward strand.
AACCAGCCATCAAAGTGCGCTAGGTGGGCTCGAAGGGGTTCCGTCTTTCGAAGATTACAGCACGCTAGATGGCCATCTTCATAAAAGCTGAAACGGCCGTTCTGACGCTCAAAGGCGGCCACAGCATCCGGATTGGGCTTGATCCAGGTTAAGTCAAGATTGAAGTGTTGTTGTACCTGATGAACATAGGCGAGGGTTTCTGGATGCAGGCGGGCGGTATCCACGGCAAAAACGGGTATCAAACGGGTTGTGCGCTGAATCAGATCCAGGACAACAATATCTTCCGCGCCGCTAAAGGCGCAGGTAATCGAGTGATCATCGGTGCAAAATCCTTGAATCAGGGCAATTGAATGGTTTGTTAACGAGTCAAGATTCATAATCAAAGATCGGAAGTCGCTGGAGCGGAGAATTTAGGTTGGTTGCGCGTCATTGTGTAATGATCTTTTGCTCTAGGCTTATAACCTCACGGAAAACAAATGGTTCATGCGTTGAAGCCAAGGAGGTGCCGTGAAACAATGGCGTTGTTTAGCTGTTTAGGATGACCAATGGATTTAGTATGTTTGGATCTGGAAGGGGTTTTAATTCCAGAAATATGGATCGCCTTCGCCGAGGAAACGGGCATTGCCTCGCTCCGAGCGACAACCCGAGATATCCCTGATTACAACGAATTGATGCAGCAACGTTTGCGAATACTCGATGAAAATAGACTCACATTGCCCGAAATTCAGCGCGTGATCGCTGGGCTATCCCCCTTAGAGGGCGCTGCTGACTTCCTGCAAGATCTGAGACAGGTCTACCAAGTCGTGATTCTGTCAGACACCTTCTATGAGTTTGCACAGCCTATGATGCAGCAGTTGGCATGGCCAACTTTATTGTGTCATCGGCTGCGGGTCTCAGATGACGGGCAAATTTTAGACTATGTCTTGCGGCAGCAAGACCCGAAGCGTCACGCTGTTGAGGCCTTTAAAGCATTGAACTACCGTATTTTTGCTGCGGGGGACTCGTATAACGATACCTCCATGCTCGGATCTGCCGACAGGGGTTTTTTGTTTAAGGCGCCCGATAATGTGAAAGCCGAGTTCCCGCAATTTAAATCAACGCAAGACTATGATGTGTTGCGGGCAATGATCGATGAGGCCGCGCGCGAGGGGTAGGTGGCCTGAACCGAGCCGTTGCGACGCAAGCATCTGTGGTATTCTAGCTCGCCCTGAGAGACGGGCGGATGCCTTCGATAGGGGTGCGGATATGGGCTGAACCGGCGCAGGCTGGCATCAGGCTGGGTTGGTTTAAGGCGAGATATTTGGCTTAAAGTGCCCGAAAGACATCATCTTGTAACGATAAGCGAGCTTAGCCGTTCGGTTGGGGCGTCTCGACAAGGGGCAGTTCAAGCGGTGATAAAACGAGTTAGTAAGGAGAAATCAGATGGACAGTGCTGGTCGACGTTTAAGACAAGCCATTAAGGCCGAGTCGCCATTACAAGTGGTGGGGACCATTAACGCCTATACCGCGATAATGGCGGAATCGGTCGGCTACCAAGCCATCTACTTATCGGGCGCGGGGGTTGCGAATGCCTCTTTCGGGCTGCCGGATCTGGGTATGACGTCCTTGAATGACGTGCTGGAAGATGTTCGACGCATCACCAATGCCAGTAGCTTACCGTTACTGGTTGATGTCGATACGGGTTGGGGCGGCGCCTTTAATATTGCTAGAACGGTTAAGGAAATGATCAAAGCCGGTGCGGCGGGCATGCATATTGAAGATCAGGTCTCTCAGAAACGGTGCGGACATCGACCGAATAAGGAAATAGTTTCCAGAGCCGAGATGGCCGATCGGATAAAAGCCTCGGTTGATGCCAAAACCGATCCGGATTTCTTGGTTATGGCGCGCACAGATGCTTTAGCCGTGGTTGGACTCGATGAGGTCATTGCCAGGGCGCAGCTTTGTGAGGAAGCGGGTGCCGATGCGATCTTTGCCGAAGCGATGACCGATCTAGAAATGTACCGTGCTGTGACGCAGTCGGTGGATATCCCGGTTCTGGCCAACATTACAGAGTTTGGGGCAACGCCGCTGTTCACCACCGAGGAGTTGGCATCGGCGGGCATTGATATGGCGTTGTATCCCCTGTCAGCATTTCGAGCGATGAATCTCGCAGCGTTGAAAATGTATCAAGGATTAAGAGAAAAAGGCACGCAGAGCCATATGGTGGATCAGATGCAAACGCGCGCGGCGCTCTACGAGTTTCTCGGCTACCATGAGTATGAGGCGAAACTTGATGAGTTGTTTCTCGACGAGAAAGCAAAAGAGTCATAGCGCGACGGAGTGCGGCGAGTCAGTCCAGGCGCGTTCAGCTATGATCTGAAGCCGCTGTGATTTGAAGCAGCGTGGTTCGATTAAAATGTAATGGCCAATCAAGCGCTATGATGACAAACAGATGTGAGCAATTCCAAAATTAGGAGAGAATGATGGTGGATAAAAAGTTAGGCGGCGCGGGGTTACGAGGGCAATCCGCTGGTGAAACGGCCTTGTGCACCGTAGGGAAAGAGGGTGCTGGGTTAACCTATCGCGGTTACACCATCGAAGACTTAGCGGCCAATGCTAAGTTTGAAGAAGTTGCCTACATGCTGCTTTATGGCGAGTTACCCACCCAAGACGTTTTGACTGCGTATGAAACGAGATTGACCGGTATGCGGGATCTGCCTGAGGCCTTAAAGAAAGTGCTTGAAGCGATCCCGAAAGAAACCCATCCCATGGATGTGATGCGGACCGGTTGCTCGATGCTGGGCAACTTGGAGCCTGAGACCAGTTTTGACGAACAGCACCAAGCCGCCGACCGATTACTCGCCACGCTCCCGGCGATCATCTGCTATTGGTATCGGTTTAGTCATGATGGGGTTCGAATCAGTACGGATACGGGGGAAGACTCAATTGGTGGCCACTTCTTAAAGATGCTGTCGGATGAATCTCCAAGCGATTTACATCGAGCCGTGATGAATGCCTCACTGATTCTGTATGCCGAGCATGAATTCAATGCAAGCACCTTCACCGCACGCGTTTGTGCGGCCACGCTCTCGGATATGTATTCGTGCATCACCGGCGCAATAGGCTCGCTGCGCGGCCCCTTGCACGGCGGCGCCAATGAGGCGGCGATGGAATTGATTGAAAAGTTTGGAAGTGTTGCTGAGGTTGAAGGCGAATTGGACGCCATGCTGGCGCGCAAGGACCTGATTATGGGATTTGGTCATGCGATCTATCGCACGTCCGATCCCAGAAATGCTGTAATCAAGGACTGGTCGAGTAAGCTAGCCGCAGAAAACGGCGACACCACTTTGTACGACATCTCCTGCAAGATCGCAGACACGTTATGGGATCGCAAAGCATTGTTTCCGAATGCAGATTTCTTTCATGCCTCGGCCTACAACTACATGGGGATCCCAACCAAGATCTTCACGCCGATTTTTGTCATGTCTCGACTCACGGGGTGGGCGGCTCATGTCATGGAGCAGCGATCCAATAATCGCTTGATTCGACCCAGCGCAGATTACATTGGACCTGACATCCGGCCTTACCAGCCGATTGAGGCGCGATAAGACAAGCGAGTCGTCCAAGACGGTTTGCTGCGATAACGAGGCGTTGACAAAACGAAATCTGGAAGTCGGCCATGACGGTGATTCCGGAGACGCTCTAAGCCAGCGCGCGCGATGGGCCCACGCGGGGCTGATACCAAAGTAAGTCAGAAGCTTTACAGGAAGTGAGCCTGCTTGGTTCGACAAGGCGTGTTCTAACCATCTACTTAAGAGTGAAATGAATGATGAGATTGCCCCTACCAGATTTGTGTGATGCCTACCCCGATGCGGTTCACGTGGCCGAACCCATGTTTAATAACTACGGGGGCAACGACTGTTTCTCAGGCGAAATTGCAACGGTCATTTGTTTTGAAGACAATTCGGTGATTGCGGCTCGGGTTGAAGAAGCGGGTCGCGGGCGGGTCCTCGTTGTGGATGCCGGCGGTTCGCTTCGGTGCGGCGTATTGGGAGACAACCTCGCTCAAAAGGCGCTCGACAATGGCTGGTCTGGATTGATTATCTATGGCTGTATTCGCGATGTTGATATTATTGAGACCCTGCCAATTGGTGTCGCAGCACTTGCAACGCATCCCTTGAAAAGCGTCAAACGCAATATCGGCCGCGTTGATGAAACTGTATCCTTTGCCGGCGTACAGTGGGTGCCAGGGCAGTTCGTCTACGCCGATAACAACGGCGTTTTGGTGAGCGCGACGGCTTTGACGTTGCCAGCCTAGCCGGATGCACTGAGCCTTGATAGCTTTAGCCGCGCAACCGCAGGCTTGAGCTTCAAGACGGTATCGAAAACACTTTGGGTCCTCGCCCTTTTGTCGAAACCTAAGACGACAACGATCGCGTAATTCTGAATCTTGCATTGCCCTCAACTTTGGGCATCAACGGTCTCAGCAACCCAGCAACAGCGGTTTTATCCCGGCTATAGGTAGTGGTAGCCTTTACAGTTTGATCGGTAGCAGGAACTCAATATGACCGTTCTATCTCGAATTCTCGGTAATTTTAAAACCAAGCCTAAAACCCCAGAAGAACAGCTTGCTGATCTCGCACAATTGCCGATGTCATCGCTTATTGAGATCGCCGTGGCGGATGAGTCTGTTGCGCAGCGATTAGGGGCCATTGCTCGATTGGATTATGATCCGACGCTCATCGCGCTCGCTTTCGAGGGGGCCCTGACAGGGATTCAGCAGGGGGCCCGGCGACGTCTCGCTGCGCTTTTGGATAACGGTCTGATCACCCTAGAACAACTTTCAGCAGATGGTGTCGAGCCACTGGCTCAGCTCGCTGTAGTGGGGTTTTGCGAGCAGGATGGGTGGCTTGAGCGTCTGCTGAATGCAAGTTTTGATGAAACCTTGTTGTATCAAATCGCCATAGAAGGGGTGTCCGCTCGGGCGCGACAGTTGGCGGTCGAGCGAATCGAGGACGAAAACGTGCTCAACCAATTGCTCAAAGCGACGAAGGGTAAGGACAAGCTCGTTTATAAGGTTGCCAAAGCAAAATGTGATGGTTTTCGCGAACGGGATCAACGTGCGGCAGAAACGCAGGTTGAGATTGCGCACTTGTGTCAGCGTGTTGACGCGCACAGTAAGCGGGCTTTTGATCCGTTTTTTGCGACTCAAAGCGCGCAGCTGCAAGCAAAATGGTCGCTTTTGAAACACGCGGCGGATGCGCAAGCGACAGCGCGTGTGGAACAGGGATTGCTGGTATGCCAGCAAACACTCGACGCCGTTTTGCAGCAGCAGGCTGACCTGGTCGCGCAGGAAGTGGCAGCGCTTAAGGCCGTTGAGGCCCAAGGGCTGCTGATTAAGCAGCTCCGCTTGCGCTTGGCAAGCTTGTTTGACTGCCCCGCAACCGAGGCAGAGATGCGCTCAGCACAAGAGGACCTTGTCGCGTGCCGTGAACAATGGGAAGAAGCAGGGCAGATTAAGGCCGCGAAAAAGGTGGATGAGCAAACCTTTAGTCAATTAGGCGAAGGCATCACGTTTCAGCTAGAACAGTTGCAGCAACAGGGTAGTTTTCGAGATCAAGTGGCGGCACTAACGGATTTGATTGCGACAACGTCATCGGATAACGCCGGGGAGTCGGAAGGTGCTGAAGCGTTTGAGTCGTTACGGGTCCGCCTTAAAACGACAAGCCTGCTTCCGGATGCGGTGTTGCCTCAGTCAGTCTCAGCTGCATGGGCATTAGTCTCGCAGCGGCAGCAGCAGCTGACCGCGCAGAAGGATGCTGAAAAGCATCAAATACGTCAATTAACCGCGCTGATACGACGAGCTCAGTCTGCGACGGACGCAGGGCAATCCCGCGAAGCATTTGGTATTCGACGAAGCATTGAGCAAAAGCAAGGCGAGCTAAAAGCCCTGCCGCTCAATGTGTCTAAGCAATTAGCGCAGTTGGATGCGGCTTTGGAAAAATTGCTGGATTGGAAAGACTATGCGGTCGAACCCAAGAAACAGCAATTGATTGAACAGATGCGAGCCTTGCTCGACAGCCCAGAAAGTCCAGAAGCCCTGGCAATAAAGATTAGTCGCTTGCAGGACGAGTGGAAGGGTTTGAGTAAAGGCGCTCAGGATCAAGCGCAATGGGAAATATTTCACCAATTGTCTCAGACGGCCTACCAGCCCTGTAAGGTGTTCTTTGAGCAACAGGCGAAGATTCGTCGTGAAAACTTGGATCGCCGAATTGCGATGGTCCAGCAATTACGGAACTACGTGTCATCTCAGGGTTGGGACACAGAAGCGGCCCAGCCGTTTGAGGCGAGCGCCGTTGAGGCCGTATTCGCGGCAGCGATTCGGGAGTGGCGAGGGTGTGTCCCGGTTGAACGAAGCCAGAATCAGTCAGTACAGAATGACTTTGATCGAATGTTGGATTTGATACGGAGTCAAATAAATGCGCATTATGAAAAAAATGCAGGTATTAAGCGCAGTCTAATCGAACAAGCGCTGAAATTGGCAGAGAACGAGGATAATCAAAAAGCGATCGAGGCCGTAAAACGCCTGCAAGCGCTATGGAAGGCGACGGGGCCTGCTTTACGCAAAGAAGAACAGGGCTTGTGGAAGGCTTTTCGGGCAGCGTGTGATGCGCTGTTTGAAAAGCGACAGCAACAGGCTGACGCTTTTAAAGCGGACCTCGAAGTCAATAAAGCCGCGGCGCTGGCATTGCTGGATCAGTTAAAGGGCTTTTTAGCGCTGTCCGGTAAGGACCTAATGGATGCCAGAATCCAGGTGACGGCCTGTCAGCAAGCCTTTCAAGAACTCGGTGCGCTGCCGAGAGGTCAAGGACCGCGTCTGGAGCAAAATTTTAAGCAGTCAATTGAGCGGTTTGCTGGTTTAGTTGCTCAGCAGTTGCAGGCTGAAAAAGAACAAGTCTGGCTGGATGTATTGACGGCCGCGGATCATATCCGCTTGAGCCAACTGCCGGAGAATGTGGATTCCGCAGCAAGTCTTGAAGAAGCTGCGAGGACGTTTATAACAGGTGTTGCGCAGTGGCCTAAAAATGGCTTGCAAGCCTTAGAAGAAAAATTGTTGCGCGGCGCTGGCGATACCACTGCCGACGAGAATGAATTGGCGTTGAAAGGCTTATGCATTCGAGCTGAGATTCTGTCCGATCGGCCCACACCCGAGACGGACAAGGGATTGCGAATGCAAGTGCAAATGTCGCGGCTGCAGCAAGGCTTTGGACAAAATGCACTTGATAAACAGACGGAACTGAACGCAATGGTGCTTGAATGGGTGGCGGTTGGACCGGTGGCAACGGCCGTCTATCAGGGTCTCGTTGAGCGGTTCGTAACGTGTCGGTAATCGATGTTTTGCGGACAGCTCGTGGCTTAGCGGGTTTTTTTCAGCCATCGGCCGTAAGAAGTGAACCTTACCCAGTCATTTAAGGGTAAGACGCTCCAAGGTTACCCGCGACCGATGGTGGCCCGCGTCATAACAAAAGAAAGGGGCCAACGGTTCTGGGGAACCCAACGGGCGGCAGCCTAATTCTAGACTTGCTTGCCGATGAAGGTTGTAAAAAAAGGATCCTCGTAAAAAGGAGCGCTGCTTGCGATAACCCACCCTTGAGGCGGGCTACAACGAGCACGCCTTGCGCAACGCTTAGTCTGATCCGTCGCCTTTTTCGTCAGATTCCTCACCATCCGGCGTGATCGCCTTCGCAGCAGCACCCACGGCTTTAACGGGTAAGGCGACGACCGCGGCGGTTGTTTTGACGACCGCAGTCGCAAGGGTTGCCGTGACGCAGCCACTGAGCATCATCGATAGACCAAAGGCTAAAATTAATCGTTTCATACGGTAGGTTTCCTTTTCGAGTGTCAGTGTAGCAGGGAATAGGGCCCGATTTAGAGAATTAGCAGAATAGATAGCCAATTCGATTCCTTCGGCACCGGAACTAAATCAAGTTCGAGGTCACGCTCTAAAATGATAATTATAAAAATATTTCTAGAGCGTTTTTAGCCTAGCCGGTGGCTGAGTGTTGTCGTGTTGCTCCCAAGTAGGATGATGCCAAATCCCGCGCTGTGCCGCCGCGCGGTCAAGGGTTGGGAATTTACCCACATCGGTCCAATGTGCGGCGGCATCGTGAAAATCGGATCCGGTTGAGAGGTATAACCCATGTTCGACAGCCAGCCGCATCAGATATTGGTTCATATCGGGCGCGATATTTGGATAGGACGCTTCAAGACCCTCGCCGCCAGCGGCGGTAAAGCATTCGAGCAACCGATTTAACTTCGTCTTGTTCATAGCATACCGACCTGGATGTGCCAGAACCGGAATACCGCCAGCTGCTTTAATGGCGCGCGTGGCTTCGGTGTGGTCGCACCACTGCGCGGCGACAAACAACTTGCCGGAGCGATTTAGATAGGTTTTGAACGCTTTCTGCCGGTTTTTACAAACATTGTTGGCCACTAGGAAATCAGCGACATGGCTTCGAGTTAAGGCAACGGCGGGTTTCGCCAGCAAGTTGGGCAGCAGGCCTGCGGTGCCGAGCGCGGTGAGCTTGGCATCGATTTGAGCCACGCGCTCACGACGCCGAACCTGCTGCGTGCTGAGTAGCGTTTGGAGATGGGTATTGGTTGGGTCGACGAACAGGCCGACGATGTGGATTTCAAAGGCCTCCCATAGGCAAGAGATCTCAACGCCATTAATCAATTTAAGGTCTTGATAGCCCATGGCCTGGGGTAGCGCTTGACTGACATCGTGATCGGTAATGGCAAGGTGCGTGACAAGGTTCGCGCGGGCCCGTTCAATAACAAAGGCCGGGGTGTGTTGGCCGTCGGACAGATGGGTATGGCAGTGCAGATCAGCTTTCAAAGTGGGGGCTTGTGTCTAAGGGAACAAGGACTATACCAAACTATCTTGAGTGGCGCGGCAAGCATTGGGGTTGCTTGCTGCGTGAATCCGGGGGCAGGTTGCTCTGGGCAGGCTGCAGGGCTCAGGTCAAAGACGTTATCTGCTGTTTGGTGTGCCGACAGGCAAGAGTTCTTGAAAGCTGAATCAAGCGCTCTTAGACCACTCAGCAAGCATCGTGCGAGTGGTTTTAAACTGAGGCAGGATTAATCAAAGTTTCAGAACCCGCAATTGTGGATCTTCAAGGGCATTTTGCCAGGCAACTTTGAACGGCTCATGCAGCCGTCTTGCCGCGAGAATGTCATCAAGGCACGCCCAAGCGTGGTAATCAGAATGGTTCGGTCTAAAAAAAACGGTCCGCTCATCAATTAAGAGGACTTCTTCTACCGATGCCGCCTGTTCGGGAGCCGCGCGTTTGATTTGAATGCTCGAGGGTAGTCGTCGACTGAGTTCCAGCAAAAGATGGCCCTGTTCCACCAAAGACCGGCTGTCCGAGAGTAAAATTTCAATGCGGGTGTGTTTGTTTTTCAGAGCCAGGTTTTTGAAGTGCACCATGAGCGCGGCGTGGCTGTATAACGCGACGTCGATCGTCGGCGTCCAAAGGCGGACCCGAGTCTTGCTCAACTGGATGAGCGCAGCGATCGCGGTAACACAATCGGGTAAGCCGCGAATGTACTGCCGGACTTTGGGGTCGCTCACGTCCAAAAGGTTGGTTTGGGTTGGCTCGTTGTGCAAGTTTGCCGCGGTGCTCGCCTGGGCTGGGCTGGACAGTACCAAGCAGCGTGAACCTTTGCGGA
>JAFMIA010000107.1 GCA_017854255.1 Pseudomonadales bacterium
TTGCACGCGATCGATATAACCCCGCGCGCCGGTTTCTCCGCCGAGAAACAGCTGCTGGCCCGTCATGACGTTACGCGCGATATCAAGGTCGAGTGATGCATGGTAGCCCGCGCCAACGCTGGGTTTGAATAAGCCTCGGATCCCAGCAGAGAAAACAATATCTTGGGTTTCATTGCCTTCCAAATCCCGTAAACTGCTTAGGGATACATCCCAGCGCAGCAACCCTTTTTGAGAGGCTAAGACCGCCATTCCCGCCGATGCCGACACCTGAAGGCGGTCTTGATCCCCGCCCAAGGCCGCCGGGCTGATGGCAAATCGCAGGTTATGCACGAGACCCGTCTCGATGTCCTCGGTAAAACCAATCAAATCAAAGTTGCGTGCGTTTAAAAACTGATCGCTGACACTGGACCATTGAACAAAGGGCGCGACCAGCTTTCGGGTCCTGATCTCGTCTGCCTCTAAATTCGTGGCTCCTGCCAAGAAGACGTCTTGATCCTCATACAGCAGACCAAACGTCACGCGGTGGCTACGACCTGCCTTCAGGCCGCTCGAAATACCATAAAACAGCGCACCGGCCGCTTGCATCCGCTGCGTATCACGGACCCGTTCACCAAACTGGTAAACCCCGATTTGCTCACTGATATCGCTGACTTCCAAACCCCAGCTTTTACGCGTATCTAGGGCATAAAAAGGCTGCCCAATGGCAAACGCGCGCACATCACCATCATCATTGTTCTCAATGTAGACCGAAGATTGAACCCGGGTATTCAGCAGATGCTGAGTTGACAGCTCGAACTGCTGGCCCTGACGATCTAGGTTTTTAACCGTTTTAAATTCAACTTGGATCCCAAGACCAAGCAGGTTTTTTTCCCGCACCCCAAAACCCGTCTTACTGTTTCCGCCTGAACGATTCAGCGCCAACCGGGGTGTTAAGGACCAAGCATCCTGGGTGGTGACTTCAACATCAACTTCAGATTCACAGGGATTCCGAACTTTAATGCTGGCATCCATCAGGTAAGGTCGCGAACGCAATAATCGCGCAGACTCCGCCAACGCTGCAGGCGACAGGGTTGATCCCACCTCAAACAACAATTGCGGCTTGATCACCGATTCACGGGTTTGCCAATGCAAACGGTTTAAGCCGGCAAGGATTTCGTCACCAAGGGTTTCACGGCTTGGATCAAATACGGGCTCGCCCTTTATGACAATGGCGCGCACAATCGGTAGGCGCTTAACCGCCAGGGCACGCTCGACGCGCTGTGAGGGCTCGCTCGCGCACTCCGAGACGGGCAAGGTATCCGCCACTGCTTTGGTCGCTAAAATCACTGGCGATAACACCATTAGAAATAGAGGTAGAATCTGGCGACGTAGGCGCATCGACGGCATTGTGCTGAATCCTGAAAAAAGCCAGTCTACCTGAAGCCCGCTCTCGATCACTAATCACCGACGACGATAGTCATTGGTTTTGATCCGTCCACCAGCATCGGTTCACCCGATAGATAGACTGACTACCTTACGTGACCTCGAACCGCAAAATAGGTTTCCTTCTGTGTTGACGTCCGGTCAAGTGGTTCTGGATTTTGGTTCGCGATGATTGCTTTGCAACGCCCTGCCTTCCATCTGATTCATGCAAAAAAAACCCGGCACTAGCCGGGTTTTTTAAATCGCCCTAGAGAACTCCTAGAACTGATAGCTTAACTCAAGCCCGACCGTCCTAGGCCTATTTACGATCCCTGCTGCAAACAAGGTCGCAATTGGCTGAAAGACCTCAAATCGTTGATCGGTTAGATTCTTACCATAGGCCTCAATTGCCCAGTTCTCTGCATAGTAACCAACCGACAAAGAAACATCTTCTCGAGCGCCTACTTTTGATTGCGTTAAATTAAGAAGTGACGCATCAAAAGCTGCAATTTTAGTGACTTTAGCAAACACATCAACTGAACCGTCACCAACTGCGAAGGACAGAGTACCACCCACACCCAAAGTGTATTCAGGCGAATTTCTTGGCGTTAAAAAGGTGGCATCCTCAACGACGGTAACACCGTCATTAGGATTAATGTCCGTATCGAAGACTTCGTATTCAGCATCCAATGTGCCGTAGTTCAAGAAGACCCGGGCAACGTTGTTGAAGACGTACTGAATTTCAATTTCTACGCCGGAGTACAGCACACTACCGGCATTGTCGAACACCGAGGCAACCGTTTTGGTGTCGGGGTCTAGCGCAACAAATGACTCTTGCTTGTCTTCGAAATCATTTCTGAAATAAGTCGCATTAAAGCGTAAGCGATTATCTAAATGCTGACTCTTATAGCCTATTTCTAAATTACCTGCAGTTTCAGGGTCGTACTGATCCCGCTCAAAATCCCGAATGTTCTGGTTGACGCCGAAGAAACCGCCCGAATGAAACCCTTCCGAGTAGGTTGCGAAAACCATCGACGTATCATTGATCGTGTACGTTAAACCGATCTTGGGCGAGACCTCCGTCCACTCTTGCTCGAGATCAGCATATTCAGGGAACTGCCGAAGTGTTTCACGATCAGCTGTCGTCAGATACGACTGGCCAGCGATGAAATCTTTTTCTTCCTTGGTCCAGCGTATACCAGCCGTCAGGGTTAAGGCATCGGTCAGATCGTAATCCATTTGCGCGAATACCGCGGTAGATATTGTCTCTTGCGTCTCATACAAGATCTGATGAATATTCTGCGTGGCTATTCCCTCAGCCGTCATACCTTGATCACAGGCAATCGGCGCGAAACCGCCGGCCTTACAAACGTCTAAACCACTCACACCAGGCCCACCCAAGTCTGGATTGGCCAGATTTGCGCCAAATAACACACCCCAAAACGCATCACCTGTGTACCAATCTTGCACAAACTCATTTTGAAAGTAGTACAGACCCGCGGTGAAGCTCAATCGATCAAAATTACCGTCGATCCTAAGCTCTTGGCTGGTTTGGTCATACTCATTAAAGCGCTCGATGGTTATGAAAGGGAAAGACGATGCGTCGTAGTCGTAAAGGCGGTATTCATCTACTTGGCGATAACCTGTTGAAGAAACAACCGTCAGATTTTCGTCTATGTCCAAGCTCATATTGAGCGTCACCGCATCCGTGTCGAGGCTATAGTTGTTGTCTTTATCGTTGTCGGAAAACTCGGGCCGATCCAGCGTATTTCGACAAGCCCCAAAAGCATTACAGTTTAAAAACCCGCCGCTGAAATCATTTTCGGGGGATCCGGCTGGGGGAGCCGGTAACAAACCCGCTGGGACGTTGTAATTAGTATGAAAAGCATCGAGCGTACCTTCATCCGAAAACGTCTCAACGGTCAAGGTCGCTTCAAAATTATCGGTTGGCGTATACAAGAACGTAGCGCCTCCTGCTGAATAATCTTTTTCTGCGACACCGTTACCCGTCGTTACGTTATCCATGAACCCGTCGTAATCTATTTTCGTCGCAAACAATTTCATCGCGATGTCATCGCTAATGGCGGTATTCAACACCCCACGCACTTCCTGCTGGCCATCTTTACCTGCGGTTACCTTAAACTTACCGCCAAGCTCACCCGTCGGCCTGCTCCGAATCACGTTAACAACGCCACCCACCGTATTTTTACCAAAGAGCGTACCCTGTGGTCCCCGCAGCACTTCCACTCGTTCTAGATCAAAGTTTTCTAGGACTTGCCCTGCTGCAGTACCCAAATAGATACCGTCAATCACGACCGCAATGGGGGCATCAAACGAATTATCATCACTCCGAGTCGGGCTGATGCCGCGAATGTTAATATCGGCACCGCCACCACCGCGACTGCCATTGGTGCCGAAAATTAGATTCGGCGCATACCCATCGAGATCCGAAAGGTTTCGAATCGAGCTATTCTCCAATTCTTGGGTCAGTGCCGTAATCGCAATCGGCACGTCCTGAACCGATTCCTCTTGCTTTCTTGCAGTCACGACGACCTCTTCAATCATCGCTCGTTGACGTTCCTCCGCCATCGCTTGTCCTGAAAACCCTGCCAGGACAGCAAAGCTTCCCGCCACGCCATAGCCACAAACACGACTTAAATACCCCATAGATCTTCCCCAAAGTTTATTGATTTTCACTACTACCGTAGACAATCAGAAGTTCGGAGAAAAAGCAAGCATGTTTGTTTCTATGGATACAGCGCGAATGGAACAAAATTTACCAACCTAAGTCTTTTCCAATTCCAAACATTTGTGCTCAACCGCTTTCCTTTTCTTAAGGCGACTGACCGACAATTTTAGATTTTGATCGCTGCGTTATCGCAGAAACCGAAGACCTCATTCCAGACGGCTCTGGTTCACACGGGATAACCGATTTTCCAGCTCTCACTTGAACGAGCGACGTATCCAACAGGTTGCCAAACCAATGCAAAAAAAGTCCGGCTTAAACCGGGTGCTGATACCGAGGCCGGACTGATCATCCCTAAGAGCCCAGTTGTTAAGACCGTGCTTCTATCTTCACGATTGGAACTAAACATGACCTTCTACGACTTATCGCAAACGGGCCCTGAGGACACCCCTTCGGAATCCGGCTTGAGCCAAATAGCGTAACACCTTAAAATCGATACCTTCATTGGAGCAATATTTCATGACAACCTTAAACATCCCTAAATTTGGCGAGTTGCTCGCCCCACACCTTTCCAGAATTCCAGACGCGGCCCGACCCGGGGCGTTAGCGCGACTTGAGCGCTCCGCCGCCGAGCGATACCGCGGTTGGGCCGAGGCTTTACCGGAGCACGCCGAAGGCCTTTTGTCCTGTGCAGCACGTGAGGACGAAATTGCCGACCGCATTGAGGCCATCCTACCAGTGCCCGCCGAGTTTGAAGCCTTGGTTTGCGAGGTGATCCCGCTTGCCGTTGCGACCTATTACGCGGTTTTTGAGCCCTACAACGTTTGGGATCAAATGGCGATTCAGGCCAATGCTGAGCGACAGGGTTCGCTTGCTTGGCCGGCAATGGTGCCCGCTTTCCCAGAGCATACTGAGGAACTGATGGCGCTATCGACGCTCGAACTCAAAAGTGGCGATTTTCTCGACGCCCTTCTTAGCAAGCAAGCGGCCTAAGCTTCCGGATTGCCAGCAAACGCTGGATGCGTGTCGTCCACGGGCGACCAGCCCATTGCTGTTTTCTGCCAATAGCTGGACGTAATTTCAACCCAACTTGAGTCATCAAGGCTACCCACCTTGATGAACTTAATAGCGGGCATTTCTGCGACATAGCTGATCAGCGGCGAGCCGCAGTTCCCACAAAACCCGCGCGTGACGTGGCTGCCCTCGCTGCCCACAACCGTGAAGGTTTTTAATTCCCCAATTAGATTGAGCGACTCCACTGGAATAAAAAGGATCGTTGCCTTGCCGCTACCGGTGCTTTTTTGACAATCTTTGCAATGGCAATGATGCGCCGACAGCACATCCGTTCTCGGGAACGTATAATGGACCTCGCCACACAAGCAGCCACCGCGCTCTAACGTTGATTCATCTGTCATAGTCTTCTCCTTTTGCATTCACGCTTTGGTCAGTTGATCAGCGCGTCGCCCATTCAACGCAGCTTTTATTGGTGCGTTTTAAGCGCTGCGCCCTTGCGACTTCAAGGCGCCGTCGGCCAGCACCGGTTATCCCTTCGATAAACCGCATCCGTTGACCGCTCACCTAAAAGCGATAAAGGTGCGCCGGCAAAATAGGGATCCTGCGTGGGTTGCGTTCGACTCCAATCCACCCGTTCACTTCGGTACGCCATTTTCCACTCGCCATTGATCTTGACGTATCGATCCAGGTACCGACCCGCGATGACAATGTCCAATGGCCCAGACGCGTCCGGCACCTTGTGGTACGCATTAAAATAGATCTCACCAAAAGCTTCTTCGCCTTCAAACTCGATGAGATGATTGCCGATCATGTGATGGTTGGCGATATGCCCTTCAAGCGCCGTGATTGCGTAGTCGATAAACACTTCTGGTGTGCCATTGATAAAGCCATACTCACAATAGGCATCCGCACTAAAGACCGAGTGCAACAAGGTTCGATCTAATCGATCTAACCCCCGCATGTAGCGACACGATAGTGCATAAATTTCTTGTTGATCCGCGAGATTTTGTAGGTCGCTCATAGCGTCTCCTTTGCTTCTGGGTAACTCCCCAGGTTAATGCCCCAGTTGGTTGGGTTTTCAAGCCTCGGCGCCTGGCCGTTGGCCTAAGAACTTTTTAACCCGCCGATCTACTGATCGACAGTCTTCCAGACAAGACTACGCGTTACCGGGAAGGCTATACACAACGCGGCAACGCCTAAACACGCAGTCTAAGATCACGGACGTTTGGTCTTGCACAACTTTTAAAGGCTGATTACTCGTCCATCGCCACCGACGCAGATGCCAAATGATGCCATGACGCATCCTGTTGATTGTTCAGTCCCTTGGTTAACGCCGCGAAAGAACCCTCAGCGCGCTCATCAACCACGTCACGGCGACGACTCCAATCCATTACGACACGTCGGAACTTGAACTTCCAATTTGAGCCCTCACATTCGAAGCGATCTAAATAGCGGCCTGAGAACACCATCTCGGAGGACCCATCAAGCAGCAGATGTTTTGCAAACACCAAACTCTCGGTTGCCGCCTGCTGATCACTCAAAAACTCGAACACGGTATTGGTGACGCGATGCTGGGTGAGTTGGTACTGGCCCGCCAGAGCGCCCATAACAAGATCCGCAAAGACATGGGCCTCACCTTTAAACCCGCCATAATCAACCGTCGCTGATGGCCAGTAGACGGCCTTCATCAAACTCGCATCTAAACGATCCAGCGCTCGGCTGTGGCAATTCAGTAATTCAACAATTGCCAAACGAGCCCCCATGTTCGCGGCTGACGGCACCTGTCCGGGTAAACTGATCATGATGATCTCCTTTTATTCCGACATCCTTAATGTCTCTTATCGACCGCTAATGCTTTGATCATCGATCATTCTTCCGCCTGTTGTCCTTGATGCATTGAACGCAATGCAACACCTTGAGGTTACCATGGAAAAATCCGCTTATGATCGGACGCAATGACTTCTCGCGTTTTGTCTCGCCCCTTCAACTGCAATGCACCAGGCAAGACTGATTGGCCCTCTCAAGACACAACTTATCCCCATTTTCTGAGCGAATGTAAAAACTTTCATTTGAACTCAGACCATCCAGGGGTTCCTGCAACACCAAGTAGACGCGAGTCCAACAACTTAACACGTCGCAATAATCTGTGGCATGCTCAACGCTCACCGTTTTTTGAATAAAATTGGAGTCGTAAACATGTCAGAGACAGAAAAAGGGTGGGCTCGCGCCGCCGGCAGATCGATTTATGACGTTTTATCGACCGACGCCGTGCCCGCCCCGCCCCCTCTGCTCGCCTCGGCTTATGACTTTCTCGGTGATGCCGACCTCGATGCCCAGCGCTATACCGACCCAGGCTTTGCCGCCAAAGAAATGACTAAAATGTGGGCCAAGACCTGGCAATGGGCCTGTCGGGAGGAGCACATTCCCGAGGCAGGTGATCGCTATGTTTATGACATCGGTCCTTACTCGGTCATCATTTCCCGCGATGAGGCCGGCGCGCTGCACGCTTTTAGAAACAGCTGCACCCATCGTGGCACTCGACTGATTGGAAGCGAAGGCACGGGTTTTGGCAGTGGGATTACGTGTCCGTTTCACGGCTGGTCTTGGCATTGCGACGGCACACTTGAACAAATTCCGGCAAAGTGGGATTTCCCACATGTGCAACCACAGACCCATGATTTAAGACCCGTCGCCTGCGCCGTTTGGGGAGGTTTTATCTTTATCAACTTAGACACAGCGGCGGCACCCTTGTCGGACCAACTGGAAGTGATGACGGAACATTTTGAGCATTTCCCGCTGGACACCCGCCGCATCAAGGTACATGTTCAAAAACGT
>JAFMIA010000006.1 GCA_017854255.1 Pseudomonadales bacterium
TTGAGTATTGGCATCGGCCTGAGGCGACAGCCGACACGATTACCCAAGATGGTTGGCTGCGGACCGGCGATGTGGCGTCCATTGATGAAGAGGGCTTTGTCTACATCCAGGATCGGATCAAAGATATGATCATCTCAGGGGGCGAAAACGTTTATCCCGCTGAAATCGAAAACGTGATTTTAAGTCATGCCGATGTGGTTGAAGTTGCGGTCATTGGCCAGCCCAGTCAAAAATGGGGCGAAAGCCCTTTTGCGATAGTTGTGCCCACGTCAAAGGCGGTTTCAGCCGAGGCCATTCTGGATTTTTGCGATGGAAAACTCGCGCGTTTTAAATTGCCAAAAGGGGTTGCCTTTACAGATGTGATCCCAAGAAATGCGAATGGCAAAGTGCTCAAACGCGTGTTGCGCGAATCCTACCCTGGCCCTGCTCCGCAGTAGCGGGCGGGTCTGAATGCGTCAGGGGTCAGGGTGTTGGCGGTTGACGCGCGCGGGTCTCGCGCGCAATCCAAAGATCGATTAATAAACCGCTGTTGCAACGAGATTAATGATTTGATTACAGGGCGCTTGGCGTACTATCTTTAGACGGCCAGGTTGATGCATCCGCTGGCTCGAAGGAAACCAGAGGTGAATATGAACCGAGCTGTTTTTGTCTTAGCGTTGCTGATCACCCTGCCCAGCCACGCACTGCAGGTGTCGGTGAGTCCGACGGAAACCTTAGAAATTGCCGAACGCTCGGCGGTTGTGAAAATCGATGGTAAGTTGGACGAGGCGGTTTGGGCAAGCCTCGATCAGTACGATGAATTTGTGGTGATCGAGCCGGACACTCTGGTTAAGCCCGCTCATGCAACGTGGGTGAGTTTGTTCTATAACCAGCTTGGTCTGTATGTGGGCGTTCAAGTTGAGCAACCGCCGGAGACTCGTATTGCGCGTTTGTCCAGCCGTGACAATCGTCAAATCAAACGAGACAGCGTGGGCATGGTACTGGATACCTCTGGCGAGGGGCGTTACGGTTATTGGTTTGGTATCAATTTGGGTGACGCGCAAATGGATGGCACCTTGTTGCCAGAAAAACAGTTTACCAGCGATTGGGACGGGGCTTGGGAGGGCGCAACCAGTGAAACGCAAACCGGGTGGACGGCGGAGATGTTCATCCCTTGGGGCGTGGTGTCGATGCCCAAGCAGGCCGGTGCGCGGCGCATTGGGCTGTATATGGAGCGTTTCGTTGCCTATAAAGATGAGCGCTGGAGTTGGCCGGCGCTACCAGACACGGTGCCGCAGTTTATCTCCGCCTTGCAATCGGTCTCGGTGAAGGACGTCCAGCCAAAGCAGCAATATAGTATTTTTCCATCAGCATCGGTCACCCAGGATCAAATTGACGGCAAGACAAACTATCGCGCCGGGGCCGATTTTTTCTGGCGGCCCTCCACCAATTTGCAATTAACCGCGACGATTAATCCAGACTTTGGGGTTGCGGAATCAGATGACGTGGTCATCAATTTGTCCGCAACCGAGACGTTCTTTCCAGAGAAGCGCCTGTTTTTTCTTGAGGGACAAGACGTGTTTACGGCCTCCCCTCGAGCCGACACGCGGGGGGCCGGTGTCGGTAACCGGGGCGCGCCTTACACGTTAGTGAATACGCGGCGGATAGGCGGCAAGCCGGTTTTGCCGGTGTTGGGTGCGGGTGAATCGGCCCGAACTAAGGATCAGATCCAGCCGAATGATTTGCTCGGGGCGGTTAAGGTCACCGGTCAAAATGGGCAAATTCGATATGGCGTACTGGCGGCGTTCGAGGACGACCCTGAATTTCTGGTTCAAGGCGCGCAAGGCGCGCGTCGGGTCGTGGGCTCTGGCAGTGAATATGGCGTTGCACGGATACTGTTTGAAGATCAGCCCGGCGGCGCTTACAAATCAGTCGGCGCATTGTCGACGATGGTGTTGAACGAATCAGGCGATGCGCTGGTTCAGAGTCTTGATGGACATTACCTCGGTGAAAACGGAAAGTTTAAAGCCGATGCTCAGGTGTTTACGTCCGACAAGGACGGCGTTGATCGTGGGTTTGGCGGGTTTGTGGACTTTGAATATGCCTTTCGGCAGGGTGTGACCCAGCGGTTGGGGATCGAATACTTTGATGATGCGGTTGATGTCAGTGATCTTGGCTTTTTGCAGCGCAATGATAATTTTCGGATTCGCCAGGCGCACACGCGAACGCGCTCTGATCTGAGTTGGGCTCGATCCAACCAGCTCGATATTCGAGGTTTTGTCCAAAAGAATTCTGAAGATCTTTTTACCCAGGGCGGTCTGTTTGTCTCGAACCAAAGTGTGCTGAATAATTTGTCGCAAGTTGTGTTTCGATTAGATCTGTTGGCAGCAAGCTATGACGATTTGAATAGTTTTGGCAACGGCGCCTATCGGGTCGAGGCGCGCCAAATGGCGAGCATTGGTTGGGCATCAAATCGCTCAAAGCCGTTGAGTTTTGGCGGGAAGTTGGGGTATCAAGGCGAGGAACTGGGCGGCGATAGCGCCGTTTATAGCTTGTATGCAACGTGGCGGCCAGATGATCGCTTGGTACTTGACTTGATGTTTAATTACTTAGATCGATCGGGTTGGCTGCTCCACAGTCGTGATCGAACGATGGGTACGTTCGATGCCGAGCAATGGGCGCCGGGCATTGGCGTGGAGTATTTTATTAGCGCGAAACAGCAACTCAAGTTCGTGGTGCAGTGGGTTGGGGTTAAAGCGCGCGCTCGAGACGCGTATGGCATTCTAGATGCGCCTGGACACCTCCAGCGGCGCTCTGACCTGGATGCGAGCGTACCCGATTTCGCGGTCTCTCAGGTCAGCCTGCAGGGGCGATACCGCTGGGAGATTGCGCCCTTGAGTGATCTGTTCGTCGTGTATACCCGTCAATCGAACCAGTCTGGCTTATTGCTTCAGCGAGATTTTCAAACCATCTTTTCAGACAGTTATCAGCAGCCGGTGACCGACGCCTTTGTGGTCAAACTCAGATATCGTTTTGGCTCCTAGGGTTGTGGTGCCTCGCGGCTGGCAAGGCGCTCAGCTTCAATTTTTTCGATCAGGTAGTCTGCAACTTCCAGCATACGGCTTGGGCCAACGTCAACCGTACTGCTGATGCGATAGCGACCTTGAACGACCAATTGCGGCACGGAGGTGATACGTGCTTGCCGAGACAGTCGATCCGCTAAGCTGACTTTCGCTTTAACCGCGTCTGACTCGATCTGAATGAGGTAGCGATCGAGCTCAATATCAGAATTACTGGCGACAAAATCCGCAAGGTCCTCAGGATTATTGAGTTTTCGCCCCAAGTCGTGAATCGCTCTAAAGGTGCCTTGATGGAGCGCGACCGGGGCATCAAGGTCTTGTAGCGCATAATAATGCGCGCCCAATAATCGCCATTGATCGGATCCGATGAGTGGGGTCTGGGTCAGCCGAACTTGATCGCCTTTGTCAGAAGCCCAATCTTGCAGGTCAGCGTCAAATCGATAGCAGAAGATACAGCCGTAGGAAAAGAACTCCATTACCTCGATGGCATCGCCTCGAATGCGTCGGGGTTTATCCAGTTCGACGTAGTGGATGCCCGCAATGAAATCACCCTGAGCGCCCTCATCGGTAACCGTCTCAAGGGTTAGGTAGGCGATAAGCGCCAAGATCGTGACAACGAAGCCGGCGACCATCAGTTTTTGTTGATGCACGAACGATTTTCTACGGACCATTAATTTGTACCTCCTTTAGAAATACGATTATAGTCAATTGGTCTGGGCTTAGCCTACCTAAATTAGGGTGATTACAATGTCGGTCGAACAAGAGCTGATTGAGCGTGCGCTCGAATGTGCGGCAGCGGATGACCCCAAGCTGAATGAGCGTATTTATAAGAATTTTTATGACGCCATGCCAGACGCCGAACAACTTATGAGCCATGTTGACGAAGGCGTACGAGGCAAAATGATGGCGGAAATATATCGGCTTTTGTTAACGAAAGACGTCGCGGCAAGCGATAGCGATTACTTGGTGTTTGAAACAAAGACCCATGCCAATTCGTATTTTGTTCAGCCCGAAATGTATCGCCTCTTAAGCGACGTATTGTTACAAACACTCCGTTTGAGCGCTGCTCGGGTCTGGGGTCCAGCCGTTGAAGCGTCTGTATCACGACGCCTGAATGCAATGACGACGGCGATTAATAGTGCCTTAATCAATAACTGATGTGCGTCTGCGCACCAACATAATTTAGATCAAAACCAGGAGAATCTTATGTCTCGTTTGCCTGCTTTAAGCCTAGCGGCCGTTCCCGGTCGCCGACAAGCAACCTTAGAACTTGCCCAGGAAATCGAAAAACGCGGTTATCCCGGTATTTATGCGCCGAGTCTTGGCGATTCGCTGGCGCTGTGTCAGTCGATCGCGCATGTGACCAATGAGATTGAGATTGGAACCAGTATTATGCCGATCTATTTCCGGCAGGTTGTCGATTTTGCCAGTACTGTCGGGTACCTTAATGAAATTTCAGATGGCCGATTTCGTTTTGGCATCGGCGTGAGCCATGCGCCGGCCTTAAAGTCTCGGGGTCTGAGTAGCGGCAAGCCATTGTCCGATACCCGGACGTTTGTCGAGGCGCTCAAAGCCGTCCCGAGGGTGGGACCCATGCCGCCGGTTGTTCTGGCAACGCTTCGGCATAAGATGATCCAGCTGGCGGAAGAAATTGGCGATGGCATGGTGTTTGCCAATGGCGCTCGTTCGCATATGAGCACCTCTTTAGGCTATTTGACGGACGAAACGCTGGCCCGGGACGATTTCTTTATCGGGAACATGATTCCAACCTGTATCTCAGATGACCTCGAGGCGGCTAAAGCGGTCAATCGTCGGACCTTAACCTCTTATGCGATGCTCCCAAATTATCGAGCCTACTGGAAAGCTGCGGGTTATGAAGAAGAAATGGACGGCATTGAAGCGGCGCTTGCCGCGGGGGATCGGGACCGTGTGCCGCACTTTTTAACTGATCGTTGGCTTGCGGATACGACGTTGTTTGGCACAGCCGAGATGGTTAGAGACGGGGTTGAGGCTTGGTTTGATGCCGGGATTAAAACGCCGATCATCGTGCCCTCATCAGCGAGCGGCGGGCAAATGGTGGCATTTCAAGAATTCCTCTCGATTTATTGAGTCGGGCTTTTAAGTCTGCAGAATGGTTTGTGCGTTTTTGGCAAAGGTGTCAAGGGCGTCGCCCGTGAGGATTCTTTTCGGTGCGGGGGCCGGCACATTGATGCCGGCTCTGCAGGCGGGGCGGGATTTCATTTGGGTGAGCCAACGGTCTAGATTCGGTAGGTCGTCTCGGGAAACACCGCTCCACCGATAAGTTCGAACCCAGCACCAGTTTGCGATATCCGCAATGGAGAAATCGCCGGCCAACCATTCGGTATCCTCGAGCGCGGTATCCAGCACTTCGAACAGTCGTCGGCTTTCGTTTTGATAACGGTCAATGGCAGGCTGAATTTTTTCTGGAAAGTATCGGTAGAACACATTGGCTTGACCCATCATCGGGCCAATGCCGCCCATTTGAAACATGAGCCATTGCAGAACCTGGTAACGCCGTGCCCCTGAGGTTGGCAAAAGCTGGCCCGCTTTTTCAGCCAGATAGATCATGATGGCGCCTGACTCAAAAACAACATGACCGGTTTCAGGATCTTGGATCACGGGAATTCTGCCGTTTGGATTCAGAGCTAGAAAGCCGGGCGTCTTTTGATCATTTGCCGACAAGTTGATGGCATGGCACTGATAGGGCAGGCCCAGTTCCTCTAAGGTAACAGAGACTTTATGGCCATTGGGTGTTGGTGCGGTATACAGGTTGATCATGTCATGACGCTTTGGTGCCTAAGGTCAATACTATCTTGACGCGCATTCAATGCAATACTGCTGGTTTAACAAATTCTAGGTCAGGTCATGAATTTTGATTGGGTGCACAAGGCGGAGTGCGGAATGGGTGTTCTTTTTGAATACACTCAGGTATTGGTAATAGGCTGATTTTAGTCATTTTATTAGGGTTCGATTCGGGTCAGACCTTGATTGAAGGCTTGATGGAGCGCCGTTTTTGACGAAATCGGTCCCTGGTTTTCTAACAAAATAGCTGAGTTATGCACATCTGACCCTTAGATTTCGACTTAGACTTATAAGCCAACATTGCGCTTACGAATGCCTCCTAACTAACTGTTTTAATTGAATTTAAACGAAATTGATCAAAAATTGAACAATCCGTGAATCACGGAAAACACTGGCTTTGAGGGTCGTTGGCAACAGTTATCACCAGACTTATCCACAGTTTTTGTGGACAAATGAGATGGGTTCAATGAAATTGGTGCTGGGCTGCCGCCACGAACACTAAGCCGGGTCTGGCGCGGCTAGGACCGGACTGCGATATTGCCAGATATCGCTTCTTTTATAGCCGTAGTAAAAAATCATAATCGAGGCCAGCATGCCGGGGATCAAGGCATTGAGTTCGCCAAACTGACCGATGACGATGCCAAGCACCAAAGATCCCATAGGGGTTGCGCTCATAAGGCCAAGCGTGAAGACAGACATAAGGCGTGCTCTAAAGGCGGGTTCGGCGATCTCCTGGATCATGACCCGGGACATCGTATTGGTCACGCCCATATTGAATCCCCAAAATGCGGCGGCGATCCATAACCAAGTCATGCTGGGCTCATACCAGATGAGGTAGAGCACCAGGACCCGACTCAACTGCAGGATCAAGTAGACCTGCCCAGGCCGAGACAAAGGCATGAATTTGAGTAAACCAAAATTGGCGATGAGCGAGCCAAAATAGAATACGACTGTGATGTTTGCCAGGAGTAGGGCATCGCCGGCATAAATACGGCTGATGATAAAAGGGATCGCGACCATCCAGGCTCCGGCATTAAAAAAGCTGGAAAAGAAATTAAGCCCTACGAGGTCTCTTGCCAATTTAAATCGCCAGGTATAAACCAGCCCGGCTCGGATTATTGAATAGGTGCTGGGCTGCGGCAAGGCGGTGCTGCTGGCGTTGGGATTAGGCGATGGGGCATCGGTTGATGGGCCACTTGCGCGCAATCCGATTAAAAAGATAGCGCCCACCCCAAAACACGCGCTTTGAAGTAGCAGCACTTGAACGAGCCCAATTTGATCGATGCTGCCGGCAACCCGAGTGCCCATCATGGTGGCGATGGCGCCTATCCCAGTAGATAGACTGATCGCCCATTGTAGGCGCCCGCCAGCGACGAGATTCAAGATGGTATTGCGCGCGGGATTCGAGGCGCTATTGAGTAGGTTCGCAACGAGTGCCGTCAGGATCAAGATCCAAACGCCCAATTGGTCAAGGTAGACCGCGAGCGCAAGCACTAAAGGCGGAATGATGCTGAGCAAGTGGGATTGAATTAAAAGGCCTCGACCGTCAACTCGATCACCGATGACGCCGCCCCAGAGCATAAAAATGAGCGCTGGGACGCCGATCAGAAGCTGAGCGAGTCCGACCGTTTCCGGGGATTGGTCCAAAATACCGACCAAAATCCAGGTTACCAGCAGTTGCTGTATGCTAAAGCCTGCCATCCAGAGTGCGTGGCTGGTGTTGTACCAGGTCATTTGGAGATCGGTATTGGCAGGGAGTTTGAGCATTTGAGCCTCTTATCTTTCGATCATAGCGAATTCCTAGCAACGTCGGTAAATTTTTCACGCAGGCGTAACCGGTTTATCATTCACGCGCCTGCGGATTGCCGCCGTAAACGCTTTAATAAGGGTCTCTGTTATGCCGAGCTTTGTAATTCGATGTCGAAAAGCCCCGGTCCGTGCGGACCGCTTTCTTGCCGCGGTTGGTTCTGATGGGCACGTTGAATTTATTGCTGGCATGATTACTAACGCGCTGTTTATCTCTAAAGGGCATCGCGCCAATGTGACGCTGCACTTGGTCTTTGAAGACAGCGCAGACTTTTCTCGAATATTGACCCTTGATGGCGCCCATATGGGTGATTTGGGCGGACTCTCAGAGCAGGCTTTATTGGCCAGCTGTGCGCTCGCGCTCAAAGGCGCCGAGCGGTTGGGTAAGGAACAGCGCGTAACGGCGCCGAACGGAATTGTGGTTGAAACCCTCAGTTTTGAAGGTCTGATCAAACGTCAATGCCTCACGTCACCTTGTTATCTGATGAGTCCAAAAGGTCAATCGTTAACCCAAACGCGTCCCGATGAGGCGGCAACCTTCATTTTAACCGACCAAGTGCCGCTGTCTAAAAATGCATTAAGTGGTTTAAAACGGCAGGGTGTGGGCCTTTTGTCGCTCGGTCGGAACATGCTGTTCGCCTCACAATGCTTGACGCTGATTCACGGTCACTTTGATTCAGCGCTCGATTGATCCATTGCGCACGCCCGCTAGCAAGCGCTCTGAACGTTAGGCCAAGGTTGTGGTCGCCGATGGCGTCAAAACGGATGCGTTCTTCGAAATCGTGAAAAGCCAAGCGCTGGGTCCGGGTTCTGCTGAGCGACATGGCGCGATCGACGCGATGGCGGGATCGATCCGCTGTTTCTAACCTTCAGTGATCCTGTTCAGGGTAAGGGTTTCGTTAAGATCTTCAATCTCACGAATCAGCGGAACAAAGATTGGGGTAATGCCAATGATGCACCGTGCTTCGCAGTGCAAGTGCTGGATTCTTCAGTCTATGATCAGGGTCGCTATGTTTTTGAAGGCTCTAGTAAAAGCAGCGCCAATGACCGCTATGCGTCACGATCCTTTGGTCAGCATGGGGCGAGCTTGAATTTTCGTTCTGATGGGTAATGGCTTTAACTTTAAGGTGGCCTCGGCCACCTGACTTTGTTTGGTCGTAATAATGGGCCAAGTTTTGTTGGTTGCGTACAGGATCAGAGGCCGAGGGTTTTATAACAGCATCTCTCATGGCAGCCCGCGCCGAAGCGCGGCGACCATGAAATGCGTCAAAGGATGAAACCTTCGGCAAGCGCTAGATGAGTTTGGGTCGTTTAGGACAGGTTGAAGCAATCGATTCGGGCGTGATGTTGCGGTGATCAGTATTAAGGAGCGCGCTAGCGGGTGTACTGCCGAGCAAACTGCTTCATAATACGGGTCTGGTCGGATCTCCCCATGAGGATTGATTGGCATTAGGGAGGCCCATTAGTCAGGTGGGGCTCGCGGACTGGCAAAGGTTTCAGGATTGAAATAGTTAGATCGCGGGGAACCTGATGTTCCGGCGGCGGAAAGAAAATAGAAGTAAGCAATTGAATCGTTTTATAAAAAGGAAAGATCATGAGTGACAGTATTAAGACCATTGCAATTTTAGGCGGAACCGGCGATTTGGGTGGCGGCCTTGCCAGACAATGGTCGAGAGCGGGTTATACCATCGTTATCGGCAGTCGGACGCTTGAGAAGGGCCAGGAAGCTGCTGCCGCCCTCCTGACCGAGTTTCCCGATCTCAATGTCACCGGTTTAGATAACCCTGCTGCAGCCGAACAGGCAGATCTGGTTGTGCTCACGGTGCCTTTTGCGCACCAACTCAGCACGCTCGATTCGGTTAAGCACGCTTTGATTGGTAAAGTGCTGATCGATGTCACGGTGCCTTTGGTGCCACCGAAGGTCGGCACCGTGCAGATGCCGGCATCCGGATCAGCGGGTCAGCAAGCCCAAGACCATCTTGGTGAAGACGTTTTCGTCGTGTCGGCGTTCCAAAATGTTGGCGCGATGCATTTACAAGAAGACCATTCGATTGCCTGTGATGTGCTTGTGACGGGTAATAAGCGTGCGGCGCGGGATACCGTGATCACGCTCATTGAGGCGCTTGGTCTGAAAGGTTGGCATGCGGGTCCAATACAGAATGCAGCAGCGGCAGAAGCCTTGACGTCGATTTTGATTACGATCAACCGACACCACAAAATCAATGGGGCTGGGCTTGTGATCACCGGTGAGCCTGCCGCTGAATGAAGCTGTCGCTCACGAGTATCGATAATATTCCCATGGTTGAGCCCGGAGATGATCTGGTTGAGATCATTCTTGCTGGGCTCGCCAGCATGGGTGAGACGCTTCAGTCCGGCGACGTGTTGGTCCTAGCTCAGAAAATCGTCTCGAAAGCTGAAAAT
The DNA here is from genome assembly GCA_017854255.1 of Pseudomonadales bacterium. Lineage (GTDB taxonomy): Bacteria > Pseudomonadota > Gammaproteobacteria > Pseudomonadales > Azotimanducaceae > UBA9926. Next base: position 10,110 of record JAFMIA010000006.1, read on the forward strand.
CAGTATGTGAACCTCAACGATATTACCCCGACTGAGGCCGCCGTGCTGCTGGGTCAGGAGGTTGATAAGGACCCAAGAAAAGTACAAGTGATCTTAAATGAGTCCAATGAGGTGGTTCGTAAACGACCGGGGGTGTTGATTGTTGAGCACCGTCTGGGTTTCGTTGCAGCCAATGCTGGGATTGATCAATCGAACATTTATCAAGCCGGTGTCGACGGCGATGATTTGTGTTTGCTGTTACCCCTTGACCCCGATGCGTCCGCGCAAGCGCTGCGGCGTGGCATTGCCGATCGGCTAGACATCGACGTCGGCGTGATTATTAATGACTCGATCGGACGCGCCTGGCGCATTGGAACGGTGGGGCTGGCAATTGGTGTCGCCGGCCTTACGGCGTTAGAGGACTACGTCGGCGGCACGGACATTTTTGGCCGCGAATTGCTCGTGACCCAGGTCGCCGCGGCCGACGAGTTGGCGGCAGGCGCTTCCTTGGTGATGGGTCAAACCACCGAAAAAGCGCCTGTTGTGTTGATTCGCGGCTATCAGCCTCAGGCGCCGAGTGCGCCTGAGTTGATCGGGGTCAAACCGTTGCTTCGGCCCAAAGCCATGGATATGTTTCGATAACTTGGCTGCAGGCTGAGTTTCAATAGCCGATAAAAAGGCTTTTGTGATAGCGTCCCACTGCAGCGTTAAATAAGAGTGAGAGAATCATGGTGCCGACGTCACCAAAAATTTTGGCGTTATCAGGTGGCGTTGGCGGCGCGAAGTTGGCGCTGGGTCTCGCCCAAGTCGTGCCGTCTGACGCGTTAACCGTTGTCGTGAACACGGGCGATGACTTTGAGCACCTGGGCCTCAAGGTGTGTCCGGATCTAGACACGTTGATGTACACCTTATCGGGTCTTGCGAACCAAACCTTAGGCTGGGGTCAGCAGGATGAGACCTGGCAGTTTCTGGATGCGCTAAAGCGTCTTGGCGGGGATACATGGTTTGGGCTCGGCGATCGTGATCTGGCAACGCATGTTCATCGCACGGCCTTATTAGCGCAAGGCGACTCGCTGAGTGCCGTGACGGCTAGATTAATGCGGTCTCTGGGGGTGTTAACGCAAGTCGTGCCCATGACCGATGATTCCGTTGCAACCTTGATCCATTGCCAGAATGGCGAAACACTTTCCTTTCAACACTATTTTGTCCGCGATCGTTGTGAGCCTTTGATCAAGGGGATCTCATTCCAAGGTATCGAGACGGCTCGCCGCGCGCCTGAATTTGAGCAGTTAATCGCCTACGGTGATTTGTCCCAGATCATTATCTGTCCGTCGAATCCCTTTGTGAGTGTCGCGCCCATTCTGGATTTGGCTGAAACCTGGAAAGCGCTGAAAGCGGCTGATTGCCCGGTTGTGCTGGTTTCGCCGATCGTGGCGGGAATGGCCTTAAAGGGGCCTGCCGCAAAAATGATGACGGAACTTAAGATGCCAAGCACGGCGCTGGCGGTCGCGCAGTTTTATGCAGACACCTATCCTGGATTAGTGGATGGGTTTGTCCTAGATGAGGCCGATGCGGTCAGCGCGGAGGCGGTTAGCGCCTTAGGGCTTACGCCATTGGTCACTCAAACTGTGATGAGGAACCTCAACGACAAGCAGGCGCTCGCAGCAGCGGTATTACGATTTTCTGATGAGCTGTCGAGCCGATGACAACGCGCGCGATTATTCCCGTTAAGGGGTTTGAGAATGCGAAGCAGCGCTTGTCGTCCCTATTGTCGAGCGAGGAGCGTCGCAGGCTCTGCCAAGCAATGGTGGAGGATGTTTTGATTGCGGTTGAAGCCTGCCCATTGGTCGATGAGATTATGGTGATTACGAATGATCCTGCTGCCATTGAATTGGCCGAAGGCTACGGCGCCTTGATTTTGCCAGAACCGGCCGAGGCGGGGCTCATTCCAGCGGTGGTGCATGCCAGTGAAACCTTAACTGAGGCGGGCATTGATCAAATGCTGTTCTTGCCCGGGGACGTGCCCTTGGTTACGCCTGAGGAACTCGAAGTGATTCTAGATGGTTTCTCCCCAAAAGGGCCGGGCTTGGCTTTGGTGCCAGCAGATGACCTGGGCGGTACGAACTGTCTGCTGGCTGCCCCGCCTGACGTTGTGGCATTCCAGTTTGGGATCGATAGTTTTCGGAAACATGTAAAAGCCGCCCAAAGGGTCGGCATTGAGCCGACCGTCTTAAAACTGCCAGGCCTGGGTTTGGATATTGATACGCCGGACGATCTTAAGCGGTTTATGGACCGGCTGGCATTTCTTGGGACGGAGTCCCATACTTATCGCTATTGTGTGGCAATCGATGTGAGCGCCAGACTATTGCCGGTCACAGGAGGTGGGTTGTAATGAGTGCCATAACAGAGATTCTTCAGAAGGCGGCAGTTGGCCAAGGCCTGGCCGATCATGAAGCGTTAGTGCTTGCCGATTATACCGATACCGATGCGCTGTTACGCCATGCGAGTGTTGTGCGAGATCTGAGTCACCCGAACGCCATGTCCTATTCCAGGAAAGTGTTTATTCCGCTCACCCATCTCTGTCGAGATGTCTGTCATTACTGCACCTTTGCCCAGGTCCCTCGAAAACTAAAAGCCCCGTACTTAACGCCCGACGAGGTGCTCAAGATAGCATCCGATGGCGCCAAAGCCGGATGCAAAGAAGCGCTGTTCACCTTGGGTGACAAGCCTGAGGCGCGATATAAAGCAGCTCGCGATGGGCTCAAAGCATTGCGGCAAGATTCAACCCTGAGCTACCTGCACGATATGGCGGAACTGGTGCTCAAAGAAACGGGCTTGATGCCCCATCTGAATCCGGGGTTGATGACGGCGTCGGAGTTTACAGCGCTGCGTAAAGTATCCATCTCAATGGGCATTATGCTTGAGTCGGCATCCGAACGACTGACCGAAAAAGGCATGCCGCATTATGGCTCGCCCGACAAAGCGCCGGCCAAGCGACTCGAGACCATTCGTTTAGCGGGGGAAGCAGGCGTGCCGTTTACCTCCGGTATCTTAATTGGGATTGGCGAAACCCGTCGCGAGCGCATTGAGTCATTACTGGCGTTGCGTACAGCAAACGAGCCCTTCGGTCACATTCAAGAACTGATCATTCAGAATTTCCGCGCAAAGCCCGATACGTTGATGGTCAATGCGCCCGAACCCGATTTGAATGAACTGCTCTGGACGATCGCGCAGGCACGCCTCATTTTTGGCAGCGAGATGAATCTCCAGGCGCCGCCAAATTTAAGTCCGGGTGTGTTTCATAGAATCATTGATTCAGGTATTAACGATTGGGGTGGGGTTTCGCCGGTTACGCCCGATTTTGTCAATCCTGAAGCGCCCTGGCCACATCTCAAAAATTTAGCTGAAGAAACCGCGCGCGAAGGCAAAATTCTGGTTGAACGCCTAGCGGTTTATCCGTCGCATTTGAAACAAATGGATCGATGGATTGATGTTGAACTGCGGCCGATGGTGCTCGGCGCAATTGATGGCGAGGGCTATGTTCGCGGTGAAGATTGGGCGGCCGGTGAAACACCGAACCCACCGGCGGGTGATTTGGCCCGTGTGACGCATATTCCGAAGCTTCAGGCTACTGCGACCCTAGCGGCCATTCTTGATAAAGCGGTTGCGGGTAAGGCGTTGTCGGAAAGTGAGATTGTCAGGCTGTTCAAGGCGCGCGGGGACGAGATAACCCATATTGCGCAAGCCGCGGATACGGTCCGAAAGCAGTTGGTCGGCGATGAGGTGACCTATTGTGTTAACCGAAATATAAATTATACCAACGTGTGTTATTTCAAATGCCAGTTCTGCGCGTTTTCGAAAGGTAAGATGAGCGAAAACCTTCGGGGCCGGCCCTATGATTTGTCGCATGAAGAAATTATGCGTCGAACGCGTGAAGCTTATGATCGCGGCGCGTCCGAGGTGTGCCTGCAGGGCGGGATCCATCCGGAATATACGGGCCAAACGTATTTAGACATTTGTCACACCATCAAGCAGGTTGTGCCGGACATGCACATCCACGCGTTCTCGCCGCTCGAAGTGTGGCAGGGCGCGAAAACCCTAGGGCAGACGCTGCCTGAATATCTCACGGCGTTAAAAGAAGCCGGGCTTGGGACCTTGCCCGGTACGGCAGCAGAGATTCTGGATGATGAGGTTCGGGCGACGTTATGCCCGGATAAAATCAACACCGCGCAATGGTTAGAAGTGATGGAGGCCGCTCATGGGGTGGGCTTTAACACGACGGCCACCATTATGTATGGCCATATCGAGCAGTATGAACATGTCGCCAGGCACTTATTGAGAGTGCGGGCGTTACAGGAAAAAACCGGCGGTTTCACCGAGTTCGTGATCTTGCCGTTTATCCATATGGAAGCGCCGATTTACTTGAAAGGTAATGCTCGAAAAGGGCCAACCTTTCGCGAGGCGATCCTGATCCATGCGATTGCTCGCCTGACGTTGAATCCGGTCTTCAAGAATATTCAAGCGTCTTGGACCAAGCTCGGTCATGAGGGCGTGAAAGCTTGCTTAAATGCAGGTGTTAATGACATCGGGGGCACCCTGATGAATGAGACCATTACCCGCGCAGCGGGTGCAGCCCACGGCCAGGAAACCTCTCCAGAAGAGATGGAAGCGTTGATTCGGTCTGCGGGCCGAAACCCTCGGCAACGCGCGACGAATTATGGTGTGGTTCCAGAAGTGCAGCGGCAAAAATCGTTTGGCGCATCGGTTTTAACCGAGCCAAGCTATACCTCTGCCAAACGCTACGATCGGGATAAGACCAAAAAAGAGGCTTTAGTGCGTCCCGGTCTCAATTCAGAGGAAACCTTGTCGAGTGCGGAAATAATCTAACGCATTGAAAATAATGTTGGGCGCTGATGATGGGGTATCACCGACCCATGAAGCGGCGCCTCGAAGACGATCCTTATGGCAAACTGTCGAGAGCGAGTAGAACCAGCGGTGTTAAGGGCGTCTTCTTCAATAAAATAGCTTGAGTGAGCAAAAACATCAGCCACCGGGACGAGGTGGTAGCAAGGAGAGATTTGATGACAGTACCCCAAAGAACCGCATTAACCTTACCGGACCCCAGAGGGGTTGCCGGCACCATTGAGATGGCAAAGTGGGCGGAAGCCGAAGGCTATGATGACCTCTGGTTTGCAGACAGTTCGGGGGTTGATGCGTTGACGACAGCGGCCGCGGTCGCGCTCAATACCAGCCGTTGCCGAATTGGTACGGCCATTATTCCTGTGTTTTCGAGAACCCCCGCGGTCTTGGCATCAACCGCCCATGTGTTGCACCAGTTATCTCAGGGCCGTTTCATTTTGGGATTAGGCTCTTCAAGCCAAACCATGATGGAGAACTGGCATGGTTTGAATTTTGAAAAGCCGTTAACGCGGGTCAAAGAAACGGTCGAGCTCATTCAGAGCATGCTGCGGGGTGAGAAGTCAGATTATTCGGGTGAGACAGTATTTAGTCGGGGTTATCGACAGTTACCGCTTGAAGCGGGCGCCCAACCGGTCTACATGGCGGCGCTGAGAAGTAAGATGCTGGAAGCTGCTGCTGAGTGTAGTGATGGCGTGATCTTAAACTTGTTTCCGAAAGAGGCGTTGCCCCGAATGATGACCCACATTCGTGCGGGCGCAGAGCGCGCAGGGAAATCTGTCGAAGACGTCGAAATTGTTTGCCGGCACCAGGTCATTGTCACCGATGATAAGGAAGCCGCTCGGAATATGATTCGAGCAGCCTTTGCACCTTATTATGCAACCCCCGTTTACAACGCCTTTCTGGCGTGGGCAGGTTACGAGGACGTCGCATCCGCAATACGGGAAGGCTGGGCTGCAAAAGACCGAGACAAGACGACCTCGGCGCTGGATGATCAATTGGTCGACGACATTGCCATTATTGGTACCCAAGAAGAGTGTCAGGACCGAATCAGAGCCTACGGCGAGGCGGGTATCACCACCCATATTATTTCGTGCGTTTCAGGGAAACATGCGCAAGCAACTTACAATGCCTTTACGGGCAACCAATTTAGCGTTTAGGAGACGATGATGAAGATCGATGGCGGGATGATGGGCGATTTGGCACAGTCAGGGCAGCAGGCTGCTAAATTAGAAGCGTTAGGGTACAACGGGGTCGTGACAGCGGAGACGGCACATGATCCGTTTTTCCCGTTGTTGTTGGCCGCACAAGAAACCCAATCGGTTGAATTGACCACGTCGATCGCAGTGGCGTTTTCAAGAACGCCGATGAATCTGGCCAACATTGGTCATGACCTCAACAGCTTCTCGAAAGGCCGGTTTGTCCTTGGGCTGGGGTCGCAAATTAGACCGCACATCACCAAGCGTTTTAGTATGCCTTGGTCCAAACCTGCCGCTCGGATGCGAGAGTTCATCTCGGCAATGCGGGCCATCTGGGCTTGCTGGCATGAGGGCATGCCGTTACAGTTTGAGGGTGATTTTTACACTCATTCGTTGATGACGCCGATGTTCACGCCGTTAGACACGCAGTATGGTGCGCCCAAGGTGTTTCTGGCGGCCGTTGGTCCCCTCATGACGGAAGTGGCTGGCGAAGTGGCGGACGGTGTCATCATCCACGCCTTCACAACGGAGAAGTATTTAAGAGAAGTAACGCTCCCAGCGATTGATCGAGGTCTGGCAAAAGCGGGTCGTTCACGCGCCGATTTTGAGATCAGCTATCCCGGATTTGTTGTGACCGGTCATACCGAAGAGGCGTTTAACGCCAATATGGCCGCCACCCGTAAACAGATTGCTTTTTATGGCTCAACACCCGCTTATGCGCCGGTATTGGGGGTGCATGGTTGGGGCGATCTGCAGCCGGAGCTGAATAAATTATCAAAGCAAGGCCTGTGGGATGATATGGCTAATTTGATTACGGATGATATTCTCAATGAGTTTGCGGTTGTGGGTGAGCCTGAAGCGGCGGTTGATCTGTTTAAAGGTCGTTTTAGTAACGTGGTGGATCGAACGATGGGTAACTTTGCGGGTAAGGACGAGGATCACAGTCGAGCATTGCTTGCGCGATTGAACGCCTAACGCCAACTTAGCAAGGTCGTGCGTGCTTGCGAAACCGCAAGGGTCTTTTTTGAGTCATACGCGTTGACTCAGAAAAATCAAAAAGAATGCAGCTTAAATCAAGGGCGTCAGCCTGCTGCAGGATGAACTAAAAATGGTCGTCCGATAAACGATAGTCGTTTGAATTAAAAAGGAAAGAAGGCATGAAACTAGGAATACTCGCTGGCTATGGCGGCAAAGTACTGAACATTGATATTCAACGGATCAAAATGGCGGAAAGCATGGGTTACGATTCGCTTTGGACGGCTGAAGCCTATGGCTCTGATGCGGTTACCCCAGCTGCCTGGATCCTCGCCCAAACCGATAAAATCAAGGTGGGTACTGCGATCATGCAAATGCCCGCACGCTCGCCGGCGTGTTCTGCGATGACGGCAATGACGTTGAATCAATTGTCTAATGGCCGGTTTATGGTTGGACTGGGGGCATCGGGTCCTCAGGTGGTCGAGGGTTGGCATGGCGTGGCGTATGGCCGTCCGGTGACTCGGGTGAAAGAGTATGTCAGCATCATGAAAAAGATCTTTGCTCGAGAGGCGCCGGTTGAGCACGAAGGCTTTCATTACAGCCTGCCCTACACTGGCGAGGATGGCACTGGTCTTGGGAAGTCGTTAAAGAGTATTTTACAAGCCGATACGTCGATTCCAATTTACACCGCATCGATTACGCCCAATGGACTTGTTGGCAGCGCAGAAGTTGCCGATGGCGTCTTCCCCATTTGGATGAACCCATCCAAGCCAGAAGCGCTCCGCGGTCATATCGAAAAAGGCCTAACCAAGTCTGGTCGCACCATGCTCGATTATGATGTAGCACCGTTTGTGACCTGCATTATGGGTGATGACATTGAGGCTTGCAGGATGCCGATCAAGGGCAATATGGCGCTTTATATCGGTGGTATGGGCGCGCGAGACAAGAACTTTTACAATGATTACACCAAAGCCCTGGGCTATGAAGACGCAGCAGCGACGATTCAGGACCTCTATCTGTCAGGTCGTAAGGACGAGGCGATGGCGGCGGTGCCGGATGAGTTGGTCGATGCCTGTCATCTGGTTGGGCCTGCCGAACACATTAAAGAGCAGCTGAAGCACTGGAAAGCCGCCGGGCTCAATGGCGACGTTGGCTCGATGCTCATTGGCGCCGGTCAGCCTGAAGCGCTGGAGCTGATTGCCTCGGAAATGCTGTAATATAAGAGCGTTTTAGATGGTCTTGAGTGTTCGAGCCGTTGAGAGTCTCAGCGAGATTGGCGAGGCAACTTGGCAACGATTTGCCAACCGTGAAGGGTCCCCTCGGGACCCTTTTCTGTCCTATGCCTTCCTTAGCGCGCTAGAGCAAAGCGGCTCGGTGTCGGCTGAGGTGGGTTGGCTGCCCTACCATCTCGTTTTAGAAGATGAGGCGAAGCAGCCGCTGGGCGTTATGCCTTTGTATCTCAAAGGGCATTCTCAGGGGGAATACATTTTTGACTATAGTTGGGCGGATGCGTTCGAGCGCGCCGGCGGGCGATATTATCCCAAGATGTTGTCCGCTATTCCGTTCACGCCGGCCACCGGCCAAAGGTTATTGGTCGCGTCGAGCGAACACGAGTCGGCGCTGGTTGCAGGCGCCGCACAAATTGCCGGCGAGATGAATATCTCATCAGTCCACCTGAATTTTTTGGATCAAGCCGCCTGGCAGCGCCGGGGTGATGAGGGATGGCTGCTGCGGACGCATAAGCAGTATCACTGGCAAAATCAAGGTTACAAAACCTTTGATGATTTTCTGGATTGCTTGTCGAGTAAAAAGCGCAAAAATATTAAACGCGAGCGCCGTGATGCTTTAGCCAATGATTTGGAGATACAGCGATTAACCGGCGCTGAGATCACCGAAGCCCATTGGGATGCGTTTTATCAGTTCTATATCGATACGGGGTCCCGAAAATGGGGATCGGCTTATTTAACCCGATCCTTTTTTAGCTTAATTGGTGCCACGATGGCCGAGGATATCTTGCTCGTGATGGTTCGCCGCGACGGGCGCTATATTGCGGGCGCGATCAATTTCATTGGCGGCGACTGTTTGTTTGGGCGAAATTGGGGCTGTATCGAACATCATCCCTTTCTTCATTTCGAGGTTTGTTATTATCAGGCCATTGAATTCGCCATAGAGCATGGGTTATCAAGGGTCGAAGCGGGGGCTCAGGGCGAGCATAAGTTGGCTCGAGGGTATATGCCCAGTCACACCTATAGTGCGCATTGGATTGTGCATGATGGCTTCAGAGATGCGGTGGGTCGTTATTTGGAAGAAGAGCGAACCCACATATCAGAAGAGATTGATTATCTGGAACAGTTCTCGCCTTTTAAAGCGAGCTGATTCCGGGTTGATACCACAACGTTAAAGGAGATTATAATGTCCACCGTTACCGCAACCGTCGCCAATGATATCTGTTTGGTCACCCTGAATCGCCCGGAGGCCTTGAACGCGTTTAGCACGGAGATGATGGACGATCTGTGCGAGGCGTTTTTGGCCGCGGCAGCAGACCCCAAGACCAAGGTGCTGGTGTTAACCGGCGCGGGTAGGGCCTTCAGTTCAGGGGCAGATTTAAAATCAATGGGCACCCAAGGCGCGCCGCCCAAGCATGATTTGAAAGGTTTGTTAGAGACAATTATCGATTTCCCCAAACCCTTTTTAATCGCAGCGAATGGTTTGGGTGTGGGGATTGGGTGCACCATCCTAGGACTCGCTGATGTTGCATTTGCAGGGTCGTCGGCCAAGTTTAAATGTCCGTTCTCAGCATTGGGTTTGACCGCGGAAGCCGCGAGTACGATCACCTTCCCGAATTTGATGGGCCATCAGCAGGCCAGTTGGACATTACTGTCGTCAGAATGGTTGAGCGCCGAGCGCGCGCAAGCGGTGGGGCTGGTGTTGTCCGTTTTTCCAGATGAAGACCTTATGACAGGCGCGATGGGCCATGCCGAGACGCTGGCTGCGCTGCCCTTGGCCTCGCTTATTCAGACAAAAGCGCTGCTCATGCGGACGCGTAAAGAAGGGCTCAAAGCGGCGGTCGCCGAAGAAAATGCGGCCTTGGACCGGCTCGTGGGTGGCGCGGCGAATCGAGAAGCCGTCACAGCCTTTCAAGAAAAACGCTTGCCAGATTTTAAGGGGCTCTAGGCCGCGCAGAGCCTAGGACGCATACTGCAGTTTTTGGCGCTGGATTGGATGGCTTCAGGCACGGCATCAACTCGTTGGCGAATAATCGCAACCGTTATGCTGCAGGCCAGTGCTCATCATCGCGACTTGCGCGGTCATCAAGGCGCGAGCCTGGTTGTGAAGAAGGCAGGTGAAGATTGAAAATTTAGAAGGGAGTGGGTCAGTGACCTTTACATTTAACGCCACAACAGCGCTTGTTACAGGGGCCTCATCGGGGATTGGATACGCGCTCGCGGCGGGTTTGGCGGCCCGGGGTGTGAACCTGATTATTACAGCCCGGCGGAAGGATCGCCTGGAGGCGTTGGCTGAGCAGCTAGGCGAGCAGGTGACAGTGGTGCCGATTGCAGCCGACTTGTCTAGCCAGAGCGGCGTCGATGATTTGCTGAAGGCGATGCAAAATTTATCGGTGACGGTTGATGTGCTGGTTAATTGCGCAGGTCTTGCGCCCCATGGAAAGTTTCTGGAGACCACAGACCTTGATCAACAAGCCTTAGTGCAATTGAACGTGCTGACCCCAACCCGCTTGATTCGACACTTTTTACCCAACATGCAAAGCCGAGGATTCGGTCGTATTTTGAACGTGTGTTCAATAGCCGGTTTTCATGCAGTGCCGGGAATGGCCCAATATGGGGCAACCAAAGCGTATCTGTTGTCATTGACGGAAGCGCTGAGCGAGGAGATTAAAGGCTCTGGCGTCGCAATTTCGGCATTGTGTCCGGGTGTGACTCGGACCGATAGCGTGATTCAGGCGGCGGTTGAGGCATTGCCTGATGCCCTGGTGCTGGATCCGGATGTGGTGGCTGAAGCCGGGCTTGAAGCCCTCGCGAAAGGCGAGGTGGTGTGTATTCCCGGTCGACTCAATCAGGCCGCCGTAACCGCGGCACAGTTTCAGCCGAGGTGGTTGATTCGGTCTTTCGGTGGACTGCTTGCCAAATTCGGTTCGTAAGGCAGCAATAAACGAATCCAATGGGTGGATTCGACTTGGGTCAAAAAAAGGAGCGCGCGATGGATATTCGATCAAATCCTGACCAGATCGACCCGGCTTGGATGACCAATGTGCTGCAAGCACGTTGCCCGGGTTGTGAAGTCACGGGCCTATCGGGTGAATCAATTGGGACGGGCCAGGTTGGCGAAAATGTACGATTTACCTTAACCGGCCATGGGGTGCCCACTTCTGTGGTCGGTAAGTTCCCGTCTCTGGATCCTGTGAGTAAGCAAACGGGAATCCTGCAGCGTAATTACGTTCGGGAAGTGTTTTTCTACCAAAGCTTACAAGAGGCGGTCAATATTCAGACGCCTTTAATTTATTATGCCGAAATTGATCCAGCCTCCCATGAATTTGTCTTGTTGATGGAAGACCTAGCGCCCGGCGTCCAGGGAGATCAATTGCAGGGCTGCAGCGTGGATCAAGCGGCGCTGGCGCTTGAACAGCTGGCGCATTTGCAGGGTCCAAAGTGGGGTGATGAGGCCTTGGCCAAGCATGACCTGTTGCTCGGCTCGACCGATCGGCAAGATAGCACCATGATTACCGAGCTCTACAAAGGGTTGATGCCGGGCTACCTCGACCGGTACGGCGCCCAATTGACGGATGGCGAGGTCGCCGCCACCGAGCAATTGCTCGAGTTGATCCCAACCTATCAAGCGTTGTACGGCAATAAGCCACCTGTTCTGATTCATGTTGATTATCGGTTGGACAACATGATGTTCGGCGGGCCCTATCCGCTTACGGTTGTTGATTGGCAATCGTTAACGATGGGCTGTCCGCTGAACGATGTAAGCTATTTTATGGGAACGTCGCTCTTGGGCCCCGATCGAGATCAAGAAGAGGCTGCTTTGATACGGCATTACTTAGGCGTTCTAAAAAGCTATGGTGTTGACCTTAAATTTGATGATGCGTTTGCCTATTATCGTAACTACGCCCCGGCGGGCATGATTATGGCGCTGATTGCTTCCATGATTGTGGGTGAAACTGAGCGCGGCAATGACATGTTTATGGTGATGGCAAAACGTAGCATCGAGATGAGCCGGTCCTTGGGCGTTTTAAACTAGGCGCGGCTTGGGGCGAGGGCTGGGTTTGCCGGCAGGTGGTTAAACCGCTCTGAATCCCTTTGCGCGGCATAAGCCTGCACGATCGGTTCAAGTTCTTGAGGGGATGCGCCGTGCAGAATGACGCCGTCGCAGCCTAGGTCAAACTGGTGGTTGATCGCAGTGACGCACGCTGTGGGCGACCCGTAGGCCGCTGGTGCCAGCCAGGCATCTGGAATCAGGGTCGCCACAATTTCAAGCGCTTCGGTTGTGGCATTTTGATCCAGGGCGCCTTGGAAATTCCGTACCAATTCATGGGCTCGAAAACGCGCCAGCACGGCGGGGTCCCATTGGTTGGTTGAGACCATGAGGTCGCCATAGGCCTGCAAATAAGTTGCCATTCGGCCGACGCGTTTTTTCAACTGCAGCGGTGCAGGCAAATGATCGCCAATGGTTGCCAGGCAAGACCAAACGCGAACATCGTCCGGATTTCGACCGGCTTTGATCGCGGCATGCTTAACGGTCTCTACCGCCCTTTTGGTGGTTTCATCTGTGAAAAAGGTGTGTAGCACGACGGCGTCAAAGGCCCGGCCACCGAGGGCGAGGGAATTCGGGCCAAAGGCGGTAAGCGTGAGCGGGATATGTTCGTCAAAGTTGGGATCAAGTCGGAGCGCCGGCCACGCGCCCGCCGGGCCTGCGTGATTTACAATGGTTTCACCCAGGTGGAGGCGGCGCATAATACCCGCGAAATCCTCCATCGCTCGAGTGGTGATAGGCGGCAATCCAAAGGCTTTAAAGACCGGCTCAATGCCGCGCCCGAGACCCAGTGAAAACCGCCCGCCTGTTAAAAAATGCATGGTGCTCGCAAACGAGGCAGTCACCATCGGGTGACGGGTGTTTTGATTGGTTGCGGCAGTTGCGATCCCGATTTTGCTTGAGATGGCGCCAACGGCGCCCGAGAGGGTTGCGATCTCCTTAATATTGAACCGCTCTGATATGAAACATGCCCCCAGGCCAAGACGTTCCGCCATTTGAACTTCAGCAATTAAATCCCGTGGGGATTCCGGTGCGCCGGCTAGCGTATAAAAACCCAATTCATTCATGGAAGGTGTTGTCATCGAGCGATTCCTAGTGGGTTTTTGGGGCGCGTTCTGCTGAGCACTCAGGGTGCCAGTTCTGTATATTTTTGTCTAGAAATGGGTTTTACTACTTTTCGTTTAATCCGCCAGAGCGCGTCGCGCGTTGAAGTGAAACCCCGATGTCCCTATTTTTGAAATCGTTAAAGGAGTTGCCGCCTTTTGGTCAGGCCCTGGGTATGGTCTTGGATGAAGCCGATACAGGTCCTGGGGTTGCGGTCTTGCTGCCCGGCGCGGCGCGACTCAGTGGCGACGATCAAGACGAGGTTTTTCATACCGGCGTGATTCTCGCAACCCTCGACAATACGGCGGGCTGGTGTATCCGGGACCACCCGGATTATGTGGAAGGCACATCGATGGCGACCCTCGATCTGCGGGTCGATTTTGTAACCCCTGCCAGTCTGCGTGAGACCCTTCGGGTGCGGGCAGTTTGTGAAGGGTTTGATGGGGACATTGCGTTTGTGCGGGCAACAGCAGAAACCCTGAATACCAAGGTTCTGATTGCAACCGGTCAAGCAACCTTTATGTTGGGGACGCCCAGTGGGCCAAATCCGGCAACGCCTGCAAACCCGGTAGGCGGTTCCCTTGAATAAGCCGGTTCAGGCGGGTGGTTCATTGCCAAGCCTTGCGTTAGCGCAGCAACAATTGATCAAAATGCCCTATGCCGCGTTTCTGGGGGTGTCGCTTAGGGTGGGGCCAGATGGCCTAGAAACTTCGACCCGGAGTCGCGCTGATTTGATTGGCAATACCAACTTGCCCGCATTGCACGGCGGGGTCATCGGCAGTTTGCTGGATATTACTGGGATGCTAACCCTTGTGTTTCTGAAAGCCCTTGATCAGTCGCCGCGACTCATCGATATGGACATCGATTATTTGCGCTCTGGACAAGCGCAGCCAACCCTTGGCCGGGCGGAAATTGTTCGGGGTGGTCGCCGAATGGCCAACCTTCGAGCGGTGCTCTGGCAGGATGACCCGGAGCGGCCGATCGCAATTGGCCGCCTGCAGTTTTTGCTTCCCAAAACCGAGACGACACGCGGCGGCCTTGAAGTTAGTCGGTGACCGCCCCGGTTGAGGCAGAACTCACAAGTTTTGCATACTTTGCGAGCACGCCGCGCTCAGTATAAGGTTTTGGCGCTTGCCATTGCGCCCGGCGCTCAGCCAATTCCGCGTCACTGACGAGCACGTTCATTTCGTTGGCGTCGGCATCGATCTCAATTCGATCGCCGTCTTGTAAAAGTGCGATGGGCCCGCCGTCAAAGGCCTCTGGCGTGATGTGACCAATCACAAAACCGTGGGAGCCACCGCTAAAGCGGCCATCGGTGATGAGGGCAACCTCTGATGACAAGCCGCGGCCATTGATAGCGCTGGTCGGTGAGAGCATCTCGCGCATACCGGGGCCACCTTTTGGGCCCTCATAACGAACCACCACCACATCGCCCGGTTCGACCGTGCCATCTAAAATTGCCGCAAGGGCTGCTTCTTCACCATGGAAGCAGCGGGCGCTTCCCGAGAATTTTAAGCCCTCATGGCCGGTGATTTTTGCCACCGCGCCGCCGGGTGCAACGTTACCCTTCAAGACAACCAAGTGGCTGTCTTTCTTAATCGGATTGGAAAGTGGGCGGATGATATTTTGGTCCGCCGGGTAAGGCGCAACCGATGCTAGGTTTTCGGCCAAGGTTTTACCCGTGACCGTTAAGCAGTCACCGTGCAGTAAGCCGGCCTCGAGCAGGGTTTTCATGAGCGGTTGAATCCCGCCAATGGCAATCAGTTCGCTCATTGAATACAGTCCGGCTGGGCGCATATCGGCCAGAACGGGTACTCGTTTTCCGATCGTTGTGAAGTCGTCAATCGACAGGGGCACGTTTGCTGCATGGGCGATGGCCAGCAAATGCAGTACCGCGTTGGTTGAACCTTCAAGGGCAATGGTGACAGTGATGGCATTTTCAAAGGCTTCGCGGCAAAGAATGTCGCTGGGCTTAATGTCCGCTTGAATGAGCTTAACAACCGCTTCTCCTGCCGCTAGGCAGTCCTGACGCTTTTGCGGAGAAATCGCTTCTTGGGCCGATGAATTCGGTAAGGATAATCCCAGGGCTTCGATGGCGGAGGCCATCGTGTTGGCGGTATACATGCCGCCGCAAGAGCCCGGGCCTGGGATTGAGGTGGCTTCGATATCTTTTAGCGCGAGCTCGGATAGATTGCCGCTGGCGTATTGGCCAACGGCCTCAAACACAGAAACCACATCGCGTCGATCTTTACCGGGTTGGATCGTGCCGCCGTAGACGAACACGCTGGGTCTATTGAGTCGGGCCATCGCAATGGCGCAGCCGGGCATGTTTTTATCGCAGCCGCCAATGGCGACGAAACCGTCAAAGCCTTGACCTGCGACCACCGTTTCGATCGAGTCTGCAATGACTTCTCGTGAGACTAAGGAATAGCGCATCCCGGGCGAACCCATGGAGATACCATCGCTGACGGTAATGGTATTAAAGGTAATGGCTTTGGCGTTGGCATCTTCGGCGCCAATCGCCGCCGCTTCAGCGAGTTCGTTGATGTGGACGTTGCAGGGCGTCAGATTGCTCCAGGTTGAGGCAATGCCCACCTGAGGCTTTGAAAAATCCGCTTCTGAAAAGCCGACAGCATGGAGCATTGCCCTGGCGGCGGCTTTCTCGAGTCCGTCAACAACTTGAGAGGAATAGGGTCTTTTAGTTGGGCCGCTCATGGCATGTTTCCTGTGCTAAGGGGAGAGGCAAAATAGCATAATTGCGCGTCGGTATCGACTCATCAACGCGCGAGGGGTGAATGCCGAAACGTTGGCGTCGAGCGCTTTGGTTAATCTGATGCCCTGCTGGCAAAGCATGAAATCATTTCATGGAACGCCCGAAATCATGGGATACTGCGATTTAGAATGGGAGTCGCAACATGAATAAAATGAGTTGGCCCTACACCGCCGGGGCTTTCCCAACGATCTGTCGGACCGAAGGCTTGTATCTGTTTGATGAGGCTAACAGACCGATCTTAGATGCAGCTGGCGGCGCAGTCGTGACCAATATTGGCCATGGACGACAGCGGGTTGCGAACGCTTTGGGTCGCGCCGCGGAAGCAACCAGTTATGTGGTCCCGCCGTTTGTTACCCCCAGTCGCCAAGCCCTCGTCGATACCCTTGCCGCGGATTGGTTGTCACCAACGCTGACCCGGGCGCATTTTACGTCTGGCGGTACGGAAGCCAATGAAGCGGCTATGAAGCTCGCGCTGCAATATCAGCAGGGGATTGGCGAGGTTCAAAGAACCAAGCTCATTGGGCGCTCCATTTCATACCATGGCACAACCTTAGCAACCGCCGCGATCAGCGGTCATCCAACGCGCAAACGGGGCTTGGAGCAGGCGCTGCCGAGCTACCTGAGCGTGCCAGCGCCGTACCCCTTACGTGCGCCGAGTGGTGTGAATTCCGTTTCGCTCGGTCAGTATTATGTGGATCAAATGCGGGATGTGATCTTGGCGGAAGGCCCTCGGACCATCGCTGGATTTATTGCTGAGCCCATAACGGGCTCCTCCGGCGGGGCGATCGTGCCGCCTGATGATTACTGGCCCAAAGTACGGGCGTTGTGCGATGAATTTGGTCTGATCTTGATTCTGGATGAGGTGATGACGGGCTTTGGTAGAACCGGTACCCCCTTTGGCTATCAGCATTGGCCCATAGAACCTGATATTTTAGTCAGCGGTAAAGGGCTTGCTGGTGGATATGCGCCCTTGGGGGGTGTGTTTACCAATGAGCGGGTTGGTGCGGTCATCGAGGAAAATGGCTTTCAAGTGATGTTCAATACCTTTGGCGCGCATCCTGCGGCTTGCGCAGCGGCTGTGGAGGTTTTGAATATCCTGAAAGAAGAAGGGCTTGTTGCCGAAGCGGCTCAAAAAGGGGCCTATTTGCACGCGCAATTGCATGCTGCGTTTGACGAGCATCCTCATGTTGCTGAAGTTCGAGGACGCGGCCTTCTGGCCGCCATTGAAGTGGTTGCGGATCGATCTGATTTGACCCAATTTGACCCGGCGCTGGGCATGACGAGCGCGATTGTCAATGAAGGGCTTGAGCGCGGTGTGTTTTACTATGCTGGCGGCACGGGTGTGGTGCGAGACGTGGTTTGCCTAGGGCCGGCGTTCATTGTCACGACGGATCAGATTGATGAGATGGTCTCAACGCTGGTTGCCTCTGTGGATGCGGCGATCGCAAAGCTGCCTTGACCTGCCCCCCAGCGCTGCTTTTGGGTGGGTAAGATCGATCAGTTTTAAGATCGATCAGGTTGATCAGTTTCAAGATCGATCAGCTTTAAGACCTTTTAATGAGGTCCGTTTCAAGATGGTTTAATTCGATCAAGATCGCGCCGGCTCAGGCGCCATTAAAGATTCAACTGGAGGGAGCCTATGAGCACGGGTTTTGCCAAAACATTGTTAAATCGAGAAGTCTTGGCGCTGTCCTGTGGCGCCATGATCGGTTGGAGTTGGGTTTTGCTGACCGGCGAGTGGTTGGCCCGCGCCGGGACGCTGGGCACGCTGGTGGCGTTTGTGATTGGCTCAGGCATCGTGCTGCTGATCAGTTTGACCTATGCCGAACTGGCCGCGGCGATGCCGTTAACGGGTGGTGAGCATCATTACACCAAGCGGGCGCTGGGGTACACGGCATCATTTGTTGCGAGCTGGGCGGTGGTGGTCGCGTATGTCACGGTCTGCGTCTTCGAGTCGGCTGCGTTGCCGACGGCGCTCGAATATCTATTCCCAAATTTAGCCGTTGGTTTGCTCTGGGAAGTGGCGGATTCGCCAGTTTATCTGTCGATGGTGTTGATTGGCGCGTTGGCCACCGCGCTGATGACCTATATTAACTACCTGGGAATTCGGTTTGCCGCCTTTGTTCAAACGGTGATCACGGTGCTATTTATCACCGTTGGGGTCTTGTTTTTTTTCGGCGTGAGCCTGCACCCGTCACCCGAACCCGCAGTACCGCAGTGGACAAACGGCATCCCGGGTATTTTGAGCGTTCTGGTAATGGTGCCCGCCTTGATGGTTGGGTTCGACGTGATTCCGCAGAGTGCTGAAGAGATCAATTTGCCGCCAAACCGAATTGGGCGACTCTTGGTGTTGTCGGTTGGGCTCGCGGGCGCTTGGTATATTGCCATCTCTCTCGCGGTTGGCAGCGCGCTGACCTTCGATGGGCTTGGCGCCTCGACGATGCCGACAGCCGATGCAATGGCTGCGGTATGGGGAAGCTCGCTGATGGGGCAGATCATGCTGCTGGCCGGCGTGGGTGGGATATTAACCAGTTGGAACGCGTTTATTATTGGCGGCAGTCGTATTCTCTATGCGCTCTCTGCATCGGGGATGATTCCTCGTGTATTTTCACGATTGCATCCTAAATACCAAACGCCTTACGTGAGCATTCTCACCATTGGCGCACTGAGCTTGTTGTCGCCGTTATTTGGGCGTGCGGTGTTGGTTTGGTTAGTGGATGCGGGTAGCTTTGCCATTGTTGTGGCCTATTTGCTGGTCGTTGTGTCTTTTTTAAAATTGCGACGGGCAGAGCCTTCGATGCCGCGGCCATTTCGGGTGCCGCTGGGCGGCCTCGTCGGCGCCTTGGCGCTGATCCTAACGTTTTGTTTATTACTGCTGTATTTGCCAGGTAGCCCGGCAGCATTGCTTTGGCCTGAGGAGTGGCTGATGTTGCTGGTTTCGGCGGCGGTGGGCGCGGTGTTTTATTGGCGTGGCCCGGCTAGGCGGCAAGCGGCGCAGACCGCAAAATGACAGCGTGCGGGTTGCAGGTGCCCTTATGGCCCCTTAAAGTAGAGCGCTGACATCGCTTAATCGACAAATGCATTAAGCGGATTTTGAACCGAGTAGAAGTTAACGCAATTAAGGAACAGAACATGGGTGAGGTATATATCGTTGAAGCGTGCAGGAGTGCAATTGGTAAGCGCGGCAAAGGGCTTGCAGGCTTAAAACCGGCAGATTTGTTGGGCAAGGTCCAAAAAGCGGCACTCGATCGGTCTGGCATCAACCCATCGGAAATCGACCAAGTTGTGGGTGGGTGCGTCTCTCAAGTGGGTGAGCAGTCCTTTAACATTGCTCGGATTGCCTGGCTCTCACAAGGCTTGCCTTTAGAGGTCGCCTCAACCACCGTTGACTCCCAATGCGGTTCGAGCCAACAAGCGACGTCCATGGCAGCCTCGATGATTGGTGCGGGAATTGAAGAGGTTGTGATGAGTTGCGGCGTTGAAATGATGAGTCGGGTGCCACTGGGTTCGAATATGAAAGATGGCTCGCCAATGGGCGAGTCCTACAGCCAGCATTATCAACCCACAAGCCAGTTTATGGGCGCGGCGATGATTGCTGAAGAGTATCAAATTACGCGCGGCGATACGGATCAATTTGGATTAGAGAGTCAGCAAAAGGCCATTCAAGCCTGGGCTGAAGGTCGGTTTGACCGGGAAGTCGCGGCCATTGAGGCGCCTATTTTGAACGAAAAGTTCGAGCCAACCGGAGAGATGCGAATTGTTGATCGAGATGAAGGGTTGCGGGAAACAACGCTTGAGTCGCTTGCAGGTTTGAGCGCGGTGCCGGGTCAAGAGATCCATACGGCCGGTTCTAGTTCTCAAGTATCCGATGGCGCAGCGGCGGTCATCATGGCCAGTGGGCCTGCCTGTGAGCGGTTAGGGTTGAAACCGCGTGCAAAGATCAAAGCCACGACGTTGGTGGGCGTCGATCCGGTCACAATGCTAAAAGGCCCAATTCCAGCGACACGTAAGGTGCTCGAGCGAGCAGGCCTTTCCTTGGAGGATATCGATGTCTTTGAGGTGAACGAGGCATTTGCCTCGGTGGTCCTAGCCTGGGAGAAAGACCTAGGGGTCGATCACAGTAAAGTGAATGTGAATGGCGGCGCGATTGCCTTGGGGCATCCAACGGGGAGCACCGGAGCACGCTTAATCACCACCGCCCTGCACGAACTCGAGCGGACGGGTGGACGATATGCTTTGATCGCGATGTGTTGCGGCGGCGGGATTGGCACCGGGACCATTATTGAACGGTTAGATTAGGAGCCGCGCAAGCCCAGTGCCAAGAGGCGCTGGGCTGGTTTTGTCATGCCGCCAGAGTCGCCTGTATTGTCACCAAGCGCCTGTTTGAGCGTCCGAGTGCGTCAGGCGACCTGTTCACCCGATGCGAGTAAACGTTGCTTTAAGTCCTGCAGTTGCTCCCACAGTGCGCCCGGTACCTTCTCCCCGAAGCTCTGGTAGTAAGCCTCAATCAGCGGGATCTCAGCTAGCCAGCCCTCGACATCCACCTTCAGTAACGTTGAGATGGCGTCATCGGATAGATTAAGGTTTGTGAAATTAATGCCGTCGAGGGTGGGTAGGCGCCCGATAGGGGTATCAATGGCGTCGGCGCGGCCCGCGCAGCGCTCAAAAACCCATTCTAGGACCCGGGCGTTTTCTCCAAATCCGGGCCAAACGAAACCGCCGTCATCGTCTTTTCGGAACCAATTCACGTAAAAAATCTTAGGCAATTTTGCGCCAGGCGTCTGACCAATGTTGATCCAGTGCTGCCAATAGTCGGCCATGTTGTAGCCGCAGAAAGGGAGCATTGCCATCGGGTCTCGTCGCAGTTCGCCGATTTTTCCAGCGGCTGCCGCGGTTTTTTCAGAGGATACGATCGAGCCGAAGAAAGTGCCTTGGGCCCAGTCTTTGGCTTCGTTCACCAAGGGTACGACGGATGCTCGACGGCCTCCGAACAAAATTGCACTAATGGGAACGCCTTTTAAGTCTTCCCATTCATCGGCAATGGCAGGGCATTGAGCCGCCGACACGGTGAAGCGTGCATTGGGGTGCGCCGCTGGGGTTCCGCTGTCAGGTGTCCAAGGGTTGCCAAGCCAGTCGGTTAACCGTGCGGGCAGTTCCGGGGTCATCCCTTCCCACCAAATATCACCATCCTCGGTTTCGGCAACATTGGTAAAGATGCAGTTGCCATGAAGGGCTGCCATTGCATTGGGGTTGGTCTCCATGCCGGTTCCTGGCGCAACGCCAAAAAAGCCGGCTTCGGGATTTATGGCGTAAAGCTGGCCATCATCCCCAAATTTCATCCAGCAGATATCATCACCGACGGTCTCAACGGTCCAGCCTGGAATGCTGGGTACGAGCATCGCGAGATTGGTTTTACCGCACGCACTTGGAAAAGCGCCAGCGACATAACGGTATTCACCTTCTGCATTGGTGAGTTTCAAAATAAGCATGTGCTCGGCTAACCAGCCTTCTTGTTTGGCCATCGCGGAGGCGATTCGAAGTGCGAAACACTTTTTACCCAGCAAGGCATTGCCGCCATAGCCGGAGCCAAAACTCCAAATTTCTCGTGTTTCGGGAAAATGCGCAACGTACAGGTTCTCCGGGTTGCAAGGCCAAGCGGCCCCAGCCGTGCCATCGGTTAAGGGTTGCCCGACTGAATGCAAACAGGGAACGAACGCACCGTCAGTGCCCAGTTCTGTAAGGACCGCCCGTCCGACCCGCGTCATAATGTGCATGCTGGCAACGACATAAGGCGAATCTGAGATTTCAACACCGATATGAGCGATTGGGGAGCCCACGGGTCCCATGCTGAAGGGAATGACGTACATCGTTCTGCCGCGCATGCAGCCTTTAAACAGGTCAGTCAGGGTGCTGCGCATTTGATCCGGATCAGCCCAATGATTGGTAGGGCCTGCGTCAGCCTCTTGTGCGCTACAAATGAAGGTTCTGCTTTCCACTCGGGCAACATCAGCTGGATCTGATCGGACAAGATAACTGTTAGGGCGAATTTCGGGATTCAGTGGCTTTGCCACACCCGCGTCGGTGAGTGCGATCATCATTTGACGATATTCTTCTGGGCTGCCATCGCAAAGAACCAACTCGTCTGGTTCGCACAAGGCTTTGATCTCTTCAATCCATCGATTTAGGCGGGGGTGTTGCGTCATGATTTCGGGTCCATAATGTTTTGCTTTGGCTTTTGGCCTTTGCAGTTCGGCGCCAGAAGTTCTCCGGAGCCGTTTACCTTCCTGTCATTAAAACAGGATCATCTTGCCTTGGCGACCCTGGTTTAGGGGTTCCAGCGTGCCTTTTAGTGAGGCAAGAGATGATGTGATTCGGGACGATAGCAAGGGTTAAAGCAATAAAAAAAAGAATAAAAGTAGAATAATATATTCTAAATGCTCAACGATTAGACGCCGGTGACATCGCCCCAGTCAGCTCATAAAATCACCCGATTGGCGATCCTGTCAGACGGATTTAGACTGAGCGTTGAGGAACCGCTTAAAACGGCTACAATAGGCGCCTTTGTCCCAGTCCTTTGCACGAGTGCGATCAATGTCAACAGATTCCCGTCAAGGCTTGTTCGACTACCAACCCTATTGGGCTGAATGCTTCGGAACAGCGCCCTTCTTACCCACCTCGAGGGCCGAAATGGATGCCCTGGGTTGGGATCAGTGCGATGTGATCATCGTGACGGGCGACGCCTATGTTGATCACCCCAGTTTTGGCATGGCGGTGATCGGCCGCGTGCTGGAGTCGCATGGCTTTAGAGTCGGGATTATTGCCCAGCCGGACTGGCAATCGGCGGCGGCCTTCCAAGCGTTGGGTGAGCCCAGTCTGTATTTTGGTGTGGCTGCTGGCAACATGGACTCCTTAATTAATCATTACACGGCGGACCGAAAACGAAGAAACGATGACGCTTACTCGCCAGCAGGTGCGCCCGGTCTGCGACCGGATCGAGCGGTGATTGTTTATGCCCAACGCTGCCGCGAGGCTTATGGGCAGGTCCCATTGGTGATCGGGTCGATCGAGGCCAGTCTGCGGCGAATTGCACATTACGATTATTGGAGCGACAAAGTACGGCGCTCCATTTTGCTGGACTCGGGCGCAGACCTTTTGTTGTACGGCAATGCAGAGCGCGCGTTGGTTGAGATGACGCACCGGCTTGCTGCCGGGGACACGATTAAAGACCTCAAAGATATTCGAGGAACGGCCTTTGTGACCTCAACGCTGCCGGACGCGTATTCGGTGATTGATGAGAGTCAACTGCCTGAGGCCAAGGTTGCAGGGGGCGCGTCTGTGCAGTTGATTGCTCGGTCTGGTCCGATGGCGCAACCTGTGCCGGCAGAACAGCCCGTCGTCAAACCCCATGTCAGAATCAAGTCACACGCCGTGGATGAGATACTGCAGCCGTTACCCACGAAGGCCCTGAGTGTTATTCAATTGCCGAGCTTTGAGTCCGCTAAAGCGGACGATTTACTCTACGCGCACGCTTCTCGCATTTTGCATCGCGAGACGAACCCCTTAAATGCGAAGCCATTGGTGCAACAACACGGCAACCGGTGGGTTTGGCTTAATCCGCCACCCATCCCGCTGTCGACACCGGAAATTGATCGGGTTTTTGAATTGCCTTATCAACGGGTGCCACATCCCCGTTACGGCGATGCCAAAATCCCAGCGTACGAGATGATTCGGTTTTCGGTGAACATTATGCGGGGCTGTTTTGGGGGCTGCAGTTTCTGTTCGATCACAGAACATGAAGGCCGGATTATCCAAAGTCGCAGCGAAGCGTCTATCCTCAATGAGATCGAACAGATTCGAGATAAAACCCCTGGTTTCACCGGCGTCATCTCGGATCTGGGTGGACCAACAGCGAATATGTGGCGGCTGGCCTGTAAAGACCGCGCGATCGAGGCCAGTTGTAAACGACCTTCCTGCGTCTATCCCGGGATTTGCAAGAATTTGAATACGGATCAAACGCCGTTGATTGGCTTGTACCGAAAGGCGCGGGCAATCCCTGGCGTAAAAAAGGTCTTGATTGCCTCCGGCCTGCGCTATGACCTCGCGGTTGAAACACCAGAGTATGTAGAAGAGTTGGTGAAGCACCACGTCGGCGGCTATCTCAAAATTGCGCCGGAACATACCGAGAGCGGACCGTTATCAAAGATGATGAAGCCGGGCATTGGCACTTATGATGCCTTCAAGGCCTTGTTTGATCGGTTCTCCGCCGAGGCTGAAAAAGAGCAATACCTCATCCCCTATTTTATTGCAGGCCACCCTGGCACCACTGATGACGATATGATGAATCTTGCGCTGTGGTTAAAGTCCAATGGCTTTCGGGCGGATCAAGTGCAGTCGTTTTATCCGTCGCCGATGGCAACCGCGACTGCGATGTACCATAGCGGCTCTGACCCCTTGCATCGGGTGGGGCGTCGCGCCGTGCCAGTTGATAGTGTTAAGAATCCAGAGCAACGCCGATTGCATAAGGCATTCTTGAGATACCACGACGCCAATAATTGGCCGATGTTAAGACAAGCGCTTAGGCGGATGGGACGAGCAGATCTAATTGGTAATACACGCTCGCATCTTGTGCCGCGAACCCAGTTTGGAGGTCCCATTGCGATGGGACAACCCTTCAAAACCCAGCATTTGGGCTTGCCGAAAGTGCCGAAAGCGCCGAAACATCGTGCAAAAGCCAAGCCCAAGCCATCCGGGCGGCGCTAGGTCCACCCTGTTTAAACCGCGTCGCTGAGCGCGAGGTGATCCCGCAGTTCGCGTTTCAAGAATTTACCGCTCGCATTGCGGGGCAGGGGGGCTTCCAATATCCAGAGATAGCGAGGGATCTTGTGCTTTGCCATGAGCGTGGCACAGAAGCTGCGGATATCATCAGGCGTGGCTTTCTGGTTTGGCTTTAAGTAGATTGCCGCCCCAACTTCTTCGCCCAGTCGATCATCCGGCACGCCAAATACGCTGCACTCCGCGAGCGCGTCAATTTGGAACAAGACGCTTTCAACCTCAGAGCAGTAGATATTTTCACCGCCGCGCAAGACCATGTCTTTAACCCGGTCGACGATGAAAATAAACCCAGTGTCATCAATGGTTGCAACATCTCCAGTATGCAGCCAGCCCTCTGTGATCGACTCCTTGGTCGCCTCGACTCGGTTTAAATACCCTTTAATCACAGGCGCGCCTCGCACAAGCAGTTCCCCTGGGGTGCCGTGGGTCTGATTGCCCTCGCTATCGATTGTTTTGACTTCAAAGGACGGCATCGCTGGACCACAGCTATCAGGCTTGTCGACGAAGAAATCGCCGCCGACGGAGGTAATGATGCCGCAGGTTTCGGTCATACCATAGCCCGTGCTGGGCCGAGCATTGGTGATGGATTGATCGATTTTCCCAACGAGGTCGGGTTGCAATTGCGCGCCGCCACCGCCGACCGAAATGAGGCTCGAGGTGTCATATTTATCGAAATCTGGGTGGGTGATCAGTTCCCGACTCATAACCGGCACGCCGGTCAGGTTCGTCACCTTTTCGCGTTCGATCAATGCCAAGGCAGCGCCAGCATCCCACTTGTACATGTGCACTAACTTACCGCCCCCAAGGGTCATGGCGTGTGCAAGACAATTGTTGGCGGTGACGTGGAATAAGGGCGTTGTCACCAGTGCGGATCCTGGAGGCGCTGTGGTCGGGTCCGGTAGGGGCGTGCCTTTAACCAGGTGCATGGTCTGGGCGAGGCAACCACCCCAAAAACCCATATTAAGAATGTTATGAACACAGCCGCGGTGGGTTTGTTGCGCGCCCTTGGGTCGTCCGGTGGTGCCAGAGGTGTAAAAAATGCAGGCATCACTGTCAGGATCAATAACCAGATCAGGCAGGCTGGGTTCGCTCTGCATGATTGATTCGAAGGGCGTCACCCAGTCCCGGGCCTCACACCGAATACCCACAACGGGCAAGTCCGGATAGTGCGCCCGAAGGCCTTCAAATCGGGCCAATCGCTCCTCATCCGCAAACAAGAGTTTTGGACTCGCATCCTTCAAGGCGTAGTCCATTTCGTCTTCAACCCACCAGGCATTCATCCCGACAACGGTGAGCCCGGATGAGACTACGGCCCAATAGCATTGCATCCACTCTGGGAAATTACGCAGGGCAATCGCAACCCGGTCCCCTGGTTTTAAGCCCGATGCCCGCATCCAAGCAGCCATTCGATTGACTCGGTCGTGGGTCTCTCCGTACGTTAACGTTTCGTCTTCGAACACCAAGTAGGGCCGCTCTGAAAAGGCAAGCGAGCTTAACCATACCTCGCGAAGCGATGGCGGCGCTGCTTTATAGGTGCGCATCGGGAAGCCGCGAACATTGATTTCTTCAATCTCAAAGGCGCCCCCTGGCCCGGTCATTTCAGTCCATACTTTTTTTAACACGTCGTACATAACAACCACCGTCTCGCAGAAATAAATAGAACTGGGCTAAGATAGGGGTTTACCTGAAACGATGCAAATTGAAATGGAAAGCCTCTTTAAGGATCTTGTGGTCATTGACGCCGCCTCGTTTGTTGCGGGCCCGGGTGCTGCGACGATTTTTGCCGATTTTGGCGCTCGGGTGATCAAGGTTGAGGCGCCCGCAGGGGATGCCTACCGATTACTGCATGGCCGGCATCGATTCGACTTTAATTGGGCACTGACATCCCGGCACAAAGAGGCCATCTCAGTGGATCTCAACACCGAGGCGGGTCGCGACATTCTGCATCAGTTGATTCAAACCGCCGATATCTTCGTGCACAATTTTAGATCCGATCAAATCGATCGCTATGATGTAGCCTATGAGCGTCTTCGAGCTTTAAATCCGCGGTTAATTTATGGTCAATTAACCGGCTTTGGAACGAAGGGCCCAGATGCCGATAAACGCGGTTACGACACGACGGCCTGGTGGTCGAGTGCGGGCATTTTAGATCTGATGAAAAAAGGGCAGGCCGCGCCAAACTTTCCGGTCGGCGGGGTTGGCGACCATGCCTCTGCGATGACGCTGTTTGCGGGCATTATGATGGCGCTGTATCAGCGTGAGAAAACGGGTCTCGGTGATTTCGTTGAAACCTCGCTCGTGGCGAACGGAGCTTGGTCGAATGGAATGCATTTGCAGGGCGCGATTGCGGGGTTTGATCTGAGTCAGATTTTGGAAGAAAAAGGGTATCGCTCGCCGTTTGCGATGATTTATGAAACCGCAGATCATCGGTTCTTGATTTTAGTTTCACCAAATCCAGATAAAGAGTGGCCCGCGATTGCCCGCGCTCTGGGGCATCCTGAATGGTTAGAAGACCCACGGTTTGTCACGTTGCGCGCCATCATGAAACTGCGCGATGAGGTTCGGCAGTTGTTTCAAGATGCGATCGGGGCCCTTACGATGGTCGAGGCCTGCCAGGCGCTGGATGCTGAGGCCTTAAGTTATAGCGTGATCGAAAAAATCTCCGAGGTGGTTCAAAGCGCACAACTGATTGAAAATGAGGTGATCATTGAAACGCATTCGGAGGATCCCGATTTCCAGTGGACGGTTGCTAATCCCATTAAACTGTCATCACTGACCCATCGCCCGGTTGGCGACCCGCCAAAGTTGGGTGAACACACTTACGCCATCTTGAAAGACTTGGGCCTATCCGAGGCGCGGATCGATGAATTAATTGCCTCGAAGGTGGTGCGCCTCAGTCAGGCGGTTGATCCCGCCTCATAACCATTCATGGTTAGAACGGCTTTACCGATCACGGCGCGTGACTGTAGCGAGGTCATGGCGGCAATGCCGTCTTCAAGCGGGTAGGTCCTATGGATATACGGATCGATATGACCGTTACATAACAGCTCAAACACCGCATCCCGACAGGCTTGGCCGAGCGCCGGATCGCGCCGACCAATTTCTCCCGCCCGAACCCCAATCACCGAAATCTGCTTAATCAGAATGTGATTAACGGCGGCTTTAGGCCAGACGCCACTTGTAAAGCCGATTGATAAGAGACGCCCGCCCCAATTAATACATCGCATGGATTCATCAAAAACGCTGCCGCCTACGGGGTCGAAAATCACGTCCGCGCCGTTGCCGTCGGTTAAGGCCTTCACGGTTTCTCGGAAACCGCCGAGGCTACCATCGGCTTGCGTATAGTTAATCACGCCGTCCACGCCGCGCTCGTCGAGCACGCGCAGTTTTTCATCGGTGCCTGCCGTTGCGATGACCCGCGCGCCAAAATACTGTCCTAAATCGGCCGCGGCCATCCCAACGCCTCCGGCTGCACCGTGAACCAACAGGGTTTCTGATGCGGCCAATTGGCCTCTGACTTTAAGGGCAACATAGGCGGTTAAATAGGCGGTTGCGTAGCTTGCCGCTTTGGCGAAGCTCACATGCTCTGGGAGCACGCGGACACTCTCAACGGGCACGTTGGCATGCTCGCTGAAGCCGCCAAATCGTGTGCCTGCAACGACGCGGTCACCGACCTTAAGATGGATGACGTCCGGACCGACCTTGGACACGACGCCTGAGAATTCTCCTCCTGGCGCGAAGGGCATCGGCGGCTTGAATTGATAACGGCCCTGTATCATCAGAATGTCTGGAAAATTGACGGCGCACGCCTTGATTTCAATTTGAACTTCACCGGGCGCAGGATCTGCCAACGTCATGTCAACGAGGGTTAATCCATCAATGGAATCGGCTATTTCATGACATAAAAAGGATCGGGTTTTCATCAGGACTCGCTGAGGATTGAGGCTGGCAAAAGATAGCATAAAACGGCAATGCCTCGAGACTTGTCGTCGATTTATCGACGCGGCAGAACGGCGTGTGTTGAGCCTGCACCTGTCCGGCATCTGTCCTGCATCTGTAAATAAGGGGCCTTTGAATTTCGGGACAAGGCAAGCTTTAGAAATGGGGTCAACAACCCGATCACGTTATCAGCGAAGGAGAATCTTGGTTCTCGGGTGAGATTCGAGTCTTCGGCTTGCGGGGTCAAACCGGCTTGGTGAGGGCCGAAACATCACTTTAAATTGCCCTCGTTCGAGCCAGCCTTGCCCGACAGGTGGTGAAAAAGGTGTCAGGGCGAGCCCTGTAACGCTGATTGATAAAAAACAGGCGGGCCGATCGAGACGGGCGCGGCCTATAGGATTTCACCGGTTAATGGGGTTATGGTTTAAGCTTCGTACAGATGAAACAAGGAGTTGGAATGATCGAAGGTATTGATGAGGCCGCTGTTACGGCATGGATTAGATCCAAGATTCCTGATTTGGCAGACCCCGTTGAGTATGACTTGATTACCGGTGGGCACTCGAACCTAACCTATCGCTGTCGCGACGCGCAAGGGCAATGCTATGTGCTGCGCCGGCCGCCTTTAGGGCATGTACTTGAAAGCGCCCATGATATGAGCCGGGAGCATAAAATTATCCATGCATTGCAAGGCAATACGGTGCCGGTTCCGAAGACTTACGGTTTGTGTCAGGACGCAAGCGTCAATGGCGCTGATTTTTACGTCATGGGGTTTGTTGACGGCTTGGTGCTGAATGACAGTGTTGTGGGTGAACAGGTACTGGCCAGTCATCGGGCGGCCCTCAGTCAACATGTTGTGAATATTCTGTGCGATCTGCACGAGGTCGATGTCGATGGCGTCGGCCTAGGTGATCTCGGCCGTAAAGAGGCCTATTTGTCCCGGCAGTTGAATCGTTGGACCAAACAATGGGTCGCCTCGAAAACCCATCCCATTCCAGAAATGGAAGCCAGCCAACAATTACTCGCCGAGCGAATGCCTGAGCAGATTGGCTCGAGCATTGTTCATGGGGATTTTAGGTTGGGCAATATGATTGTCTCTGATGATCGGGTTGAAGCTATTTTAGATTGGGAACTGTGCACATTAGGTGATCCGCTCGCCGATGTCGGTTACTTGCTCAACAACTGGGTCAGCCCTGGCGAGATCGAAGCCCCCGGTGAGGGCGATCAATCGCCCACAGCGGTTGGGGGGTATCTGTCGCGGGACGCGCTTTGCGATATTTACCAAACCCGGACGGGACGAGATTTATCACAGATCAATTACTATCGCGCCTTCCAGCACTGGCGCTTGGCCGCCATTGGACAGGGCGTTTACAAGCGTTATCTGATGGGCGCTATGGGCGAGTCAAGAGACGTCGATTTAGAGAAACAAAAACTGGGTGTAACGCGACGTGCTGAAGCGGCGCTTGCGTTGCTTGAAGCTTAAGGCGGCCTGCTTCGGGTCGTCTTAGCCTCGGGTTTTGGCGAGGGCTCAGTGAAGATGACGTCTTGAGTGGCCCATCGCCATTAGGCGTTGTGCTGCGAGTTTGCCAACATCCGAGTCTTTTGTGGTTTCGATCAGGCCAGTGTAGAGGGTTTTTGCAGATTCTAAGTCGCCCCGCAATTCCCGAATGTTGGCCAATTGTAATTTTAGCGCCGCTTGGTTTGGCCGAAGCAGACGCTGCTGCTCAAGACACAGTTCTGCCGCCTGCCAGGCTCGGGCACGCCAAAACCCTTGCTTTAGGTTTTCGATCAAGCGCATGAGCAGATCGCGCCGGTTGGCAGGCTCAAGGTGGGCCGCCTCAAGGGTTGCGCCGGGGCCGAGGTTCTGGCGAAGCAAAGTTTGGCAGTCTGATTGGCTGAGCGCACGGCCTGCGAAAGGATCAATTAAAATAGTGTCTTGCTCAGGGAAGCGAATTAAGAAGTGCCCCGGGAAGTTAATGCCGGTTGCGGCAATACCAACCCGCTCTGCAACGGACAAATAAATCAGTGCCAACGTGATGGGGATCCCGCGCCGAACGGCGAGCACGCGGTTCAGATAACTGTTGTCGGCAAGACCATAGTCTTGGGTATTGCCCATGAATTGCTGTGTATCGGCAAGGAATGTGACTAATTGTTCTGCTCGAATGGGCTGATCCGTTGCTAAGAAATCGTTCGCAAGGGTGTCCAATTTATGAAGACAACCATCAAGGTCGATGTCTTGGGCTTGATGTTCTGCTGCGAACAACAGCGCCAACCGATCGAGCGGCAGGTCCTCATCATTCAAAAGGCAAAGCGCTGCTATTTTGGTTCGAGTGGTTGACATGCGTTCACTTTACAAGAGATCTTGGGCTATGCAAGTTGGCCGTAGTCGCGCGCGAGCAATCGGTTTATCAAGGAGTAATAGCCCCATGGCGTTGACGTTGTATCATGTTCCTGGCGCCCGATCGCTTCGGGTGATTTGGTTGTGTCTCGAGTTGGATCTGCCTTTAACCATTGAAACCATCGATTTTTCGCCAAAGTTTCGGGATTCAGAAAGCTGGCGGGCGCTCAGTCCAACTGGAAAAGTGCCGGTCCTGCGCGACGACGGCTTTACGATGTTTGAATCGGGTGCAATGTTGCAGTATCTACTCGATGCTTATGGGGCGGGGCAACTCCAACCTGCAGCGGGTACCCAAGCGGCTGCAATGTTTCAGCAATGGAGTTGGTTTGCGGAGGCGACTTTTGCGAGGCCCTTAGGGGATATTGCGCAGCATACTGTTGTGCGCCCTGAAGCTCAGCGGATACCGGCCGTCGTCGATGATGCCCGACAGCGGGCGAGCATCTGTTTGCAAGCGCTTGAAGTAGGAATGGGCGCAGGGCCTTACTTGCTCGGGAACGCCTTTACGGCAGCAGACATCAATATGGGCTACTCGTTGGTGCTCGCCGAACGCTTTGGGCTGATCGAGCCCGGGTTGAGTCGGGTTGTTTCTTATTTCGACGGCCTCAAAACACGGCCCCATTTTTTGAAGGCATTAACGTTATAAGGCGGGTTTGATTCTGACGCGCTGGTCGCCCTTTTGGGTGAGCCTTGATGGCGCTGGCTCAGCAGTCTGCTAATGGCGGCTGTTAATGAGGCCTGGTCTGGGTGGTTATTCCGGTAGATCGTTTTGGGCGCCTGGGGGCGCTGATTGAGCGTGCTTTCGTGCGATTTTACGCGCTTTGCGTTTTTCCTGATCTTTGCGAGCGGCATCGCCAATGTGGGCGTCGCCTCGAGCCTTAGCGAGTTGGACTTGTTTTTCGCGTTCAGCAAATCGCGCTTGTTGATCCGGCGTTAATTGGCCGATGCAGTACCGACAGGACAAACCCTGTGTATAAGATGCCAGGGTCAAATCGGCGTCGGTTAGTGGTCGGCGACAGGCATGACACTGAGTGTAGCCAGCAGGTTGTAAGTTATGATCAACCGCCACGCGCTCGTCGAAGACGAAACAGGCTCCCTGCCAAAGCGATTCTGCCTTTGGCACAGTTTCCAAATACTTCAGGATTCCGCCATCAAGGTGATAGACCTCAGCGTATCCTTGTGACTTGAGGTAGGCGGTTGATTTTTCGCACCGAATACCGCCCGTGCAAAACATCGCAATTTTCTGATCCTTGTTGGCAGGTAGGGTGCGCGCGGCGTAATCAGGAAAGTCGCGAAAGGACTGGGTTTCTGGGTTCAAAGCGCCTTGAAAGGTCCCCACTTCCACTTCGTAATCATTGCGCGTATCGATCAACATGACAGAGGGGTCTTGAATCAACGCGTTCCAGTCTTCTGGCGCGACGTACTTGCCGGCGTCGTGAACAGGGTCTAGGTCGGGTTGTCCCATGGTGACGATTTCTTTTTTTAACTTCACCTTTGCGCGCAAAAACGGTGCCTCAGCACAGTAGGACTCTTTGGTTTGCAGATTCCGCAAACGCGGATCTTCTCGAATGGCGTCAAATAACTGATCCGTTTCGCGCCGAGCGCCTGCAACGGTGCCATTAATGCCTTCTGGGGCGACCAACATTGTGCCGAGGATATTAAAGCGGCCGACTAATCTTAATAGGGTCTTTCGCAGCGCTTCAGGCGATTCAATTCTGGCAAAGAGGTAAAAGGCCGAGACAACAAAGGGCTCGGCGTCGCCGGCGTCATGAGGCATCGAGTGGCGCTCCCGAAAAATGATTCAGGGCCGTAAAAGCGGTCACCGGATGACGTTTTAATTTGGTGAGTTGCCGAGTCGGTTCACCAATGCCGACCAGTGCTGCGATGGCATGGTCGGTTGGAATGCCTAAAAGGCGCTTTGCTTCGGGCTCTGAATGGCTGAGAAAGGTTGTCAGGACCCCGCCTAAACCTTCGTTACGCGCAGCGAGCAGGATGTTCCAGACAAAGGGGTAGATAGAGGCGCCAGCGATGACGCCAACGCGGTCGAGATCCTTGTCGAACGCGGTCACAAGGTTTAAATCGACGGTAACCACCAACACGACCGGTGCTTGCGTGAGTTGTCCGGTAAAGGGCATGTCAGGGGACATAGCATCGATGCTGGCCTGAGGCACAGCAGAGGGTGAAATACTGTTAAAAGGCGTTTCGCCGGCGACGGCCATGGCTTTGTAAGCTTGAATTGTCGGCGCCATAAGGGTTTGTAAATCAGTTCTCAAGGAGGGCTCGGTGATCACCAAGACTTTCCAGCCCTGGCGATTACCACCACTGGGGGCAAATCTGGCATGGTCTAATATCCGGTACAGGGTCTCATTGGAGATGACGCGATCTGTAAAGGATCGCGCAGCAAAAGTGGTTTTCATGACCTCGTAAGTTTCCATCAGGTTGGCTCCAGATTGGCGGTTCAGGCGTCGTTATTATCGCCCAATCTATTCGAGATTGGCATCTTTGCATTGGTCTGGTTCGTCCACCGACTGACTAGGACCTTGGGTGCGACAGTGATAGCATCAAGACCGAATCAGGGCCTTGCCAAGGCTCGATTAGGGTTTGTGCGAGGCGATCAAGTCAAATGAAGACCTGCGAATACGCGGTCCTCGGTTAGATGCTATTGAATGTGGGCGATAAACTTATTGGTTCAAAAAATTGAGGAAGCGCAATGTTAAAATCAGGGGATACAGCGCCAGCATTTTCGCTACCAGATCAGTCGGGTAATCTAATTAGTCTGGCAGACTTCATGAGCAGTCGGGCTTTGGTTTTGTACTTTTATCCAGCGGACTTCACGCCGGGATGAACGAAACAAGCTTGTGGCATACGTGATATGCACGAAGACTTTGAAGCCCTTTCACTACCGGTGCTGGCGATTAGCCCACAGAGTGAGGACAGCCATGCTCGGTTTGCGAGCCAGCACCAATTGCCGTTTCCGTTGTTGGTGGACGCCGATAAAACCGTCATCAAGGCCTATAAAGTGAACGGGCCGCTGGGGCTAGGGGTGCGCCGAGTCACTTATTTGATCAGTCCTGAGGGCGTTATTATCGACGCGCTGCAGGCAGATTTTCGAGTGAACGAACACTTGCGCTTTTTGAAGCGGTTCATTGAATCTCAAGCTCAGTTGAATGGTTAACAAGACTCAGGTGGAAAAAGATGATCACGGTTAAGGCCATAAAACCTCGGTTTCAAAATAGGGTTAAGCCGACCCTCGCGCGGCAAACACGGCGCGCGATCGCGGGTGTGATAGCCCTTACCAGTTGCTTTTGGTTGCCCGCCGCGTTGGGTTGGTCGGCAACAGGTCATCAACTGACCTGCGAGGTTGCGGCAAGTCAATTGACTGACCCAGTCAAGACTCGAATACAGGCGTTGATGCAGGCGCTGCCCGATGCGCAGCGAGACGATTTATTCGACGGCAAGGCGCTGACGTTTGCCGACTTGTGTACTTGGGCGGATCAGGTTCGGCCCCTAAAACAGTACAGGTCGGTTGCGTCTTGGCACTATGTCAATGTTGCGCGCGATGCGTCCAGCGTCAACTACGACAAGTGTGTAACGGGCTGTCTTTTAACCGCAATCGAAACCCATATTGGTTTGCTGCAACAGACTGAGTTGTCGCCTTGGCCGAGATTGCAATCGCTGATGTTTTTGAGTCATTGGATCGGAGATCTCCATCAACCCCTCCACGTGAGTTTTTTTGAGGATTTAGGCGGCAATCGCACTCAGGTCACGGGGTATGACGATTGCGCCAATCTTCATGGGGTTTGGGATTTTTGCTTGGTGTCCACAACCGGGAAATCACGCTCGGATCTTTTGGTCGAATTACTCGCCCTGCCCGGCGCCGACGGCTTTGACCAGGGGACTGCGCTGAGTTGGGCGCAAGAGTCTTTGGATTTGGTGACCCATCCAAGGGTGCAGTACTGTCGTAAATCCGAGGTTGGGTGCGCGCCTTGGTCGACCCAGCGCTATGCCCTAAGTCCCGATTACCAAGCGATTAATTGGCCTGTCGCTAAGCTGCGTCTTGCACAAGCGGGGTACCGGTTGGCGGGACTGATGAACACCTTGATGGCGGCGCCCTGAAGGTGAGGTGTGGGCGTGAGCATTTAAAAAGAGGATGCGAATAAGGCCCTGGTTGCGCCGCGTCGGGCCGCCCATCCGGACGACGCCGGAGCCTGTTTTTTTGGGGCTAAAGCGTTTTTGTAGGGCAGGCGGGGCGGGGTCATGATCGCGGGGTTTTGAATAAATATTGGACTGAAAGCGTTGCCTTAAGGACGCCCGGCGGGCAAATAATGGGCGGCGCGATTAGCCTGTTTGGCTTAGGTGAGGCGATGGGCAGACGGGGCCCCTATAAGCGGCTTTTATCAAAGCTGGTCAGGGGTAATAAAGCGTTGATGATTAACAGATAAAAAACAGACAAGAAACAGATAAGAAACACAGGGGAGTTAAGGATGTCGAAAAACGCGATTTGGGTCACGGGTACGTTGTTTGCGATCCTGCTGGGCTTGGCAATGGGCTACATGGGATCAGATGAGGGGGTCTTGGTGCAGGGGTTGCCGCTTTTTGCTGGTTGTGTTGCTTTGAGCTTTGCTGTCCAGTGGTGCGCGTTTGTTCCAGCTTATGGTTTCAGTACGGAAAAATTTTATGACCTGGCTGGCAGTTTGACCTATATCACGCTGGTTTTGATTGCCTGGATTTTTGTGCCTGTTTCAAATCCGCGAGACTATTTAATTGGGGCGCTGGTGCTGATCTGGGCGACCCGACTCGGTCAATTTTTGTTCCGGCGAGTTTTGTCCGCTGGTGAAGATCGCCGCTTCCGTGAAATGAAAACGGATTTTTTGCAATTTTTCATGACTTGGACGCTGCAAGGCTTGTGGGTTGCCATTACGCTTTCGGCGGCCTTGGCGGCGATGACCGCGTCAGAGAAGTTGCCGTTAGATTATTGGGCTCTGATGGGTGGGCTGGTTTGGATTGTTGGATTTGGTCTCGAAGTGGTCGCAGATGCGCAAAAGACGCGATTTCGCCAGGACCCAGCGAATCGTGATCAGTTTATCCAGTCAGGCCTTTGGGCTTGGTCGAGGCACCCTAACTATTTTGGCGAGATTCTGTTGTGGTTTGGGATTGCTCTAATTGCTTACCCAGTGCTTCAGGGACTCCAGCATTTTGCCTTGATTTCACCCATTTTTGTCTTCGTTCTGATGAACTACGTCAGTGGTGTGCGCATGCTCGAGGCCCGCGCCGATCGAAAATGGGGTCGAGAAGAAGCCTATCAGGCTTATAAAGCTCGTACGCCCTCGCTACTCCTGAAAAAGCCGGCTTAAATTTTCGGCGTTGAAGCACTCCGCCTGGCCTGAGATACGCCCTTGACGCAGTCGTAAGATTCGGCTTAATCTTGTCAGAAAGCCTTAAATATTGTTATTTTCGCGCGAAATGGACGCCTTTCGTTGCTTTTTTTGCGTCGATTAAACGTAAAGTGACGTTCGGTTGAAGGGCTCGCAGTCTCTTGATGACGAAGGGGTGCGACCTGCTTTGGTGTTTGCAAAAAGGTTCAAGCAAGGTTGTAAGGGCCTAATAAAAGGACAGGTTCGTTGAAAGAAGCAGGTTCCAAGGGGGCAGGCGGTAATAAGCCGCAACAATTTGTCTGGTTTTATGGCCCGGCTGTTATCTCGATCTATCAGTTCGGTCGAGATCGTGGTTTTTTACAACCATCGATCTATGAAAAGGTTTTGTCAGACGGTGGCTCAAGTGTCGACCCGAACTTCTCCTTGAGTTTCGAGCAAGTTAACCGCGATATGGAAACGATTTTAGAGAAGGACCCCAGCGCATTTGATGCGTTCTGGCGAGAAACCGGGCTCAAACAGCCGATGGTTGCCCGGATCAGTTATGCGGTGACCCAAGCCACGATCAAGTCCGCGATTCAGTGTGTCGCGGATACTCGGCTGATGGACACCAATGTGGTTTACAACACAACGATTGAAACCCCTGAGACCTTTTCGATTCGAATTCTGCCGCGGATTCCGATTTACGATTGGCAGCATCATTTTTTTGTCGCCCAGTTCCTATCGGGTATCACGAGATTGTCAAAGTCTGGGGCGCTGCCGATTCAGGCGCTGATCTATCGTGGTCGGCCAATGGCCGTGACCGATTACCTGAATCGTCAAGTTGAGCTTGGGGTTACGAGTGATCAAGTGACCGAGGTCGTCTGGGCTAAAGATCAGGTCGAGCAGCCGTCTATTTTGGCGAATGAGGGCATAGCGTCACACTTTAAGGCCCTGATTCAGCCAACCTTGCAGGCTCGGGCTGATTCTGATGGGGTTGGTGGACGGGTACTGAATTACATTGATCAGGCGTGTCGATCCTTTGAGAAGGTCTCTATGCCACTCGCGGCCGAGGCGTTTCAGATGGAGACCTCGACCTTGCGCCGACGCCTTGCGTTAGAGGACACGAAGTTTAGTGAAATTCTTCAGGATTATCGGCGTAAAGAGTCTATGCGGTTGTTGAGTCACGGCCATCCGGTCAAAGACGTGAGCAAGATGCTTGGTTACTCTGAGCCCAGCTCCTTTCAGCACGCGTTCAGGATTTGGTACTCAGCCTCGCCAAAACGTTTTTTGAGGAATCCAGCGGTCAGCAGCCCGTCGACGCCTGATGTGAAATAGACCGCTCAGGCGCTGGGTTAATCACGCATTTGGTCAAAGGCTGTGCGGAGTTCCTGCACAAATAAGTCGGGTTGTTCAAAGGCCGCAAAATGGCCACCTTTTGGTAATTCATTGAAGTAGCGAAGGTCCTGATAGCGTAGCCTTGCCCATCGCTCAGACGTTTTGAAGATCTCTTTCGGAAAGATGCTGATCGCAGATGGTACGGTGACCGGCAAGGATGACAAAGTGCTGCTGCCAAAACTTTCCCAGTAAATCCGAGCAGAAGAAGCGCCCGCATTCGGTAACCAATAGAGCATGACGTTATCCAGCAGTTCATCGAGACTTACGATGTTCTGGGGCAGTCCATCGCAATCCATCCACTGATAGAATTTTTCCAAAATCCACGCCGCCTGTCCCATGGGGGAATCGGCAAGACCATAGCCTAGCGTTTGAGGGCGCGTGCTTTGCTGCTTGGAGTATCCGGAGTCATGGTTTTGATAGAACTGCATGGCAGCAAGGCTGTCGCGTTCCGCATCGGTTAGGTCATTCATTGTCTCGGGATCCGGTGTAACGATTGGCATGGTGACGTGGATGCCTTGACAATGTCCTAGGTTTTGAACGCCGATGGCTGTTGTAACAATGGCGCCCCAGTCGCCGCCTTGGGCGAGATATTGGGTATAGCCAAGCCGCAGCATAAGCTCATCCCAGGCCTCGGCGATCTTTTCAATGCCCCAGCCCGGCTGAGTGGGTTGACCCGAAAAGCCGAAGCCGGGTAGCGTCGGGCACACCAGATGAAAGGCCTGTTCGGCGGTGCCGCCATGGGCGCAAGGATCCGTTAAGGCTTCGATGACCTTTTGAAACTCCACAATTGATCCGGGCCAGCCATGGGTCATTAAAAGTGGTCGAGCGTCATCATGTTTAGACCGAATATGCAAAAAGTGTATGTCCACTTCCGATAAGGTC
Organism: Pseudomonadales bacterium; assembly: GCA_017854255.1. Lineage (GTDB taxonomy): Bacteria > Pseudomonadota > Gammaproteobacteria > Pseudomonadales > Azotimanducaceae > UBA9926. The sequence goes on from JAFMIA010000006.1 coordinate 49,125, forward strand.
GTCTTAAACCCGGGCCAACGATTGAGCCGCGTTTGCCGATCTGGCCAGTGATAGGATTTTTCCCAATAGTCCTTCACCTCAATCATATAAGCGAGCGGAACGCCCTGAGACCAATCACCAGGGGTTTCCGCATCAGGCATCCGGGTCATCGCCAAACGCAGCTTTAGATCGGTGAGTTGTTCGACCGGGATATCAATTTTGAAAGGGGTGACGTCGGACATGGTTTACTCCTGGGTAATAATGATAACAACCTAAATTATTCGCAAATAACTTAAAAAATACGAGTGTGAAGCAATTGTGAACCTGTTTTTGAGTGACAATGCCTTCTTTACTTAGCGTTTTGCCCTCTGCACCGCTCAAACTAATATTTGCGCTTACAGACTACATAGAAGACCCCAGCAACTTCTCTGACGAAGCGTGATGGATTGTCTCTCGCAATATACTCACTCTGTTATACGCTAAACCCTGCAACCCAAGCAACGCAACCCAAATAGGATGCTGCTTAGGACTGATGTGGAGGGCTATCTGGCTTTAGTGATTTCTGCCATATTGAGCGATAGTTGGCAGTTGCTGATACAAATGCGTACAGGAGATATTGTGGTGCCTAAAAATCTTGCCAGAAGATCTATTGGTGTTATCGCAACCTGTTTTGTGATGCTGGCAATGACGGGCGAAGGGTTTGATCCAGCAACGCTCTACTCTCATCAGTGGACGTTGGGATTGTTCGGTGGGCTTATCGCCATCTGCTTATACCTTTATCTCCAATATCAGGTGAATGCCGGTGTGGTGCTCAAGTTCGTGGCAATGCCATTTGGTTTTTATGTTTCGCTGATCTTTTTGGTTGATCTCGTTGATGGCGGTAGTGCTGCGATATCACTGGCTCTGGTTCCTGCTGTTGTCGGCGGAGCGCTATCAGCCTTCTTTCTGGACAGAGAGTTGCCCGCATCCTTTAGCCCGAAATGGGATAAGAGATTTGATTACTTGTTTTTCGTTGGCTGTATTCTGGTAATCCCCTTTGTGGTGTCTAAAGATCCCATCTGGATCCTTTTACATCCTTTTGGTTGGATTATTGCTTGTGGGTCCGCAATTGCGATTTTCTGTTTTTTTTTGGTGGAGCGACCGCTGGAAGAAAGGCTGTTAGAGGCGACCCTCTTCGGGTTTCTTATCGTGACAGCGATCGCCATACTTGCTTACCTCAGTCTGGTTGTAGCGGATGTAAGTAGCGCCGAGATCCAACGAGCACAAAGGGGTGTAGCGACGCTATTGTGCTCCAGCATTTACAGTATGGTCTTTTACTTCTTTGCGCTGCTGTATTGCTTGTCGGTTGGAAAAACGGAAAAAGTTGTTAGATCCAACTGGCATTTGGCTGAGGGTTTCGTGTTCATCGTGTTTATATTCTTTGCGCCAGCAAGTTTGCTGGAAGGTATGTAGGGTAGGTTTTTACGGGAGAAGTTTCGTGTCTTCTAATCGTCCGCGAAGGGTGTCTATGACAACCCCTTCATATTTCTAATTTAAGGAACCCGCTATCGACAGAGCTGCCCCTAGATTTATAGACGCTCTGTTTGGTAATTTTGGAACCAAGGAGAGACGGATATGAGCCACCGGATTCGATATACTGATGGGTTCAAGCAGGATGCTGTGGCGCAGGTTGTTGCGCGCGGTTGTGCGCCTAGAGTGAACTTAAGGGTTAGCTAGATGGATAAACAAACTTCTTACCTTGGTCTTTCAGCGACGCTTTTGTTCGCGTTCTGGTCTTTTGGAAGTGGTCTCCACAGAGAGTACGCAGGATTGAGTGACAATCTATTCTTCATCTTTCTTACTTTGCCGTTAGTTGTGTTTGGAGTTCCATTGATTAAGAAGAGAAAAGAAGACGAGAAATAACGAGTGGAACTTAGTTACTTTGAAACCTTACAAATGATCAACCTGTCGATCGATCGGTTGGAATCGGTCTTCGAATTTTGGTTATCCGCGACCTTTGCGGCGATTGTGGCAAGTCACCTTGCCGGGGAAAAATTGACAAAAATTTATGCGGGGATGCTGACAAGCATCTATCTGATTTTCACATTCTCAGTGGTCGTTAGGTCGATGGCGTGGAGTGATGCATTAGAGAGATATTCTAAAATGCTTCGCACCTTGCGGGGTGATGTGAGTGAATCCGCAACTTTAGACCTTGTAAGTGTCAGTATCTGGGCAACGATAATCTTGGGAACGTTGGCGACCGTGATCTTTATCTGGCACGCCTATGCGACTAACAAAACTGCTGGACCGGTTATCTCTTCTGACACAAAACGAGATTAGTAATAGCGCCGTTTTGATAGCGTAAACCTTCTAGTCCTCTCTCGAAATTGAAATAAGGAAAAATGATGCGGTTCATAGCGTTGATGCTCCTCTTAGTTGGTGTGAACACATTTGCTGATAACCATTTATCGCCAATGATGGCGATAGAGCATTATTTTTCATCCTTCAACAAAGAAGACCGGGATGCCCTCAACCAAGCGGCAGATAGTCCTTTCATATTCGTTATCGGGGGAGAACCCAATTCTTACGACCGGTATGGAGACGCAGTTGATTTTGAAAGATTGAAGGCGTCCGGATGGTCGTATTCTCTCATCAACAGTAAAGAACTCATTTATGCAGACGATCTAACCGCAGCAGTCCGTGTGAATTTTTCTCGGTTTAACGAAAGTGATGCAGTTATCTCGACGACGGATTCCGTGTACTGATTGGTCCGTCGTGATGGCGAATGGAAGGTTAAGGGTGGGTTTATGAATGGCACACTCACTTTAGGCAAATAGTCTCTTCTTCCGGCTCTACGAAATGATCGCGAGGGCAAGACTCGTCATAGCGCCGTATTGGTTGCTTGCGTCCTGTAACGCCATCGTCTTTCTGATTGGGTATTTTTAGATACAAAAGACTGATCGCTGTGAAATAAAGTGTGCAGAATCCAGGTTATTGAGATCTAAAAGCCAATCACTGACGTGTTATGTGCGGCGAGTGTGAAGCAAAAATAGTTATTAAAACAATAATTTATATGATTGTTTTATTCTTGGGTAATGACAATTTTGCCAATCGCTTGGCGGTCTAACATGGCGGTCATCGCTAAACCCGCATCTGCCAAAGCGAAGCATTGCCCTGCCTCGGGATTGAGTTGACGCGTTTGGATGCGACTCAGCAAGTGATCTATGACGGGTTGCGACGCCTCTGGATGGATCATTATGTGGCCACCCCAATTGACGCCAACGATGCTGATCTGTTTTAACAAGGTCAAATTGGCTGCGAATTTTGGAATACTGCCGCTGGCAAATCCGATCACCAGATAACGTCCTCCGGGGCTCAGGGATCGCAGGGCTGGGTCCGCGAAATCGCCGCCAACGGGGTCATAAACCACGGTCAAAGCGCGTCCGGCAAGCAGTGTTTTGAGTTGATCCCGCCAGTCGGCGGCTGAATACAAAAGGCCCTCATCGGCGCCGGCTGTGATCGCTGCCTGCACCTTTTCAGGTGTTGATGCCGCTGCAATCACGTGCGCGCCGTGGCTTTTTGCGACATCAATCGCGGCAACACCAACCCCGCCGCTTGCGCCGAGTATTAAGACCGTATCGGAGGCCGTCAAAGCCCCGCAGGTAACGAGGCCATGGTGGGCCGTACAATAATTGACTAAAAACGAGGCGGCAGCAGAAAAACTCAAATGATCCGGAATGACCAGGCAACGACTGGCTGAAAGACTGATTTGTTCCGCGAGTCCGCCGTTTGACGGCATGGCAAGAACCCGATCGCCAACCTTGAGGGTTTGAACGAAAGCGCCAACTTCGATCACGGTGCCGGCGATTTCATTCCCTGGAATGAAAGGTAAGGGGGGCTTGATCTGATACAGGCCCGACACGGTCAAGGCATCAACATACCCCAAGCCAGTGGCAGCAATATCGATTAAGACTTCATGATCGGCAAGCGCTGGCGCCTCGGTTTCGGACAAGGTGAGGTTGCTGGGATGATCAAAGCTTTGGCAAATAATGGCTTTCAAGTTGGGTTCCTGACGATAACGATCTGAACAGAATACTCTAAAATCAAACCTCGATGCGACTCTGAACCGCGTCGATTCTGAGTTACCATGGGTTGCGCCCGCTGGATTGCCTGAGTCGCTCAGAGGGGTTGTTGATCTGTTTGGCTGGCGCTGATGCCGTGGGTCATGCGAGCTGAATCGAGGGTCTTAACTGAATGTTGGAGGTTCCCTAATGTTGTTGGAAGCACTCAATCGCGGGCAGTGTTTTTCGCTGCCCGGCGTCTTTGATCCGTTCTCTGCAAGGATCGCGGCGCACTATGTCAAAGGGCCGCTCTACATGACGGGTTATGGCGTATCCGCGACCCTGCTGGGTAAGCCTGATGCGGGACTTGTTTCCTACTCGCAAATGGTCGAGCGCCTCGCGCAGATTACGGCGGTTATTGACGTGCCGGTTGTTGCCGATGGCGACACGGGGTTTGGTGGTTTGGCGAACGTTGCGCAAACCGTTGCAGGCTATGAACGCGCTGGCGCAGCCGCTATCCAGCTCGAAGATCAGGAATTTCCGAAACGGTGCGGCCATACCCGCGATCGACGCGTCATTGACGTGGCGGATATGCAAAAAAAAATAAAGATCGCCGCATCAACTCGAGACCAGCAAGCCTTTATGATCATTGCTCGAACCGATGCGCGGACCCAACTGGGCTTGGATGATGCGCTGCGGCGGGCCGAGGCGTATCTTGCGGCTGGGGCGGATGCTTTGTTTGTTGAGTCCCCAGAGACCGAAGACGAACTGCGTCAGATTGCGGCGGCCTTTAAGGGGGTGCCACTGGTTGCGAATATGGTGGCGGGGGGGCGGACCCCCATGTTGCCGGATCAAACCTTGTTCGAGCTTGGTTTTCAAATTGTGATTCACCCAACCTATTTGCTCGGCGCGCTCACCTCGGGTCTTGAACAGGGGCTTGCCGAGTTGGTGGCAACGGGTCAAGAAAGTAGCGAGATTGCGCAGTTTGATCGGTTAAATCACTGGGTGGACTTTGACGCCATCTGGGCATTGGATGAGGAGGTTTAAATGGCCATTGGGATTGGCATGGGCCTTGGACGATTTTCCTTGGATAAAGGCCCCGATTATTTTAAGTGGATCCAGCAGTGCGAGCAGGGCTCGGTTGATTCGATTTGGCAAACGGATCGGTTGATTTCGAAAGAACCGAACCTTGAAACCCTATCAACCATGGCGGCAATTGCCGGCGCGACCGACTCAATGCGCTTTGGTATGAACGTGGCAAGTATTGCGCTCCGGGATCCGCTATTAACGGCGAAACAGTGCGCCACGATCGACTTTTTAAGCGGCGGGCGCTTGTTGCCCGCATTTGGGATTGGCAGTGCCCTCAGTCGAGATTACACCGCAACCGGGACACCGACCCAAGGGCGTGGAAAAAAAGCCGACGAAGCGCTCACGCTGCTGCGTCGACTTTGGACGGAAGAGGAGGTGTCCTTCGAAGGCACGTTCTTTAACTATGACCGGGCAAGCATTTCTCCCAAGCCAGCCAATGCCAAGATGCCGCTTTGGATTGGCGGGTCGTCAGCCAAGGCCATTGAGCGAACTGCTCGGATTGGTACCGGTTGGCTCGCTGGGATTGATACCCCAAGTCAAACTCAGAAGGTGATTGCGGGTATCCGCGCGGCGCTGCCGCAGTACCAAAGGTCGATCGATGAGGACCACTACGGCGCCACGTTTTCGTTTCGGTTTGGGTCAGCCGATGAGCCCATTGCGCAGCAAGCTATGAAAGGCATCAGCGCGCGACTCAGCCAAGACCCGACCGACTACTTGGCAATTGGATCAGCCGATGTCATTGCCAATCGCGTCCAGGCCTTTATCGAGGCGGGTTGCTCGAAGTTCGTGCTCATTCCCATTGCACAAGGCACGAAAGACCTGATGGCGCAAACGCAGCGATTGGTTGAGGAAGTCATTCCACGCTTCTGATCAACACTCGCTAGCAAGAAAGGCCCGGGTTCGTGCCGCATCTTCTGCATTGTCTGCCGCGATCGCCGCTGTAAAGTCCGTTATGCCAATGGCGCGCAGGTCATCGAGGCGGGCACGGACTTCGGTTTCATTGCCGACAATCGCTAAATCGCCAGGACCCTTTAAACCTTCTTTGTCGAGCATGGCGCGATAGGACGGCAAGGTGCCGTAGATGGCCAAGCTTTGATCGATGCGGGCCCTGGTTTCAGCGACCTGATCGGTTAGAAGAATCGGAAAACCCGCCACGACCCGGGGTGTTTTGCGACCCGCTTTTTCGGCGCTGTCATTGATTTTTGGCATAATATGGGTCTCAAGGGTTTTCGCCCCGGTCATCCAAGTAATCGTGCCATCGGCCATAGCGCCAGCGAGATTCAGCATAACGGGTCCAAGGGCAGCAATTAGCGTTGGCACCATGGGCTGCCCGGGCATTGTGAGCCGGACCCCATTCACGTTGTAATGCTCGCCCGTGAACTGAACCGCGTCTCCCGCAAGCAGCGGCATTAAGACCGAGAGGTACTCACGCATATGCTGGGCCGGCTTGTCGTAGGAAAACCCAAACATATTTTCAATAACGACTTTATGCGATAACCCGATGCCAAGGTTAAATCGATTGCCAGATGCGACCGCTGCCGTTAACGCTTGCTGCGCGAGGGCCGTTGGATGTCGTGGGTAGGTTGGCGTGACAGCCGTACCCAATTCAATGGTTTTGGTGGCGCGGCCAATAATAGAGAGCGTTGAGATGGCATCGAGCCCAAAAATATTCGCCATCCAAATGGCTGAAAACCCTTCCGCTTCCGCACGCTGCGCATCGATAACAATATCGTCGAAGGAAGCCTCTGGTGAATCTGTTACCGCTGTCATTAAACCGATTTTCATTGAATGTCCTCAAGCACGTGCGCATTAAAAGATAAATAAACGCATAGGCCACTTTTAATTGCAAGTTTGGGGCTTGGACACCCTGTGCGAAGGGGGTGTTAAACTGATTGGATTGAAATAAGGAGTTGCAAGCGATGCGGACGGGGGTCTTTTGGGATCAATCTCGGGAGCAGGTGCTGGTTTATTGGCGGGATCAACTGGTTGCGCAATATCCCTCGATGGCGGCTTTTGTGGCGGCTCACCTTGAGCTGGTTAATGCGCTGGACGAGCAGCAACAGCAAGTACTCTTGGCAGAATATCAGCCCTGATCCGGTATCGGTGCAACCCGCATCAGCCCTTCTTGAATGACCGAGGCAACCAGTCGGCCCTCTTGGTCAAAAAAACTACCCCGATTCAGGCCGCGATTACTGTGGCTGACGGGCGTATCTTTTACATACAGCAGCCAATCGTTGAGGTCTAAATCGTCATGGAACCAAAGACTGTGATCGAGGCTGGCCATTTGCAGGCGGTCCCGCGGTATATTCGGCCGATGCGGCAACGCGGCCGTGCTGACCAAGCCCATATCTGAGGCATAAGCCAGGAGTTGTTGCTGGGTGGTGGTGTTCAGGATTGGCGCCGAAAATCGGATCCAAACGGCTTGGCTGGTTTTCGCTGTCGGCGCTTGGTCAATGGGCGCTACCGAGCGGATTTGAAAGGGCCGTTCCCGGGTCATCCAGGCGGCATGGGGGCCAAGGTCGGTCATTCTCAAGGCCACTAGCCGATCGTCTTCAAGCGCCTCTGGGGGTGGAACCGGCTGACGTTCCATTTGGTGATGCAGTCCTGCTTCCTTGACCTGAAAAGAGGCATCCATACTAAAAATCGCTTGGCCATTTTGAATGCCCATAATGCGCCGGGTGCTGAAACTCTTGCCATCTCGAATGCGTTCGACTTGGAAAATGACCGGGATATCGACTTTGCCGGGTCTGAGAAAATAGCCGTGCAACGAGTGGCAAGGTCTTTCCTCGATGGTTTGCTGGGCGGCCGACAAGGCTTGCGCTAGGACCTGCCCACCGAATAAGCGATTCCCAAGGGTTGCCTCGTTTTGAGCCCTAAAGAGGTCTAGATCGAGCTGCTCGAGGGATAATTTATCGCGGAGCGCGATCGCTGCGGCCTCACTCATACTGGGTCAAGACACAGCTTGATCAGATCATCTTCGACTTTAACGGGGTAAACCCGAATATCTTCCCAGGCGGGTGAGGCCATGACCTTGCCAGAACGCAAGCAAAACTCAGCGCCATGGTAGGGGCAAGTGATGCAGTCATTTTCGATACTGCCCCCTTCTAAGCCCAGCGCATCGTGGCTGCAGTAGTAGTCTATGGCGAAGTATTCGCCTGAGACGTTGCAGATCAGCACTTCTTGGTCAGGTAATTCAAGCCGTAATTGGCCACCGTCAGGCACTTCGCTGATGTGGGCTGCAATGATGAACTCTGATGTCATAACCTGCTCTTACAAGGTCTTTAAGACCAAAATTTGGCTGTCAATCCAGCGCGGACTTGTCCCCAAGCCATGCGGCCAACGCGGCACTAGCCTTTGGAGCTCGGCCAGTGCCGTACTGGGCCGCATTGCTCGGGGTTAAGAGGCGCTTCTTAAGTCTGGTAGTAAGTAGTCCTCGGATTCCAATTGACTACGAATGACTTTTTTGTCGATTTTGCCGGTCGAAGTTAGCGGGATCTCATGCACAAAAATCACATCATCTGGCAACTGCCATTTCGCAAAAATCTCAGCACAGTGATCTAGGATTAAATCCTTCGTCACATTGGCGCCTTCCAGCAGAATCACTAACGCCACCGGCCGCTCGTCCCATTTTGGATGGGGTTGGGCAACAACGGCCGCTTGTCTTACGCCCGGTAATGCCACGATATGGTTCTCGAGATCAACCGATGAAATCCACTCCCCGCCTGACTTGATCAGGTCTTTCGAGCGATCTGCAATGATGAGATATTCTTCTTGATCAATTTTTGCGACATCACCCGTTACCAGCCAGCCATCGTGGAATTTATCGGGCTGAGGGTCGTTGTAATACTCAGAACAAATCCAGGGGCCTCGAATCAACAGCTCTCCGACGGCTTCACCGTCGTGGGGAAGGGTTTCCCAATTCTCATCAAAAATTTCGATCTCAAGACCTGGGCTTGCGAGTCCTGCCTTGGCGATGTTGTCGAATTGTTGATCCTCACTGAGGGTCAAATGCGAGCGTTTAGCGACTTTGCGCGACAGGGTGCCCAATGGGTTGGTTTCGGTCATGCCCCAGCCTTGGATCATTTCAATACCGTGTTCTTGCCAGTACCACCGCATCATCGAGACCGGGGGCGCTGAGCCGCCGCAGGTGAGTCTGGCCAGCAATTGGGTATCGTATTTGCCTGGGTTGTTTTCAAGGACGGTTTTAACCCCTTGCCAGATCGTGGGCACGCCAGCCGACAGCGTAACTTCTTCATCGCACATCAATTGCAGCAAACGCTCTGGGTCCATAAAACGGTGCGGCATAACTTGTTTACAGCCCAGCATGGACGCCGTGAAGGGCACACCCCAGCCCATCGCATGGAACATCGGAACGATCCCGCATACCGCGTCTAGAGCCGAGAGATTCATCGAATCGGTCATGGCCTGGTTAATCGTGTGCAGGTAGGTCGAGCGATGGGTGTACATCACGCCTTTGGGCTTGCCGGTGGTGCCGCTGGTATAACACAAGCCCATCGGGGCGTGTTCATCAATATCTGGCCAGGCATATTGCGTCGGTTGGTCCTGGATGAATGCTTCGTAATCTTCTGTCTCGCCAAAGCTCGTTTCACCGCCTTCGCCATGACGACAGATGATGATCTTCTCAACCGTGGGCATTTTATCGAGCAACGGCTCCAGGAGTGGTAGGAGGTCTTCATCGGCAAAAATGACGCGATCACCGGCATGGTTGATAATGTATTCAAGGTCCGCTGCGCCCAAACGAATGTTCAGAGTATGCAGAACGGCGCCCATCGACGGCACGGCTTGGTATAGCTCTAAATGGCGGTAGTTGTTCCACATAAAGCTTCCGACGCGGTCGCCCTCTTGAATCCCCATCGCGCTCAGAGCGCCCGCTACTTGATTGGCGCGCTGCCAGGTTGCTTTCAGGGTTTGGCGGTGGGTGCCATTCGGCATCAAGGTCACCACCTCTTCGTTGGGATCAAGCTGAGCCCCTCGACCGAGGATTCTGGACATCAATAATTGAGTTCGCGACATGGTCATGGTTTGACGCTCCTGTTGTTAGGGATTGTGTTCGGTTTTCGCCGCGTGCGGTCTCGATGAGTGTTGGCGCTGGGTTGATCCATCTTTAACCAGATGGCCGGGTATAAGGGCTCAGCCGGGTTAAGTGCTCGGCGCCGCGACACGCGCAATTGCAGCGCAAGGATAATCAATTGCGGGCCAAATTTATAGAGCCCTGCTGCCTTGAAAGCCTGCCCCAATCCTGCCAGAGTTGCGAGCAGTGGTAAGAGGTAAGCTTGATTCAAAAAGAGACACAGATGAGCACGGCGAGTCCGTTGCACTGGTTACAAATCGTCGCCTATTCGGCGCCGACCGTTGGCGTTGGGTACATGTATCTGCTCATCGGGCTTTATATTATGAAGTTCTCAACGGATGTGCTGCTGATCTCGCCCGCGATCATGGGGACTATTTTCGGGATATCGCGCGTTTGGGATGCGATCTCGGACCCCTTGGTGGGCTATGTCAGCGATCGCACGCAATCGAGCTTGGGGCGTCGTCGCAGTTGGTTGCTCTGGAGTATTGTGCCGGTTGCGGGCATGTTTATCATGGTGTTCTCACCACCGGCAGGCCTACAAGGCACGGCTTTGGTGATTTGGATGGCGATTGGCGTTATTGGGTTTTACTCTGCGATGACCCTGTTTATGGTGCCGCATTTGTCACTGGGCCCCGAGCTTACGAACGACTACCACGAGCGGAGCCGACTCTACGGCTTTCGACATGCCGCTTACACCGTGGGGTCGATTATTGCCTTGATCAGCATGCAGCTTTTGATTGATGCCGAACAGGTCTCATCGGAAAAGGTGCGCGAAACGGCGTTTGAGCTGAGCACGCTGGCCGGCCTGATCACGGCGGCCTTGATTACGTTTGCGGTTATTAAACTGCGTGAGCGGCACGATCTTAAAGTGCGAGTCGGTCAAACGCCTTTTGGGGCTTTTAAAGATGTTTGGTCTAATCCTCACGCTCGGTTGGTGTTGGTGGTCACGTTCATCGAGAACATCGGCAGTGCTGTTATCGCCTTACTGACCTTGTACATTTGTCAGTACGTGGTGGGTAAGCCGAGTCTCGCCCCATTGATTATTTTGGCCTACATGGTGCCGTCGAGTTTGTCCGTGCCGCTCTGGATACCGCTTTCAAAGCGCTTTGGTAAGATTCGGCTCTGGATGTTTTCGATGATGCTCACCGGTTTGTCCTTTGGCGGTATGTTCGCGCTGCCCTTTATGGAAAGCGTTTCGGATCGAACCTGGCTTATTTTTATTCTGGCCTTCTTTGCCGGTCTGTCTGCCGGTTGCGGCGGCACGATTGCCCCGTCGGTACAAAGCGATATCATCGATTTTGATGAATTTAAAACCGGCGAGCGTAAAGAGGGCTCTTATTTTGCTGCCTTCAACTTTGTCCAAAAGAGCGCCATCGGAGTGATGATTTTGGTCACCGGTTGGGTGCTCGAATTCAGCGGCTTTGTGCCCAATGAAGTGCAGACCTTCGGGGTGCAGCTGGCCATGGTGACCCTCTATGGTTTGTCGCCGCTCATTTGCTACACCTTGGGCACCTGGCTGTTCTCAAGATTTTCGTTAGACGCAGTTGAGCACCAACGCATTCGATCGTTGATTGATGCGCGTAACGAGGGCGCTTAGCCGCGGCTAGAGGGCGCAATGGGCCTGCCGCCGCCGCTCGGCGCGTCTTCGCGAAGGGTTCGATGTCGGCTTTGGGTTAGATCGCAGGCTATCTATTACGCCGCAGGCTATTAACTCGCCGCAGGCTATTCATTTCGCCGCAGGCGCTTCAGGCTCAAACTGCACCATCGCCGCCATCTGTCGCGAGACCGCGATGAGCGCGCCGCTGCTGGAAAACATCCGACCGTTTTCAACCAGGTAGCCGTCTTGGGCGAGTTCGGTCGAGAATTCAAACAAGGTGTAAGCATCATCGGGCAGTGCCGAAAAATCGTTTTGTAAAAAATGTACCGTGTGATCGATGGTGGGCACATGCACGTCATAATCCAGATGCCTTGAAATGATGCTGGGGTACCAGGCGTCGCTCATGGCGAGCAGGCCTATGTCATCAAGGGGCCTGCAATCCATGAAGCGCATCCAGCCGCCAATGCGTCCGGAGCCATCGCGCGTACCCGGCGTTGGACCGATCGCAATGCGTTGATCAAAATGCTGCCGAAACGGCACGGCAAATTTCGAATCGGTTTGTTGCCAGTCCGTTGGCGCGATCTGGGATGCGGGCGAAACATCGGGCATCACCTGATCACAAAAGGCAGCGTCGAGGCGTTTGGCGGCAAAATGGGCATTGGCCATGGCAATGGTTCGGTCATTCTGGATAAGTTCTGCGGTATACATGCTGGTCGTTCGGCCCGCTTTAACGCAGCGCAGGGACATTGAGGCGGGGCCAGGCACCGAGGGGCTGATGAAGCTCAGCGCCACCGAACGGACCGTTTGATTACTTTGGATGGGCAGGGTTTTGATGCAGCCCAGCAGCAGCGCGCCGAGATAGCCGCCGTTTGGCCCAACGATCACCTGCCAGCGATCTGAAATCGTAACGGGTAGCGTCCAGGTTTGATCAGTCAACGCAAGGAGTTGTGTTGGATCGACGCGAATATCATGGTCGAGTTGAAAAGCATGAGACATAACAGTTCCTAAGGTTTGTCGTCTGGATACGACGGCTAGGAGGCGTCGTTTGAGGCGCGTGCGTGATCCCGATAGTGTTTTCGATGATACCCGAGGGACTCGGTTGTAAAAATCACAATCGAGACCCAGACGCAGAAAAAGGTCGCAAATTGAACGCGGTTAAACGGCTCTTCGAAATAGAAGACGGCTAAGAGCAGGGTTAGGCTGGGCGCAAGATACTGAAAGATCCCAACGGTTGTTAGGCTCAACCGCGTGACGGCGCCGGCAAAAAATAAAAGCGGCAAAGAGGTGACCACGCCGCCAAGGACCAATAACAGATCGGTTTCGAGTGATAGGTTGCTAAAGGCCAATGCGCCTTGGGCTTGCTGCCACACGAGATAGCCCAGCGCGAAGGGTAAAATAATGAGGGTTTCAAGGGCCAGGCCCGACACGGCGGGTAGGTTGAGGTTTTTACGGATGAGCCCATAAAAACCAAAACTAAACGCAAGGGCCAGCGAGATGAGGGGTAGGTGGCCAAGCACAACAAGCTGGATCATAACGCCTAAAAATGCAATGGACAGGGCGAGCCATTGCAGTGGTCGCAAACGCTCACCGAGGAAAAAAATGCCGAGAAAGACACTGACCAGCGGATTGATGAAATACCCGAGGGATGTGTCGATAATCTGATCGTTGAGAACGGCAAAGACAAAGATCAGCCAGTTACAAGCCAGCAGCATTGCGCTGAGTAGCAGCCAACCCAAGCTTTTAAGGGGCAATCGGAGTTCGCCAAGTTTGCCAGACAAGGCGAGCACCGCCATGAGTAAAATCGCAGACCAGGTTACGCGGTGAGCAATGATCTCAAGGGGTTGTACGTGACCCACGAGTTTGAAATAGATCGGTGCAACGCCCCAGATGCAATAGGCGGCCAAGGCGAAATAGCCGCCTTGTCGCGTTTGTCGATCAAACATGGCGCTTTGGCCAAGCACTCGCATGGGTTAGTGGGTCCACCAGCATATCAATGCTCAAGACGCTAAGGGTCTGCGCGCACAATGAGTAGGGCGCCGGTCGCTTTGGTCGGTCTTGAAATGCCGGCCTCAATGCGCTCAACCGATTTGAAGGCCGCGGCGCTGCGCGCTGCCAACGTTTCGAAAGGAGATCTGCAGGGGTCGGCCAGGATTGTTTGTGAAACCCCGGCGCCTTGTGCGCGGCGGATCAGGTTAAATAACTGCTGACTGAGTTCATCCCAAAAACAAATATCGGCGCCGATAATGACGTCAAAGTTCGCCAAATAGGCTTTTGTGAGTTGATTGAAGGATTTTTGTTCAAAGGTCATCGATTGATGATTGAGTTGCGCATGCAGGTCTAGGTAGGGTCCCACATTGGCGTCGGCATCAATGCCGGTGACCGCCGCATCAAACGCTTTGGCACAATATAAGCCCAGCAGCCCCCAGCCGCAGCCAACTTCTAAAACCCGGGTGCCTTGGGGTAATGGGTTCCGCTTTAAGTAGTCCATCACCAAGAAGCTAGAGTTCCAAAATTTATTGCCATGGATTTCTGCTTGGAAGCCCTGGGATTTGAGTTTCCGGATCGACGGGTGTCCAGCATTGAGAATTTTTAGACCAAAGGCCTGGCGTTGTATCGGGGTGGGCATAATGACTCGCTTTGACAGGATGCCGCAAGCACGCGGGCAATTTACGAGGCAGCATACCCATACCGGGTGCGTTTTCCAACGACCAGATCACATTGATGGTTTATGCGCGCGCTCGATCTATACTGATGATCGACAATTCGACAATTCGACAATTCGACCATTCTAGGTCTCAACAAAGCGTAATCGGAGGCAGTGTGACAGGATTAGATAAAGCATTCAGACGTGGGTTCATCAAAATTGGGGTGGGTCCGGTCTTGCTGATCTTGCTGGTTGTGCTGCCCGCGCCGGGTCAGCAACTGACCGCCCGTGAGCGCGTCGTTCTGGCAACGCCTGAGCTGACCCTTTATGCAAATCATGCGATGGTGAGCGGCGAGCTGCCAGAGACCTCGGTTCAGGCAGGCGCAATTGTTGAGGTGCCCATTCCGGAAACGACGACGCTTGCTGGGGTTTATGTGATGCCGAGCCCAGGCAACCGAGTGCGGCAGCTGGAAATCACCCCGTGGCTTGGATCAACCCAGCAAATTCTGCAGGCCTACCGAGGACAAACGGTTGAGTTTTTGAGCCCGATGGCCGGGGGTGCGAATTCAGTGACCTATGAGTCTGGCAGTCTCAAGACGGTGCAGCCGATTATGGTTGCGACTTCGAAGGGCGTGCAAACGGTTGCTTTCGATCAACTTCGTTTTCCGGATATTGGACTTGCAGTGAGCCCGCATCTCGCCTTAACAATTGAAAATGCAGGGTCCTTCTCGGGTCATCTTGCCTACCTGGCGCCCGGACTCAGTTGGTCGGCCCATTATGAAATGGTGTTCGACCCGGAGGCGCGCGAGGTCCGCATTCAATCGTCTGCCGCCTTATCGAATACCACGCAATTCTCGATTGAGAATGCCGGCATTACCTTGGTGGCTGGGCAGTTAAGTACCGCTCAGAGTCCGAGGTTTGAGTCCGAAATGTCGATGCCAATGCTGCGAGGCGCCGCCATGGATCGTGGGCCTGCGGCGGCTGCTGCGCCTGCCGGATTGCAATACCAGTGGCGATTGCCGCAGCGCGTGACGCTGGTCGCGGGCCGCAGCCTGCAAGTTGCGCTCGAAGACCCTTGGGTCGCACCAGCGAGGCTGGTTTTTAGAAGTCGGTCATCGGTTCAGCGCTATCCATCAGATGTCGCACAGCCGCAGTCGGTTCCCGCGTTCTTGTTGATCACGCCGCAAGAGACCGGACCGTCCAGCAATCATCCAGTCGCATCCGGCCTGGTCCGCGTTTTTGAGCGCAGTCCAACGGGTCAACCGATCCTGATGGGTGCAGATCAACTGACGCAATCCCCACCGGGCGCGCCTTTTGAGGTGCATTTGGGACGCGCTTTCGATGTGCGACTGACCCGGACGACCACGGACTTCCGCATGATTAACGACCGGCTGCACGAAGTCACCTTGGACCTACTGCTGGAAAATACGGGCAAGACCGAGGCTTTGATTCGGCTGCAGGAAGACTTCAACGGTGAGTTAACCTTGCTTGCCAGTACCCCGGAGGTGGTGAATCAAGTCGGACAATCGTTATCAATCGAGCTCGAACTCGCTCCGCAGTCCAAGCAGCGCATCATCTACACCGCGCGCGTGCGCTACTAGGGATGAGCACAACCTGACCGCTGTAGAATAGGGTTTTGAAAACAATGGGTGCCCGGGTGGGGCTATTGGAATCACGGCGGCAGCCTTCTTTTCAGCCGATGAATGCTGGCTGGAAGCCGCCGTTGGGGGCGCCGTAAGCGGGGCTTACCAGCGCCAGCCCCGGCGCAGGTGGATGATGATCTGTGAACAAGACGGCATGGATTGCTTCGGCTAAAACGGGTGCATGAAAGCGATTGAACTTCGAAGACGAGTGCTTTACCGTTTTGACAGGGAAATTCGTTAAAGCAGTCTTAAAAATGAAAACAGGAGAGATCACTTATGAGTCAATTCGATAACATGCTGGCCGACAAAGAGCCTCAAGCGTACGCTTTAGTCAGAATCGTCACAGGATTCTTGTTTATATTTCACGGCAGTCAGAAACTGCTCAATTTCCCAAAAGAGTTCACCTATGACTTGAGTCCGCTGATGATTGCAGCCGGTGGCATTGAGCTGGTTGGCGGCATTTTGGTGATGATCGGATTGTTTACGCGGCCAGCAGCTTTTATTTGCAGCGGCACGATGGCCGTGGCCTATTGGATGGCCCACGGCATGCGCGATGTGTTCCCCATGTTAAACGGTGGCGAGTTGGCGGCGCTGTATTGCTTTGTCTTTTTGTTCATCGCGGCCAAAGGTCCAGGGATCTGGAGCTTGGATAAGTCCTAGAGGGCGGGTTAACGCAAGGGTTATCGTGCGTTCTTGCGGCGAACCGTGCGGGTTGCAAAGACGGCCCGCTGGTTAAACAGGGTATCGATTCAAGGGCCTCAGGGGTTGTCCTCATGCCGGCGTGCCCGTCATGGTTGACGGGTCGACATCCGATCGTATCCCTGCCGGCGCGCCAAATTAACGCGTTAACGTAACCTGGGCTTTAAACCGGTAAATTGACCCTGTAAGCTTCCGCAAGATTTTCCGAAGCAAAGACCCATCATGACCGAGTTATCGCCCCACAGTTGGCAAGCCAAGTTGGACCGCCTGCGCAGTCATCGCGCCTTCGAAGCCTTCATTATCATCATTATTATTGCGTCGGCCCTGTTGGTTGGCGTGAAGACCTATCCGATTCCTGAATGGATGATCTTGGTGATCGATGGGCTTGATCTGCTGATCACGCTCATTTTTGTTGTGGAAATCTCGGTGCGGTTCTTGGGGGAGTCGCGCAAGCGAGATTTCTTTAAAAATGGCTGGAACATTTTTGACACCTTGATCGTCGCGGTGAGCTTGATTCCGATTGATGACACCGATATGGCGTTGGTGGCACGACTGGTCCGTGTTTTCCGGGTGCTGCGCATGATCAGCATCATTCCGGAACTCCGAATTTTACTCAACTCTCTGCTTCAGGCGTTACCCAGGTTAGGCTATGTTGCCGCGCTGATTTTTATTATTTTTTATATCTATGCCGCAACCGGCAGTTTGTTCTTTGAAAAGATCAATCCAACCCTTTGGGGCAATATTGCAGTGTCGATGTTGACCCTGTTTCGGGTGATGACGTTCGAAGATTGGACCGATGTCATGTACGAAACCATGGCGGTCTATTCATTCAGTTGGATCTTTTATCTCAGTTTTATTTTCCTAACCACCTTTGCGTTTTTAAATATGGTGATCGGGATTGTGGTGAATGTGCTCGAAGAAGAGCAAGCCAAGGCCGATACGGATAACCCGGAGCGGTCATCCTTGCGCAATCTGCATGACGAAATTCAAGATGTAAGGGTCATTTTAGAGCGGCTTGAAGCGAGGCTGGATGCGCCATCCGTGCAATTGGGCGATGTGCCTGCGGGGTCTAAGCCGAAATCGCCGCCGGTTGCGCCGGGTGAGCGCGGTTGATTGCGCGCGCGGTCAACGAAACCGGTTTAAGGCCACAAAGGTGCCGTCGTTGGCTGCGCAGAGGGTGCGCATTAGGATCGCAAATTTGATGCCGGTCTCTTGATACTGGGGCGGATTTGCAAACTGCACGGGGAAGCCCACCCCATGAATGCGCACCAACCGGTTGCCTTGCTCGTCCCGGCGATTAATCCGGTCGACCGTGTCGACGACCTGCTGAATGGAGCGGCCGGTAAACTCATCGCCAAATACGTAGAGCGAGATTTTTCGGCCCGGTCGATAGAAAGTCGCAATGGCCTTGGTGATGCCCTCAACCGGGCTCGAGTTGCTAAAAACGTTCCAATCCCGCAGCCGATTAATAATGGCCTGCCGCCGAGCTGGGGTGTCCGGGATCCATTGGCCTGCGTATTGGGCGAACATGTACTGGCCCATATCATTCATCACTTGGATGCCTTTCAAATTGGGATAGACCTCTAAGGTCTCGGCAAGCTTCTGCACCACCATGGGCCAGGCATAGCTGAACATGCTGCCCGAGGTGTCGATGATAAAAATGACGTATTCACTATCCACCGGGATTCCGCCGATCACGGTTTCATCGATTGATTTTTGATAGCCCTTGAGCAGGGCCTGCATTTCTTCGGTGAGGGACTGTTTGGCATCGGCCAATTTTGCTTGGATGGCGGCTTGGGCCTCGCCCTCCAATTGCGTCTCGCGGTTGGTGCTTTCAAGAGTTGCGAGCTCACTTTGAATGCGCGTCAGTTGAGCCACTTGATCGGTTTTGAGATCCTCGCGCCGGAGCAGGTTTCGATTGAGCACCCGAGTCTCGCCTTTCAATATTGCCAAGGTTTCTTCAAGCTCTTTGAGATAACCATCGAGATCGGTTATCGATGGATCAAAGACCACTGGGTCGTAAACTTTGGTGAGCACCAGCAATAGAATCAGGGCGCCGAAGCCGCAGCTGATGACATCCAAAAAAGAGAGGCTCATGCCTTCAACTTCACGCAGTTTGCGTTTCATGGCCAGTCCCTTGCGGGCGATAAGAAGGCGCCGCCGGTTATTTGCGCTAGCCGCCAATAAGACGGGCTGGCGATGGGGTCGCCTTCCATGGGGAATAAAATGACGTTGATCGGGATCGAGAGATTGACGACGCTCATCGCACTTTGAAAGAGCTTTAAGCGGTCTTTGGCCGTTACGAGGCTGGCTTTTGCGGGCGTTGCGCCTTGAGTGGGTAGACCGTCGGTGATCAGGAAAATATTGTCCGGTTGGGGATCGAGTGCGCCAGCAGCCGTAAACGCGGCATGTAGGTTGCTGCCATTGCCGGGGGTGAGCGCTTGCAGCGCCGCCAGACTGGCATCCAACGCTTCGGTGTCACTGGTTTGGAGCCACTCACCGTTGGTCTCGGGCAGGGCGCTCCGCGCGGTGGTCGAAAATTGAATAATCTGGAATTGGACGTCCCTGGGTAGATTGGCGGTGATCCAATCCACGGTGCGCAAGCCGCGTTGCCATTTTTCAGACGCGCGTTGCTCGGCCTCAGGCAGATTTCGCCTTCGGATAATGTTAACGAGGGTTTCGTCCAGCATGCTGCCGGACACATCCAGCAGGACCAAAATATGCTGACCACCCAGGTTTAAACCGGTTAAGTATTGGCGATCGCCTTCACCCACCATTGTCCGCAGATCATTGCCTTCGGCCTCGGCGACACTGAGGGTCAGGGTGTCGCGCTCGGCCTGGAGTTTGACCAACGCTGTTTTAAGCGCTTCAATCCCGTCGGTATCCAGGCTCTGCGCGCTTTGAGCTTCGAGCAGCTGCTGGGTTAAGGCTTCTATGGCTTTCAGTTTGTCTCGGATGCTTTGTTCCGTTGTTAGAACCGCATCGTCCACGAGCGTCAGGCTGTTGCGCAGGATGACTTGGTTTTCTTGCTCTGCAAGAATTTCGATTTCGATCTTTTTGACCTCGGCGAACCGTTCGGGATCGGTCTGGATACCGCTTGAGAGGGTGCCATGGTTGATGGTGATGTAAACGAGGATCACCGCGCCAAAACCGCACGACATAATATCTAAAAAAGACAGGCTGAAAATATTCGTTTCGCGTCGTTTGGCCACGCGGCTTATCGCACCTGGATGAATAGAAAGGTTTGGTTGCCCGCTAAAATGGCATCGCCCGCTTTCAGCAAACACGGTTCCGTCACGGATTGCCCATTGAGGGCAATGCTCAGGTTGCCTGGCGCCAGCTGCCATTGACCGGTTACCGCGTCAAGGATCAGGCCAAAGTCGTCTGCGGTGGTTTCCGAAAAGGCTTTGATCTCGACGGCGATGCCCTGCTGCACAATATGCGTAATCGAGTGGCCGGTGCTTAATTGCTCAGTGGCGGTCGCGGTTGCTTGCGCCGGGTTGGCCAAACTGTAGATGAGTTGATTGTGCGTGCTGTTGGCCGTCAGTTCTGGCGCCAAAGCGGTAAAAGCCTCGAGCAGGCTGGCGCTCGTGAGCCGCTGGGTCACAAGGCCTGGGATCAGGGATAGGGAGTCAATGAGCCCTGGGAGCCGCTGGGCGCGATGGCTCAACAAGACCTCAGCGGGGCCGTTTGAGGCGGCCTGAATCGCTTTCACAACATCGGGTACAAGCTCCGCGGCGGCCGCGCGCAGATCGGTCTCAGGCAGCTGCACGTCATATTGGACGCCCTCATGATGCAAGCTAATCAGGCCTTGGCCCAAACTGGCAAGAGGCTGATTCGGTTGCAAGAGCTGCTGAAAGAGTTGTTGTTCTGTGCTGGCATGTTGCAGTGGATCAAACCGAGATTTTCGAACAAGGGCGCTGGCTGCATAGTTGGCTAAGCGGTCAATGAGGTTCAGGTAGCCCGCGTTATGCGCCATGAGGCAGCGGCTGCGCTGCAATTGTGCGCCTTGTCGAACCGTCGTTAGGGTCACCGCGTGCAGTCCAACATCCAGATAGAGCAAATTGGGTGTCGTGCTAAGGGCCTTGCTGGCAAGGAGCACGCCAGGGTCGATCAGCGCTTTGACGGGGATGCTTGCCGCGTCCGTCAGCCCGAGCAGTAAGCTCAGGTCAGCTCGTTCAAAATGACCGGGCACGCCAATCACAAAATCGCTGCTGGGCGCGAGATGTTTAAGGGCGGTCAGTTGTAAATACGCCAAGTCCGCATGATGTCGGGCGACCGGGGTCGCGCCCGGCATAGGATCCGTACTAAAGGCTTGCCAAAACTGGCAATTGGCCAATCGAGGTTGCAGTCTGGCCTCATCCAACGCTTGTTGGCCAACCTTCGGGGGCTCCGTCAGCAGGGCCCAACCGGGTTCGGAGACGACTAAGTGATCGCCTTGCCAGAGCCGCAGCTCAAGATCATTGAGTTCAAGAAATGCAAGGGTCACGATCTAGACCTGCAGGTAACGTAGAAGACGATTGTCACAATATTGCTCGGTATCTTGGGTTGTGCGCTCTTGCGCCAATTGTAATTGATGCATCAAGAACATGATGAGGATACTGATCAAAAGGGCAACGAAGGTTGAGTTGAAGGCAACGCCAAGGCTTTGGGTAACACCGGCAATGTCGCCTTGTGCGGCTTGATGTGCTTGACCAAGGGCTTGCCCAATGCCGCGAACGGTGCCTAAAAAGCCAATCGAAGGAATCGCCCAGGCGATGTAGCGAATCATTGATAGTTCCGAATCCAAGTGCTCACTTTCGCTCTCGCAGGTGGCCCGGATGGTGTGGGCAACATCCTGAATATTGCCCGTGGCACGAAAGCGGTGCAGCGCGGTCAGTAACGTGCGCGGTAATAGGCGCTGTTGCGCGTCCGCGCTCAAGGCCTCGATGGGGCGGGCATAGTCGCGGGTATCTTCAGGCAAAATACTGTTGGATTGATTGCGGGGCAATAGGTCTATTTCAAACAGCGCGCGCTCACGGTGATTGTCCCGGGCCTTAATGCCCATAAGCGCCATGGCCCACAGCATTAAAATAAAGCAGGCCTCCTGCTCGAGGTCTTTCACAATAATATAGGCGCTGCGCTCCGGCACGTAGGTCGGGTCAGCGTTAATAAGTTCGGCTTGAGTTTCTAAAAGGCTGTTAGCGTTGGGCCGAATCACAGCGACGTAAATCGCGTGGACCAACAAAATGGCCACAATGAGAGACATCAATTGATAGATAAAATCTGAGCTGAATTGTTTCATGAAAAATTTATGGCCTTAGATGTTGGTCGGAAAGGGCACGGCATTATCGGCGCTGATCGCTTCACTCGGCTGAAAGGCTTCAAAAGCGCGGCCCAAGTCAGGCGCTGTCAGAGCGGCATCATCAAGCGCCGGCGATTGCGAGGCATCCAGCGTGCTGGGTTGGCCGGGCGCGGTCGGTGCGGCCCCATCGACTGGCGCTGGGCTGGGCGCCTCGCTGACAGGGCTTGATGTCGCTGGGCTCGCCGCGAGAACTTGGCCTGTTATTAGAACGCAAAAAGCAAACAGCATTGTGAGTTTGACATGCATGAAAGCGGCCTGAAATAGAGTCATTTTAAGCTTATCAGACCTCATCGCCATCGCCATCACTCCACCGCGCCGGCGATGGCATTTTTCGCCAGTCGGAAGCCGACATCTTGCCGGCCCTCAAGGCCTGAATCCCGGTAGGCCCAGCGCAAGGTGCTGAAGCTGCCGGATAGATAACTCGACCCGCGGATAACGCGAACAGCGCCCTCGCTAGGCCCCGTCCAATCGGTCGCGGCGGTGGGCGTGCGGTTGGTGCTAAATCGGTCATGCACCCACTCAGCAACATTGCCGGTTAGATCAAACAGGCCCAAGGCATTGGCCTTGAAATGTCCCGCTGGGGCTGGACCCCGAAAGCGATCCTTAAAGTTGGGGATGATATTGGGGGCAAAGCCCATTGCAGTTTCATCGGCTAAATTGGCGAAATCGTTCGGCGGTGGTAGGTCATCGCCCCAGGCAAAGCGGGCACGACCGGTGATGTCCCCTTGTGCGCCGGCTGCAACATCGGCATATCGGCCGGCTCGAGACCACTCAGCTTCTGTGGGCAAACGATAACCCAACGTTCTGGGTGTGATCAGCTCATAACGCCCGTTAACCGATGCATAGGCCCGGGGCAGACCTTCTTGGTCACTCAACCAGTTGCAAAAGGCCACCGCCTGGTCCCAGCTGACGCCAACAACAGGTCGCTCTTGCGCTGTGAGCAGGGTGCGCCCTAAAACACCTGGGTTATGGCTGGCATCGAAGGCCTGGTACTGCGCATTGGTAACCTCCGTCGTACCCAAGTAGTAGGGCTCGGTGAGTGTGATCAAGCGTTGAATTTCATTGCTGCGACCGCCGCGGTCTCGGCGCGCTGCGCCGAGTTCGATTGTTGCCGGTAGAATCCGCTGCATGCGATAGCCGCCTCTGACCTCGAGAATCTCTGGAAATTGCGCAAGCTCAGCTGCTGCCAGCGTAAGCAGATTGACGCGCAGCGTTTTTGGAAAATCCGCGTCAGGGGTGATGGTTTGCGTGATCGTTGCGAAGCCGTCCTGACTGATTTCAATGGTTTGGGGCGTTGTGGGCAGCCGCATCGTGGGATTCTTGTTGCTTTGCAGGACCCCGTTGATGCGAATGTTTGCCTGCTTTGGGGCAATATCAAAGGTTACGGATCCCAATCGGGGCGCCAGCGTTAGGTCTAGTGTGACGACCTCAGTGGGCGCGAGCTGCACTGACCGGGTCACGGGTTCAAAGCCAGCCTTGCTGATGAGAAAGTCATAATTGCGGTTTGGAGACAAGGCATGCTGCAGCGGGGTGACCCCAAGATAAACCCCATTTGCGGTGACCAGGGCGCCGGTGGGCGTGCTGTTTAGGGTGACCGCGCCGTTCGCAGGTGCCAGGATGACCTCTGGCACTGTGATGGCATCGCCGCGATTAATCACTAAATCAAGACGCTGAGATTGATACCCCGCTTTTGTGATCAGAACCGTTTGAGGGCCCTCTAACAGTCTTACCGTTTTGGGCAGCAGGCCAAGGTCTTCCCCATCTTTGATCAGGCGCGCCTCGGCGGGTTGGCTGGATAGGCTCACCGTGCCCCAAGCCGGCTCCAAGGTCAGTGCCAAATCCTGAGATTGATCCAAGCCAAGAATATCCACCGTGGTTTGTAAAGGGCGATACCAGTCGGCACGGATGGACACAAGGTGCTGCCCAGCGCTCAAACTTGAAACCGTCAAGGGGGTCGTGCCGACGGTCGTGCCGACGGGCTCGCCATCGATTTCGACCTCAGCGGGTATACCGCCGGTGGTCAGGCGAAGATGCCCAGGCAATTTTTCGAAAGCCAGTGCAAAACGCTGATCAGCATCGTTTGATATGGTCAAACGAGTATCGATCGGGTAGTAGCCTTTGGCTTCGGCTTGAACACTGAGATCGCCGGGTCGAACCAGATAGCGCTCACCCAGCGGTAGGGTTAACCAACCTGAGACGGATTCGGATTCAGCTGGCGGCGTGAAGGCGATGAGTACGGCTTTGGCGGTAAACAGGTGCCAAGCGGTGATACCGATCAAAGCGGCGATTACCAGGGTCGCCAGGCGCCTTGGGGTAAGTCTTCTGGCCTTGAGGTCAGCTTGTTGCCTTGGCGCCTCAAAGGGCGTGGGCGCTAGGGTCTCTTGCACGGGGTCAGTGGGCGGCATTAGATTGGCTCATCGCAAACGACGGTTAGCGTCGGATTGGGGGTATCGCTCGACAGGGTGAGTTCGTGACGCACATCTTTATAACCTCTTCTGGATCCGGTGACGACATAACGTCCTGGGAACAAGGTCAGCCTGGTTTCCATAATTTGGCCCAAGCGGCCGTCTTGGCCCAAGCGCAGTACCGTGACGGTCGTTTGTCCATCCGAGGTCAGGGTCAGCGTCAGCGCTCGACGCGCGTGGGATAGCATGCGCGTTAGAACTGGGAGGCTTGCTTGCAGGTCGCCAACGGGTGGGGGTAATTGACTGATGGTGATCGCAAGATCTCTGGCTTGATTGAGTTCGGTGTCGCTTTGCAGTCTTGCTGGGTCCGCAAGGATCTGGGTCAATGCCGCAGCGAGCGCGATCCGCGCATCAATGGTTTCGATCCGGGCAGTGAGATCGGTCAAATTGGGCGCCAGGCTGCGTGCGGCCTCATAGGCGGCTTTCGCGTCGAGCCAGCGCCCTTGGGTTTCTGCCTCTTGGGCCTCGATAAAAAGGGCTTGGATCTGCTCTTTGAGCTGCGCTTGGCGAACTTGTTCTAGGCCGTCTTGGGCGGCGCTTGCGTTCGGATCAATGCTGGTGGCCCGCTCAAATGCCCTGATCGCCGCATCATAGGATCCTTCAGAGAGGGCCGTAAACCCAAGTGACATGCTGCTCTGAAACTGCTTTCGGATCAGGGTTTGTCGAACTCTGGTAGCGGCTTTTTGGGACGGCGCCCAGTCTGGGAACAAAGCAGTCGCCTCGCGCAAGATGGTGTTGGCGTCCTCAACTTGGCCTGCCCGTTCAGCAATGTCGGCTTCACTCATGAGCGCTGAGATGGTTGGGATTTGTTGAACGGCCTGCCAGGTTGATTGTACCTCGACCTTCTGCGGATTTAATTGGGCTGCGATTTCCCAGAACTTGAGCGCGTTGCGATCGTCTGCTTCCGATAAGGCTTGTTGGGCTTGTGCAAGGTTCTCGGCGCGACGATCCGGCAGGCCCGCCTCAAGTTCGGTAACGGTGGCCAGTAGCTGTGTGTACAGCGCAAGGGCGGTTTGGGCCTCTCCTGCACGATAGGCATCATCAGCCGCCATCGCCTCTTGGTTGATTTGAGCAAGGGCGTTTGGGTCCCAAAGTGCAAGGCCCAAATCTTCTAGTGCGATGAGTTTGCGAAGAAAGGTCTCGGCAAGTGCTTCGGCCTGCTCTGCGATGATCTTGGCTTTGGCGGTGGCTATCGGCGCCTGCTTCGTGACAACCGTTGGCGTGTCCGCAGCAGCTGGGTTTATATCAACCTGGGTTTGACGGTTGTTTTGCGGGCCGACTAAATCGGGCAGGACCCAAAAGATAAAGCCGGCAAGGATAACTAAGGCAAAACCGATTAAAAGCGTTTTAGGCTCCCAGCCGGATTTGGGCGGCGGTGCGCTTGGCGCGGGACCATCGGTTGTAACTGGTGAACCCGCCAAGATGCTTGATGCGGCTGCCTCGGAGGTTGCGGGGGTTGCGATCTCGAAGGTGGTCGCCTGTAACGGGCCCGTTCCGACCACGCCGGATGCTGCGTCTGCGTCCAGGGCATCTATGAGGGCCAGGAGATCGCCAAAGGTTTGGGTCGTACCTTGCTGCACCGCAGAAATCAGGGTCGTTAAACCCGCGGGCAGCGGTGGTTGCGCCTGCAACGCGTCAAGACCCTGCCAGGGTGCGTCGGTATAAAGCGGATAGGCCCAATCGGCAAAGTTCATCACCGCCAGGGCATCAGGATTACGGTGTGGCACCGAGGTCAGCGCCCAGCGTGGCCAGCCCAGATGCTGAATCACGAAGCCTTGATGGCCTGCTTGCGTGAGCCAGGCCAAATCAAATCCCGTTTGATGAAAGCCGAGCGCCTCGGCATAGCCCAGCGCGGCGACCAAGCGCCTCAGTTGCGCGGCTGTCGGCGGTTTGGCAATCGGGTCGCTCGCCATTTTGATGATCGGCGCGTCAACAAGATAGGCTGCGCGAGCATCCGTCCAAAAACCCAAATGCGCTTGGATATCCGGGTGGCTCAGCTTTTTCAGCCGGTCACTGATGGCCGCAAGGGTTGTAAGGTCGCCGGCTAAGAGGGGCACAACCGTTATCAAAACTTCGCTGGCGGTGGATGAATGCGTCGCCCGAAATCTGGGATGCTGGGCCTCGGGTGTTGGCACGGCGTCAATAACGGTGAACGTTTCAGCGAGTAGGGTCCCGGATTCGATCGATGTCAACATGGGTTAATCATCGGACCTGAGGCGTTAGAGGCTCTTGTGCGACACCACGTTCTGCTTGATACAGGGCGCGCAACATAGATCGCCATTGCGCGTACTGTTGCTCGGCGCTACCGGTTAGTTCAACGGTTGCGCCCTCGATATCCAAGACGCTCGGTGTGATCTCGCGGCCTAAAGATTGTGTGAGCTCGCGGAGCGCTTGCTCGTGAATCTCGGTTTGCTTGCGTCGGTCTAGGCCGCTTTTGACGGCGGCGATACCGCCAACCACGGCGCCGGCTGCCGCCGCGTCAGCAGCCCAGGTGTTGCTCTGAGAGCCCGCATAGATGCCGCCGGCAATGAGCGCGGCGCCTGTTAGAAGTCGGTTGCGGGCTTGTTTGTTCAGTTGCCGGAGTCTCACCGCCTCATCATAGGTGGCATAGCGCCATTCATCGTAGGATGGCTTAACGTCCCGGTAAAACTTAAAGTAGTAATCATCTAAGGTGTCGACGAGCAGGTCGTCCTGGGCTCGAATTTTGCCAACCCGTTGCAAAATGGTATCGCGGTCGGCAGGTGCTTGGGCAACCGAGGTGGTGCCGTCTTTATTTTCAATGAGGTAGCCAGAAAAGGCGTCGGGCGCCAGATCTGCGGCAAACGCAAGTTGGGCGATTTGTTTAATATTGCCGATCTCACTGACCGCCCGAGCCTGGTACTGCTGGACTAAATCATTGGCAATGTTGTTGTAGAGGTCTTGGAAGGGGTCTTCTTTGATGGATTGATAGGCGTACTTGCTGGCGTTGTCTTCATAGGTTTGTGTGAGCCAGACGCGTCCGCTTGCATCGGTTGCCGTAACCGACACTGCTAAGCGTTCCCCATCGGATGCTAAAATTTCGCCAGAAACGAGTAATGGGTGATGCCGCGCTGCGCTGGGCACAACGCGAACAATGCCCCAGTTGCCAGTTCGTTCCAGGGTGTCTTTTAAATGAAAGGCAAGGTAGCGCGACTCGGCTCGGCGCACCTCGGCCGAGACCGGGATGTCGTCACTGCCAGCGTCAGGCAGCGTTTCTAAATTGGGCGCAAAGGGCATTATCATGACATCTACGCGTTCTGCATCCGAGATCACGGTCTGGAGTTGCACCGGTGGTTTCGAATTTGCCGTAATGACTTGCGTTGTCGTGCAGCCCATTAGGGTCATCAAGGTTGTGATGAGCGATAGCTGAACGAGGGTCGTTATAGCGCTCTGCGTGCGGGATTCGGTCACAGGTTAGAGTCCTTGCTTGTAGCGTTTATATTCGTCCCAGAGTTTTTCTCGCAGCGCTGGGTCCTGTTCCGCGGCAGCGGCTTCGCGTAATTGTTTTGCAACAATGTCATCGCCTTGGGGGCTGGGAATATCGTCTGGAATTGGCGCAGGGCCAGCGGGTTGCGGTTGGGTCTTGCCGGGCGCGCGGCCTTGGGGCGCTGTCGCCTCGGTAGTCGCCTCGTCAGGGGCATCACCAGCGTCTTCAGTTACGCTGACCGGGTCAGCCTGCGCTAAGCCCTCAGCCAAATCAACCATTGAGGGGCCGCCCGCAGCACCGGTTGGCCCGCCAGCCAATTCCGCAGCGACTGCATTGCGCGCATCCTGAATATCGGCTTCAAAAACAACAATCGAGCGCTCAAGCTCAGCATCTAGCTCAGCGATGCGCTGATCCTCGGCTGTTTGCGAGGTGCCTGCAGAGATTGCTGGCAATGGCGCGCGGCCGTCGGTTGCAAGGGTCGCATCAGAAAGGGCCTCATTCGCCAAAACAACCAGTCTAGCCGCATCGCTGACCCGGTCACCGGCGACCCCACTCGTCTCCATTTGATCGAGCTGTTGCTCAAGAATTAAAATGGCAATACTTGCGTCGCTGAGGGCTGCATCGAGTGCATCGCTGCCAGCATCATTGGTTGCGCTTTGGCTGAGTAATTCGCCAGCGCTGGTCAGGCTGATGCCAGCGCGGGCTAGTGCTTCAGTAAGGGCTTGCAGGTCAGTATCGCGGTCCTGCGTTGCTGGTGATGTCCTATCCATCTCTGAATCACCTTCGCCGTTTTCGGCGGCCTGGTCCGTCGACGTAGCGGGGTCGCTGTTACTTTGAGCCGTGCTGCCCGACTGGGCGTCGGTGCTTTCAAAAGTCTCAGCCGTGTTTGCAGCGGGCGACTCGTCAAACCGTTCGCCATCGGCGCTGGCAGTGTCTAGCGGTTCCGGTAGTAAGGGATCCCATGGTTCCGGCATTGCGCCTGATCCTGTTTGGGAATCATCGCCGGCACTGGCGCTGCGGGGGGGCGCATCCGAATCACCCGCGGCACTGGATAGCGCCTTCCCAACCTGCGTTAATTTTTTACCGGCGGCGCCCGTTTGATCTTGTGTTGGGTCTGCCGAGGCGCCTTTTGCGCCAGTGGGCCCAGATTCCCCATCGGCCTGGGTTTTGCCAGCGTCACTGGCGGATGATGGGCTTGGCATGCTGGGCGAGCTGGGTGACGACGGGCTTGGCAGGCTGGGCGAGCTGGGTGACGACGGGCTTGGCAGGCTGGGCGAGCTGGGTGATG
>JAFMIA010000033.1 GCA_017854255.1 Pseudomonadales bacterium
GTCTCGGAACCGATGCGGCTGTACCGAGTTGCCTTGGAAAGGCATCAGGCGATGCTAAATCGCGACCATGAACCAGACGCAGCAGGCGAACTCATGGCGCAATGGTCAGCGCTTCATCCAGCACCTGAGGTCACCTTGTTTGATGTCGCCGATCACATCGATCACATCAAAGCGGTCGCGGGGATCGAGGCCATTGGCTTGGGCGCAGACTTTGATGGCATGCCCCCTGGGCCAGTCGGTCTTGAGGACGTCTCGACCTACCCCGCCTTACTCAAAGAGCTCCTGATCAGGGGTTATAGCGACCAAGATATTGCAAACATTGCAGGCGAAAATTTATTGCGGGTGATGACGGACGTTGAGGCCGTTGCCGCACGCCTGCGAACGCTAGAAACGCCAAGGGATGATTTGCTGCATGAGATTGATCGAATGCACTCAGCCCAAAAAACTCAATAATCCGTCCAAAGCGCTTCATTCTCATCGGTTAACGAAACATGACAGTCGTCTCCAAAACCCGATTCAACGCAGACCACCATCGGCTGACAGCACACCTCGCAATCCTCAACATATTGTTGATAACCCGCCGTTTCATCGATCAATAATCGAATCCGAGCGTCGCAATAAGGACAACTGAGCTTATGGGGTGTAAGTTGCATGGCGTCTCTTAGCTTCCAATAGATCAACCTGATTCATAATCTGCGAGCAAGGCCATCCCGTGTTCAATCTGCTGACTGTCGAGCAATCGCGGTCGCAAACGATCTAGATCCACATTGCCCCCTGTGAGAATAATACCCACTTTCTGCCCTAAAAATACCGATCGATTCCGCATCACTACCGCCAAAGCAACCGCACTACTTGGCTCAACCCACTGTTTGGTAAACTGCCAGATCAATTGCATCGCGAAGATCGTGTCGGCATCGGATGCCGTTAGGATATCCGTCGTCCTTCGTTTAATAATTTCGAAATTTAAGACGCCCAAAGTCGTCTGTAAGCCATCGCAGATCGTGTCAGGGGTCTGCGCTAACACACGCTCGCCGCTCGCAAGGGATCTTGCCGCGTCACTTGCGCCTTCGGGTTCGGCGCCATAGACCATCAGGCGATCTTGCACCAAACAACTGCCAGCCAATAAGCCGCCGCCCCCAACGGGAACCACCACCACGTCAAGCTCTGGCGTCTGACGTTTAAACTCGAGCAGCGCCGTGCCTTGACCCGCAATGATCAACGGCGCATCAAAGGGCGGCACGTACAAGGCGCCCGTCCTGGCCGCAAGGGTCCTTAGGGCCTTTTCTCTAGCCTCAAGACTGTTATCACACTCGATTAAATGACCGCCAAAATGGCCGACGAGGCGGCGCTTGGCAGGACTCGCATTCTTGGGCATGACGATATGCGCGGCAACCCCACGTGCCCGCGCGGCCCGCGCAAGCGCCGCGCCGTGATTGCCGGATGAATGTGTACACACGCCACTCGCGAGTTCAGATAGCGGTTGGGCATAAACCATGTTGATTGCCCCACGGGCCTTAAAGGCGCCACCGCGCTGCAAATGCTCACCCTTGAAGATTACTTCACAGCCTAACAATTGATTCAGCGCTTGACTGCTAAACACGGGCGTCTCAAGCACCAAGGCCTTGATCCTAGAATAAGCAGCCTGAACATCAGATTCATCTAATTGCGGCATGATTCCCTCAGACCCACATCTATCCTTTTTAACCGGATCAAGACCCGCGTTGACCTTGGTGCCTCAAAGGCCGGCGCCTTTAAAAGAGAATTAGCGCTAGCCCCCTTTAGACCAGCTATCCCGAAGCCCTACAATTTCGTTGTAACAGACCGAGCCTTCGTCTTCGGCTGCTTCATCCAAAATAAAATAACCCTCCCGCTCGAACTGAAATCGCGTGTCTTGAGGCTGATTTTTCAGGCTGACTTCTGCGAACCCTTGGAAGACGCTGCGAGAATTGGGATTAATCAAATCCCGATAGTCCTCGTCAACCGCATCTGGAAACGGTACTGAGAACAAGGGTTCAAAACGATGAAAAACAGCGGGCATATTCTCCGAGGCTGAAACCCAGTGGATGACACCCCGAATTTTTCGATCGGGCGGGTTAACGCCCAAGGTCTCGGGATCATAAACCCCGTGAATTTCGAGGATGTCGTCCTGGTCTCCCATCACCACTGATTCGGCTTTGATCACGTAGCCGCCGCGCAATCGCACCTCGTCCTGTAACACCAACCGCTTATATTTTCGATTGGCCTGCAGCTGGAAGTCGGCTCGGTCAATAAAAATTTCTCGCGTGAACGGGACCGATCGCTGACCCATGTCAGGGTCTTTAGGATGATTCTGAACCGTCAACCAAATGGTTTCCGATTCAGGCAAATTGGTAATGACGACTTTTACCGGATCAAGCACCGCCATGGCTCTGGGCGCGGTGGGCTCGAGTGCTTCTCGAACACAGCTTTCTAAGAGTGCCAGCTCGACATTGTTATCACTTTTGGTAATGCCGATCCGTCGACAAAAATCTCGAATGGCTTCCGGCGGATAGCCTCGACGACGCATGCCGGCAATTGTTGGCATCCTCGGATCATTCCAACCTTCAACCAGGTTCTCATCAACCAGTTGTTTCAGTTTGCGTTTACTGGTGACCGTATATTGTAAATTCAATCGAGAAAACTCGATCTGCTGAGGCCGACCTGGCACCTCCAACTGCGCTAAAACCCAGTCATAGAGCGGGCGATGATCTTCGAACCCGGTATCGCACAAGGAATGCGTGATCTCCTCGATGGCATCCGAGATACAGTGGGTGTAATCGTACAACGGGTAAATGCACCATTGATCGCCAGTTTCATGATGCGTGACGTGGCGGATCCGATAAATGCTGGGATCTCGCAGGTTCATATTGCCAGATGCCATATCAATTTTTAGCCGCAGGACATGCGCGCCATCTGGAAATTCACCAGCGCGCATCCTCGCAAAGAGATCGAGATTCTCGGCAACAGACCGGTCCCGGTAGGGGCTATTACGACCCGGTTCTGTGAGCGTGCCGCGATACGAACGGATGCTGTCAGCATCGAGGGAGTCGACATAGGCCTTCTCAGCCTGAATCAATTGCACGGCATATTCGTACAAGACGCCAAAATAATCCGAGGCATTTTTTTGTTCTGCCCAGGTAAACCCCAGCCAAGTGATGTCCTCTCGCATCGCGTGGGTAAACGCGACATCCTCTTTGATCGGATTGGTGTCATCAAACCGAAGGTTTGTTGTACCCATAAAATCCTTCGCCAGACCAAAATTGAGGCAAATGGCTTTAGCATGCCCGATATGCAGAAAGCCGTTGGGCTCTGGTGGGAAACGCGTCTTGACCCGCCCGCCATGCTTACCGCTGGCTTGATCGCCTGCAATAATGGTCGAGATAAAATTCGCGGGATACCGCTCAGAATCATTTAACATAGTTCCCCTAAACCAGCAGCGCTGCCAAGCAGCTTATTGCGACCATTATAACCAGAATTCGACGCAACACAGTCTCGCTTAACCGAATCGTGACCCGAACACTCGCCCAAGCACCCAGCATTGAGCCCAGAGCAAGGACCCCGCCAGTTACCCAAAGAACTTGACCTTGCGCCGCAAAAATCAGCAGCGCAACCCCGCTGAAGACGCCTGTACAAACCAATTTTAAAGCATTTGATCGCACCAGATCGTATTGCAACACACCCGAAAGGACAGCAACCAAAATGAACCCCACGCCGGCTTGAATAAAACCGCCATAAAGACCCGCGCCAAACAGACTGAGCCATCCGGCGAGACCCAATCTTTGATCAGCCGAGCTTGTCACGCGCGCCTTCGTTGCGATTGTTTTGGGCAGCAGCAGCGAGATTGCAACCATCACCATCACGACCAGCAAGATGGGCTTCAGCCAGACATTCGGTAAGAACGAGGCGCAAAGCGCGCCCACTGCGGCGCCCAGAATCGTTGGGAGCAAGACCCCTGCAAGCCCAGATCGATCTAGCTGACCGGCTTGGTCAAACCCTTTCGCACCAGTGATGGATTGCGCCAATACTGCGACCCGATTGGTACCATTGGCAATATCA
The DNA here is from genome assembly GCA_017854255.1 of Pseudomonadales bacterium. Lineage (GTDB taxonomy): Bacteria > Pseudomonadota > Gammaproteobacteria > Pseudomonadales > Azotimanducaceae > UBA9926. The sequence goes on from JAFMIA010000033.1 coordinate 4,075, forward strand.
GCCGGAATCCCCATCATCATCAGCGCTGGCAGCGTCAACATTGAACCGCCGCCCGCCAAAGTGTTGATGAAGCCGCTGAGCGTCCCAACCGTCAACAGGAGCACAATCTCTATCGGGGTCACGGCAACGAAGCCTCTTTTTTTCCAACCGCCGCATCCAGAGACACTTCAAAGACCGACCCAGCTTCATTCACAACCCACAGTCTTTGGTCGTCTAGCCAAGTGATGGCCTCGACCTGCCCCATGAAATAGGGTGTTAGGTCGAGGGTTTGGTGAGACTCTGACAACCAGGCATCACCACTGCTTGGCCTTGGAAAGAGCCACAGATCGCGGAAACCAAGAACCGCAAGGCGCTCGCCGTTGGGCGACAGCGCCGCGCCGGTCACCATAAATAACGTTGATAGGCTGTCCACCTGTTTCAGTTCATTGGGTCGGTCAGACTCAGCATCGGTTAATCGATACAAATTACCCCCGGGTTCAAAGGTCCCGATGCGGCCAGCGACCCTGTGCTTCGTAATCAGATACAACTGCCCCGCATCAACGAAGAGGGCTTCGCTATCGTAATGCCAGTTTTCGGCAGGAAATAATTGCTGATCCGGATACGCAACCGGGATATAACGCATTGCCCGCGTTTTCTCGATCACCCTAGGATTAAACTGCGGGACCTTGTAAATGCCAAGATCGCGTCGAGCATTACCGTTGTTACCGGTATCGGCGATGTACAGCCAATCCGCATCCGAGGCAATATCCTCCCAGTCATAATGCGCTGCCAGCTCGATGGCATGCCCCGGCCAAGGCCTGCGCCCTGGCCGTGACTGTTGGCCGTGGAAGGGTAAGAATTCAGGGTAGATCACGTCGCCTTGACGGTTGATGGCAAAAACCCGAGCCTCATCACCACTATCGTTGTGCACCCAAAACACATCCTCAAAGCGTTGACTGCGAGAGATCCCGCTCACTTCCTGCAAGGCTGGATAGTTGATTTTAAATTTTGGGGTCACCTGCCAGGTCGTCTCGCCGCTTGCGTTACCCCCGAACGCGACGCAACCTAAAAACAGTAACCCGGATAACCCTTTCTGCAACACGTACACATCCTCTTCGTGAAACCAATCCTTGGTCCGTTAAACGCTCTCAGTTTTTAATGGCGCGCAGAACCGAGAAGATCGGCCTTTCGCACAAATTTTACAGTCTCGGGGTAATCCATCCGCATTATTTACGACCAGCGCAGCTAACCGCGAGCACGCCCTTTTGCAAACCACTGTGGAAAAAAGCGCCTCGTGGCTTTCCTATTGTCCGAGTGTCTAACCGCAACGATTGCATTACACCTCAGTGAGCCCGACGGCATTAGGCAGACGTCGAGGCAGATCCACTTCGCGCACAAAAGCCCCTTGATCTTTCTAATGGATTTTTGCTCGCCCGATGGGCGCCCGGAGCAGTTGCGCGGCCCGACGGTCGCCACCGTCGATTGCCGCAGCGGCGAAACCCGAGCTGCCGCCGCCCCCTTTTACCCGCTCAAGACTGGACTCGTGCGTATGTTCCGCCAAAGGAGCGGCTTAAAAAGCGCCTCAGCCGCCTGACGTGGATCTAAACCCAACCCAGCAGGCCGATACCCTTTGCGCGTTGCTCGCCCGCGGTAGACCCTAAGCCAAAACATCGCGCCCCAGCCTTGCTCAATACCTAAAAGTAGGCATTTTCCGTCACGGAGTGATCCGTGACATCACGCACCGCTGTTAACTGCGGCAGGGTCTCGAGCAAGGTCTTCTCAACACCATCTTTCAAGGTCACATCAACCATACCGCAACCTTGACACCCGCCGCCGAACTGCAACACCGCGACATTGTCTTCAACAATCTCGATGAGACTGACCATACCGCCATGGCTTGCCAGGCTCGGATTGATCTGGCTATGTAGCACATAATTGATCTGGTCTTCCAAAGGACTGTCATCCGACACCTTCGGTACTTTTGCATTCGGCGCCTTGATGGTGAGCTGGCCGCCCATTCGATCTTCTGCATAGTCGACGAGTGCCTCTTCTAAGAAGGGCTCACTTCTCGCATCGATGTAGCCATCAAACTGCTCGTAAGACACTTTAATATCATCTTCTTGCGCTTCTTCCGGACGGCAATAGGCAATACAAGTTTCGGCCATGGGCGTACCCGGCTCGGTAATAAAGACTCTTACCCCTATATCCTTGGCTTCTTGCTTGGCCAAAAGACCGGCTAAGTAGGTTTGCGCTGACTCTGTAATTGTAACCATGATTTTTCATTACCCTTGGGTTCATGAACTGGCCGCGGCCTCTCTCACACCGCCGCGTCCGCCGCGAGTATCATACGTCAGCGCCCCAGAATTCGCTAGCGATGCGCTTGGCTTGCAGCCTCTAAAATCCACTGGTTAACGTCCTTAAACCAAAACCCAAAGCGGCGCGCGCTAGGTCCTGAATTTTCAAACACATGAATTTCCCTCATGTCATAGGCGACAATTCTTCAGAAGGCTGATCGGGTCGTTTTGGTAAACTGCCTTCTCCGCCGACCTAGGAACATTTATGACGACTTCCCCCGCCACGCCGTCAATTGCCGCGATCCTTAAAGAGCGAGTCCTTGTCATGGATGGCGCCATGGGAACCGCGATTCAAGAATTGAAACTTGCCGAATCCGACTTTCGAGGCGAGCGATTCAAGGACGCCGCAAGCGATTTGAAAGGCAATAATGAACTGCTCACCCTCACCCGGCCTGAGATCATTCAAAAAATTCATTTGGATTATCTGCTCGCTGGCGCTGATATCCTGGAAACCAATACGTTTACGGCCAACACGGTGTCCCAGGCCGACTTCGGTACTGAAGACTTGGTCTATGAGCTCAACTACGCATCGGTCAAATTGGCCCAAGCGGCCATTGCCGAGTTGCAGGTCGATCACCCCGATCGGGTCTGCTTCGTTGCCGGCGCAATTGGTCCAACAACGCGATCCGCGAGCCTATCGCCTGATGTGAATGATCCTGGATTTCGTAATATTGATTTCAAAAGTTTGGTCACCGATTATGGCCTTGCGATCCAAGCACTCGATGATGCGGGCGCCGATATTTTGCTCATCGAAACGATTTTTGACGTCCTCAATGCAAAAGCCGCTATTTTTGCGGCGCTAAGCCATTTTGAAAATACTGGACGCACCTTGCCGATCATGATTTCCGGCACGATTACCGATGCCAGCGGCCGGCTGCTTTCAGGTCAAACGCCAGAAGCCTTTTGGGCCTCGATCCAACACGCCAAACCCTTAAGCGTTGGATTCAATTGCGCGCTCGGCGCAGATGAACTCCGAACGCACATTAAGGATATTGGTCAATACGCAGACTGCTTCATCAGCGCTTATCCCAATCGAGGCTTACCGAACGAGTTTGGTGAATATGATGAAACGGTTGAGGCGATGGTCGCATCCATCAAGGGTTACTTAGACGATGGACTGGTCAACATCATTGGTGGCTGCTGTGGCACAACGCCTGAACATATCCGAGCCTTTTCTGAGCTGGTCAAAGGCTATGCGCCAAGACAAGGAAAACAACAAACAGGACAAACGCTGCTGTCCGGCTTAGAGCCTTTTAAAATCAACAATGAGTCACTCTTCGTCAATGTTGGCGAGCGTACCAACGTGACCGGCTCTGCAAAATTTGCCCGCCTCATCAGAGACGAGGACTACGAGGCCGCCCTGCAGGTCGCGCAAGATCAGGTGAACAATGGCGCTCAGATAATCGATATCAACATGGATGAGGGCATGCTGGATTCAAAGGCGGCTATGGTCCGGTTCCTCCACCTCATTGCCTCTGAGCCAGACATTTCTCGCGTTCCAATCATGGTTGACTCATCGAAGTGGGACATCATCGAAGCCGGACTACAATGCATTCAGGGTAAAAGCATTGTTAATTCCATCAGTTTAAAAGCCGGTGAAGACGAATTCCTGATGCAGGCAAGCCTGTGTTTGAAATATGGCGCCGCCGTTGTCGTGATGGCTTTCGATGAAGCCGGCCAAGCCGATAATCTCGAACGCAAACAGGCGATTTGCAAGCGCAGCTATGATCTGCTGGTTGAGCGCCTGAATTTTCCGCCGGCGGACATTATCTTTGATCCAAATGTGTTTGCCGTTGCAACCGGAATTGAAGAACACGCCCTCTACGGCCGTGATTTCATCGATGCCTGTGCCTATATCAAAGCGCATTTGCCCCATGCTCGAATTTCAGGCGGCATCAGCAACGTTTCGTTCTCTTTTCGAGGCAACAATCAAGTTCGAGAAGCGATTCATGCGGTCTTTTTGTACCACGCGATTCAGGCCGGCCTCACAATGGGCATCGTAAATGCGGGACAACTTGCGATTTTTGAAGACGTCCCAAAGGATCTTCGGGATGCAATTGAAGATGTGTTGTTTAACCGGCGTGACGACTCGACCGAACGTCTCATTGATGTTGCGAATCGGTTTTCTGGCGGCAGCAGTAAGGCCCAAGCGGAAGACCTTTCTTGGCGAGAAAACGACGTCAACGAGCGGCTTGCCTATTCCTTAGTAAAGGGCATTAACCAATATATTCTTGAAGATACCGAAGCGGCACGATTGCTTGCCAATCGCCCAATCGAAGTCATTGAGGGTGCCCTCATGGCGGGCATGAACCGGGTTGGCGACTTGTTTGGGGCGGGAAAAATGTTTCTGCCACAGGTGGTCAAAAGCGCGCGGGTTATGAAGCAGGCCGTTGCCCATCTCATCCCATTCATTGAAGCCGAAAAGACTGGGAAATCGAAAGCCAAAGGACGCATTCTCATGGCGACGGTTAAAGGAGACGTACACGATATCGGTAAAAACATCGTCGGCGTTGTACTGCAATGCAATAACTACGAAGTAATCGATCTTGGCGTGATGGTCCCCGCGGATAAAATCTTAGCCGAGGCTCGAGCACATCAAGTCGATATCATCGGGTTATCCGGACTCATTACGCCGTCGCTTGACGAAATGGTGAATGTTGCCAGCGAGATGCAACGCCAAGATTTTCAAGTTCCCTTAATGATCGGAGGCGCGACCACCTCCAAAGCGCATACGTCGGTAAAAATTGAACCGTGCTACCAAAACGATATTACGGTTTATGTGACCGACGCATCAAGAGCGGTCGGGATCGCGAGTCGCTTGTTATCCGATAACGACAAGCCCAACCTCAAAGCTGAGCTTCGAACTGAATACGACATGATTCGAGAGCGCAACAAACATCGAAGTGCGAAATCTAAGCTCTTAAGCTTCGAACGCGCGCAAGCCAATCATTCGAGCCTTGCTTGGACCGACTACACCCCGCCCCGACCAGAACGGATCAACACCAATACGGTCGTTGATTTACCCCTGGCAACCCTGATCGATTACATCGACTGGACGCCTTTTTTTATAACTTGGGAACTTGCGGGAAAATTTCCAAAAATTCTTGAGGATGATGTGGTCGGCGAGTCGGCCCGTGAACTGTTTAAGGATGCTAAAGCCATGCTCGATCAGTGGCTCAGCAGCAATCAGCTCAAAGCCTCGGCGGTCTTTGGCTTCTGGCCCGCACAATCAGATGGCGATGACATCGTTGTCTTTGAAGATGAAACCCGTCAAGCCGAGCGAACACGCTTGCATCATTTGCGACAGCAAACCGACAAACCCAATGGCAAACCCAACCTATGCCTCAGCGATTTTGTTGCACCGACCGATGTCGCCGCAGATTACATCGGTGGGTTCGTCGTCACTGCGGGTCTGGGGCTGGATACCTTGGTGGCTGAATTCGAAGACGCGAATGATGATTACAACGCTATTCTTGCGAAAGCCTTGGCAGACCGACTAGCAGAGGCAGCAGCGGAATATCTGCACCAACAAGTTCGCCGAGTTCATTGGGGTTATGCGCCAGATGAAGCTTTAGATCAAACCGATCTGATTAAGGAGCGTTATCAAGGTATCAGGCCGGCTCCTGGCTACCCAGCATGCCCGGATCACACCGAAAAAAGAACCTTGTTTGACTTGCTCGCAGCCGAAAATGCCATTGGGGTTCATTTAACCGAAAACTTTGCGATGACACCCGCCGCCTCGGTGAGTGGTTTTTATTTTTCCCATCCGCAGGCCAGTTATTTTGGGCTCGGAAAAATTGGATCCGATCAAGTCACAAGCTATGCGGGGCGCAAACAGTGGCCTATTGACGTGGCCGAGCGTTGGCTGAGACCAAATCTTGTCGGCTAGTCCTGAGCGATAGGGCAAAATTCGGTTCTGACCACCCGTGGTTGACGTCATTCATCTGGACAACCGACGGACATCGGCTATGCTGTGCTCAAAGATCATGCTTGACCTTTTTTACAAGCTGGTACGCGCGCCGCGCGATGCAAGCGTATTCTGGGCCGGCCTCTTAGCTGCCGGGTTTTTTGCGACCGAATTAATCTCTCCCCTTTATTTTAAGGTAGACCACAAGGAAGCCCGTTATGTCAGACGATCAGCAATCACCCGATCAAAACACTTCAAAACCCACTTTCTTTCAAACGTTGGCCAGCGCCATCGGCGCGGCAATTGGTGTACAACGGTCTGACGTAAGAGCGCGTGATTTTCAATCCGACTCACCCATCCCCTTTATTGTTGCCGGCCTAATTGTCACCCTCTTGTTTATCACCACCTTGCTCACGGTGGTTTTCTGGGTGATCTAGCGCTGCGGGCTCACCAATTTTTCCAGTCTAAAACCGCTTAAGACGGTAACCCTGATAAGTAATAGACAACTGCCACAACCGGCAGCAACACAACGGCGACAACCGCTAGTGCATCAACGAATCCATCACCTTGATCCTGCCCTTCATTTTGACTCATTGCGCGCTCCTCAAAACAAAAAATTATACCCTGATTCAGAAAGGCATATCCTTAGAAGAACATAATTATTCAGCAAACTTGTGAGAGCTGATAACGTCCTGTCATCCATCGATAGGGTCAGCCATGTATCAGTACAACGAAGAAGATCAAAGGTTCTTACAGCAACGCTGTGATCAATTCCGAGAACAAACAACTCAGTTCCTGGCTGGCGATTTACCTGCCGAAGAGTTTCAGCAACTGCGCTTACGAAACGGTCTGTATGTTCAACGTCTGGCGCCCATGCTTCGAATCGCGATCCCTTATGGTGAAGTCTCGGCAAAGCAACTTCGCGCGCTCGCCGCAATTACTAGGGACTTTGACAAGGGCTATGCGCACTTTACGACGCGACAAAATATCCAATTGAACTGGCCGAAAATCGAGTCAATGCCGGACCTTCTCGGTCGACTTGCCGAGGTTAACATGCATGCAATTCAAACCAGCGGAAGCTGTATTCGTAACATCACCTCTGATCAATTTGCCGGCGTTGCAATAGATGAAATTGCCGACCCAAGGCCTTGGGCAGAGCGCTTACGGCAATGGTCGACGCTGCATCCGGAATTCAACTGGTTACCGAGGAAATTTAAGATCGCGATTACAGGGGCCCAATCCGATCGCGCCGCCATCGCAGTGCACGACATCGGTTTGCGTCTGCAGTCAGATGACGCGGGCCTATATTTTCAGGTCTGGGTCGGCGGTGGCCTGGGCAGAACTCCGCTCATAGGGGTCTGCATCAACTCCCGGCTGGAACCCAAGCACTTAATCACCTACCTAACGGCTATTTTGCGAGTCTATAACCAGTTCGGCCGCCGAGATAACAAATATAAAGCTCGCATCAAGATCTTGGTTAAGGCGATGGGTAAACTCGATTTTGAAGCGGCTGTTAATAACGCCTGGCTTGCCTTAAAAGATGGCCCGGAGACCATTGACGAAGATTCCATTGCACAGTTTTCGGCGCACTTCTCGCGTCCGAATTACCTGGCACTCACCGATCAAACCGCGCCAAGTGAAATCATCGCAACCGATCAACCTTTTGAGCGATGGCGCGCGCAAAATGTATTGCCACATCAGCAACCGGGCTATGCCGCCGTACACATTTCACTGAAGCGAACGGGCGTTGCGCCAGGGGACGTATCGGATCGAGACCTTGAGGCCTTGGCCGATCTCGCCGAACGCTATAGTTTCGGTGAGGCCCGTGTTACCCATGAGCAAAACATCGTTCTCGCTGATGTCGAGCAAACCAAACTTCCCGATCTCTTTGAAGCACTGGGCAGACACAACCTCGATCGCGCCAATCGTGGTCTTGCGACCGATATGATTTGCTGCCCGGGCGGTGATTACTGCTCACTCGCCAATGCCAAGTCCATTCCCGTGGCCGCAGCCATTGAAGAAACCTTTCGAGATGCTGAAGCAGAGCACCAGTTGGGCGCACTCACCATCAACATCTCGGGCTGCATGAATGCCTGTGGACATCACCATGTGGGTAACATCGGCATTCTGGGCGTTGATAAAAAAGGCGAGGAATTCTACCAACTCTCGATCGGCGGAGAACCTGGAGAGGACGCAAGAATCGGACGAATCCTCGGACCATCCGTTGCGCGCGCCGAAATTCATTGGGTCGTGCAACGGCTAACTCAGTGCTACCAGGCACATCGAAGCGGCGAGGAAACGTTTAATCAAACTTTGGATCGAATCGGAATCGAGGTCTTCAAATCTGCTGCCTATGAAGGATTAACATCATGAGGTTAATCACGACCGTCAACGGCTATCCCGAGCGCCAAGAGATTGATTCGATTTGGTCAGGATATGATGAACCACTGCGCCTCGATGACGAAGCGCCGCGTTCTAAAGCTGCCAGCAGCCTTCAAATTGAAGCGGATGCGTTGCCCGATGCCTTTCAGCCCCATTTAGAGACTACTCGCCTGATCTTATTGCATTTACCAGTCTTTACCGATGGGCGCCCCTACTCCCTGGCGGCAATGCTCCGGCAGCATTATCGCTATGGCGGTGAGATTCGTATTTTTGGTGATGTTCGTGCGGCACAACTCGATCACTTGCACCGGTGTGGCATCAATAGCTTTGTATTGAAAGAAGATCAGGATGCTGCGTCTGCGCTGGACCAGATTGGTTATTTTTCAAAATGGTATCAGCCGAATATTTCAGCCTAGGTTCAGCCAGCGCTGACGCGTCCGGTCCATGCGTCTCATGCGCTCTAAATGACGCAGCTATTTTAAAGCCTGTCAGTATCCGCTCAAAACGCGCATCGACGCAGTTCATGACCTCACAGCTAGGCCTGCCTAGCTGATCCTATTTCACCTTTAAGACACTCGCACCAAAGTCCGGCCGACAACCCCGCCGGCTAATAGCGCATCGACTGTTTGAGAGATACCATCAAGTCCGACCTCTGTTGCCATCTGAGCAAGGTTCGGCAAGCGCCATTCCTCTGCAAGCCGAGTCCAGTTTCTGGCTTTATCTTCTAAAGGCAGCTCAACAGAGTCCACACCCAATACGTTGACCCCTCGCAGGATGAAAGGCAAAACCGTAATATCCATCTTTGGCGATGCGACCAAACCACAGATCGCCACGCTGCCTTGAGGGTTTAACGATTTGATGACGTTCGACAACATATCGCCGCCCACCGTATCGACGGCATGCGCATACATCGGTTTTAACATCGGTCGACTCGATTGCTCCGACAAAGTTTCCCGACCAATCACCGTCTCGGCGCCCAGCCCTTTTAGATAATCGACTTGATCCTGCTTGCCAGAAACAGCAACCACTTCAAACCCCAGGTGTGACAATAATGCAATCGCCACGGAACCCACGCCGCCCGTGGCCCCGGTAACCAAAACCGGCCCCTGTTCCGGCTGAGCATTCATCCAAAACAGTTTCTCCAAGCACAGAGCCGCGGTCAGGCCAGCGGTCCCCAAGATCATGCTTTCTCGCAGCGATAGACCGGCTGGCATAGGGAGCACCCAACCGGCTGGTACACGAATATATTGACCAAACCCGCCCGCTGTATTCATACCAAGATCAAAGCCTATCACCAGCACCTCGCTCCCAATCGACAAGGTCGGGTCCGTTGATGCCCGCACAATGCCGGCGGCATCAATGCCAGGTGTGTGCGGGTATTGCTTGGTGACACCCGGCACCCCGGATGCACTCATGGCATCTTTGTAATTGACCGAAGAATATAAGACCTCAATCAAAACATCCCCTTCAGGCAGGTCATCAAGTTCCCGTGTGATCACCTGATGACGCGTACCCTGCTCATCTTTTTCAACCCAAAACGCATCAAATGAAGTCATAGTCAACGATCCTTAATCAGTTCTTTTAGCCTCGCGGCTGCCAATAAAATGTGCGTACTTTTCCGCCTGAAATTTGTCGTTTAATCTAACGAGTGGCGGGCCAGCACCCGGTTTTGGGTAGGTATCAGCGTTGTCAGTTGCGCAAACCGCTTCACCAATTTTTCGACTTTGCTTTGCTGGATTTCGTATGCGATCTCGTACACTGCAGCGGTCGGCATTTTATCGATCAAATATTCATCGCTCGTTTGGATCTCATCAATCAGCTGCTGCTCAAGGGCTCTTTGTCCGTACCAGGCTTCCCCGGTAGCAACAATCTCAATGTCAACTTTGGGTCGATTATCGCTCACGAAACCTTTAAACAGTTGATGAACCTCTTCAAGTTCGTCCTTAAACTTCTGACGACCCTCTTCCGTATTTTCGCCAAACATCGTTAGCGTTCGCTTGTGCGCGCCGGCCGTATGCAATTCAACATCGACCTGCTGGGATTTTAATAGCCGATTAAAATTAGGCACCTGCGCGACAACCCCAATCGATCCCAGAACCGCAAAGGGCGCCGCGATGATTTGATCGGCAATGCAGGCCATCATGTAGCCACCGCTGGCTGCGACCTTATCCACGGAAACGGTCAACTTGATTCCCTGCTTTGTAATACGGCGTAACTGAGACGCAGCCAAACCATAACCGTGCACCACACCGCCAGCACTTTCAAGGCGCAACAGCACTTCGTCCTCAGCTGTTGCCACCGCTAGAACTGCGGTCACCTCTTGCCTCAAACTGCTGACCGCGGAGGCCTCAATATCACCTTCAAAATTGAGCACGAAAACTCGAGATGCTGCCGCTGGGTTGGTCTCTGCCTCGTTGCTCGATCGCTTCATCGCCGCTTTCTCAGCTTTAAGACGTTGTTTTTCTACTTTCTTGGCAGCCTTCTGTGCAGATTTTTGTCCTTCGGGCGTCATCATGGCCTGATTCAACGATTTCGTGATCTGCTCATAGGCCTCATTGAGATGCTTGACCTCTAACCGACCCGGTTCACCCTGAGCGCCTGATTGTCTTGCACTGATCAGAAGCGTCACCAAGATCGCCAGCGCAACAACCAGGGTCACAACCTTCGCGAGAAACAACCCATATTCAATCAAAAATTCCAAATCACACCCGATCCACCTAAGATTAGACTTAAAATAGTATCACACTGTTACCGAGCCTCTGCCCAACATCGGGCTCGCATTTGTTTTAGGAGCCCGCATGGATATCACCTTGCTACTTAATACTTGGCAAGAAGCCCTCAAAGACCGATTTAGGTCTGGTTTTCTTCCGATCGAAGATACTATTTTTCAATTTCAGTTCGAGGCGCAAGCAGAGGCTCCACTGTTCTTAACCGCAAATCAGCAGGCCTTTGCCTTGTTCCCAGGAACCCACCAAGTGCCAACCCTCACACTTTTTGTCAGCGACCATGCGACCGCGCTCCGGTTATTAACCGGTGAAGAAGATGGTATGGCGGCTTTTATGGCTGGCAGTTACCGAGCCGATGGCAACATTATACTCAGCCAGCTATTGCTCTATGTCTTTCAACAACCTGCTTTACTTCAAACCCAAGAGGTCATTGATTAGTCCTGCGAACGGGGCGCAGCGAGATCATCCCATAAGCAGCCTTCTTCAGAGCTCGATCGAAGCATCTCTAACATGCTCTCGTGAGCAGACTGCTCCGCATCACTTAGCGTTACCAATGGTAACCCGCCTTGGGGACGCTCGAACCCGCCAGTCGCCCTGACGTCAGCGGACGTCTGATCGGCACTAGCGCCATCAAGAGACAAACTTCCTTGACCGCCTGTCAAGACCAGGTAGACCTCTGCCAGGATCTGCGCGTCCAGCAAAGCACCGTGTAACGCTCGTCCAGAGTTATCAACGCCCAACCGCTTACACAGCGCGTCCAGGTTATTTTTCTGGCCTGGATATCGCATCCGCGCCAGCGTTAGACTATCGATCACGCCGCAGCGCTGTCGCATCTTACGGGGTTCACGCACGCGCCTTAGCTCGTGATCTAAGAACCCAATATCGAAATCGGCATTATGAATAATCAGTTCGGCGCCCTCGACAAATGCGAGGAATGACGTCTTGATCGCGTCGAAATCAGGCTTATCGGCGAGAAACTCGAGCGATATGCCGTGGACCGCCTCAGCACCGGCATCAATTGCTCGACCTGGATTAATGTACTCATGAAAATGACGCCCCGTGAGGCGACGGTTTTTCAGCTCAACGCAACCAATTTCGATAATACGATGACCATTCGCCGCTTCCAGGCCCGTTGTTTCCGTATCCAATACGACCTGTCTCATGAGACCGCCGTCATTTGATCAATCGCCTCGTTCGCTAACTGATCTGCTCGTTCATTTTCAACATGACCGCTATGACCTTTTACCCAAAACCAAGAGACCGCATGCTTTTCTGCCAAAGCATCTAATTGTTGCCAAAGATCTTGATTTTTAACCGGCTGTTTATTGCTAGTACGCCAGCCATTTCGTTTCCAGCCCGTGATCCATTGAGTGATGCCCTGACGAACGTACTGGGAGTCAGTCGTTAAGCTAATCGTGCTGGGCTGCGAGAAATACGCCAATCCTTCGATCGCTGCCATCAACTCCATCCGATTGTTAGTGGTGTCAGGGGTGGCCCCTGATAGACAACACTCGTCGCCATCAATTCGAATCAAAGCGCCCCACCCGCCCGGCCCGGGATTACCTCGACACGCACCATCGGTAAAAACTTCTATCATCTGTTTACGCTACCTCTACGACTCATTTTGTTCGGCGAGAAGGGGTTAATCCCCCCGTGCTTGGTTGTGACAACCCCAATCCGGAAAACCGAATGGATCGTCGATTTGAAGGGCTGCGGATCGGCGTCAAAGGCCCAACCACTTTTCTGGCCACCAACATATACACCCCGCCTGTTGGCAGATTATACCGTCGACCGAGTCCTAAACCGAAACTTGGCGGCGGTAGCCGTCGCACTGACCAGGGCAACCCGAAATCGGCAAACAACACGCGGTCGACCTTAAAGTTCAGGAGATTCAGCCAATCCATTAACCGATAAGCCGACCAAAAATGGCCCCTAAATGGCGGCCTCGCAGTGGCGCCGGATAAGCGTTTGCGCAGACCCCAAAGACTAAGCGGATTAAATGCGGTAATGATCAGCGTGCCCATCGGCATCACCATGCGAGCTGATTCAGCCAAAAGCGCTTGGGGGCGGTCTGAGAACTCAAGTAAATGGTGCAGCAACACAAGGTCTACTTGATCGGATGCAATCGGCATCTGCAGGGGCGACGCAATCAATTGCGGCGCCAGCAGGCCATCTTCGCCCAAACATACCTTACTTAGAATCGGGCTTTTTTCAAACAACGGGCTATCTTGAGCGCTAATCTGTATTAGATGGTAGCCAAAGGAGTCTTCCAGTAATTCATCATGCAGCGCTTGCTCTGTCCCCATTATCCGCTGCCCGAGGGATGTATTGAACCAAAGAGAAAGTGCTTTGCGCTCTGCAGACAACGCCTGCGTTAAATCAGGCATCGGAGCGAATGTCTCTGTGCAGTTCCATGACTGATTTCCTAGGCGCTTTCGTTTGCCTTATAGTCTACGCCATTTTACCCCAGATCTGATATTCAGCTGCGTGTTCCGAAACCAATTGGCGCTGAAATCAAGACCCCGCTACCAGTGTAACTGAGGCGTGCTCTCGGCTCTAAGCCCGACCCACAGCCTGCATCCATAACCGGCGCTTTTATCGCCCTCTTGACAATATCTGATCCAACCTTGGCTCGACCGCAACCAGCTCGGCGTCAGTGCCTATTGAATACAATCTTGTCCTAACCACTGTGAAAAATCCTTTATACTGCCAACATGCAAACCCTCTCAAACCGCCTATCCTACAGTCTTGGCCTTGTCTGTCTGTGCCTCGTCACTGCGGCCTGCACACAACTACCGCAACAGGCCGCCAGTACGCAAAAAACCAGTGCGCCTTTAGCCGCCGAGCACCCGTTGGCGACGGGCGTTATGCCTACTGAAAATACTGGACGCCAAGACATCAACTTCGAATCAGTTGGTAAAGCCCCCCCAACGGCTTTTTTGGATATCGGCGACAGCCAACCCGCGCAATGCCCCCAAACAGGCAATGAAACTTGCCCAGTCCCTGACCCAGCGTCCATCCCGAAGGATTTTTGGGCGCACCTGCGCGGTCAATTTAACCTTGCACTCCATCTTAATGAGCCCCAGGTTCAAGCGCAGTTGAATTGGTTTATCGCCAATCCTGATTACCTTACCCGGGTTTTTAAACGTGGCGCGCTGTATCTTCCGCATATTGTCACTGAGGTCCAAAAAGCTGACCTTCCGATGGAGTTCGTCCTTTTGCCAGTGGTAGAGAGCGCCTTTGATCCATTTGCGTATTCGTCAGGCCGAGCATCCGGACTTTGGCAGTTTATTCCATCAACGGCTCGGCTCTATAACGTCAACATTGACTGGTGGTACGACGGGCGTCGGGACCTAATCGATAGCACAAATGCGGCTACCGCATTTTTATTGGATCTAGGTCAAACCTTCGATGAAGACTGGCTACTAGCGCTTGCGGCTTATAACGCGGGCCCTGGCACCGTCAAAAAGGCCATGCGGAAGAATAGAACTCGGCAGCGCTCTGAGGCATTTTGGCAATTAGACCTACCTCGGGAAACGAAAGGATATATTCCCAAACTCCTCGCGCTCGCAGCAATTGTTAAGCGTCCGGAACAATACAATATAACGCTGCCTGATATTGTGCCTGAAACTCAAATTGTTGCCTTTGAACTCGATAACCAAATTGACCTTGCGCTGGCGGCGGAACTCGCTGAAATCAGCCTTGAGCAACTCTACCGCTTAAACCCTGGTTTTAATCAATGGGCAACGCATCCGATGGGTCCTCATCGGTTAATTATCCCGGCTAAACAAGTCGAGGTTATGGCTGAGAATCTAGCGCTGCAGCCCCAAGATGGCCAAATGCGCTGGATACAGCACCAGATTCGTGCTGGCGAGACACTCGGCGGGATTGCCCAGCATTACGACATGTCCGTTAATGCCTTGACACAAGTGAATCACCTTGAAGGTCCACAGATTATTGCAGGTGATATCCTAATTGTTCCGACCCCGGTAAATCCGCCCTTGGCCTACGGCTTATCTTCATCCGGTCGGAGCGCAAAACGGCGGCAACATTATGAAACTCGTTACGGTGCACCGCCCCAAAATTACCGGGTCAAACCGGGAGACAGTCTATGGTCAATTGCCAAGGCCCATGGAATCAAAGTGGGTCAATTAGCGAAGTGGAATGGCCTCGCAACGAGAGCTCCGCTGAGGGCCGGAGAAAACTTGTTGATCTTCAATGAGCGACCGGTTGATGAGCGCCAAACAACGGCGCCTGCTAGCACGATGAATGCTGAGGCCACGCTACGCTCAGTCTACTACCGCGTAAGACAAGGCGATTCGCTATCGAAGATCGCGGCCCGGTTCAACACAACCGTCTCGGCCATAGAGGCTGAAAATGGCTTTCTAAATCGGCAAAAGTACTTGCAACCCGGTGATCAACTCACTTTGGTTTTAAACGTTCGCAAGCCTCGCTAGCAGGCAAAGCAGAGAAGGATTACCTAGAAATTCTGCCCTTGTATATCCCCTAATTTTTGCAAGGAAGATTGAAAGCGCTGGAACTCTAAACCGCCAAGCTGATTCTCCAGCAACTGTGCAATGGCTTGATTTTCCATTCCCGCAATGGGTGAATCCTCAGGATTTCTAACATTGGTTACCGAGACCACCGCAACATCACCATCATCAAGTTGCGCAATACCAATCGACTTTGCACTTGCAGAAGGCTTCGGTAAGGCAAAGGCCTGCGTTCGAAGCGCTTGTGGAATGTCTGATTGGTAGCGCGTCATATTGGTTTTAACCGACCATTCCACACCATACGCCTCAGCAACTGCCCGCGTGATTTCGCCCGCTTGCAGCTTTGCGACCACCTCAAGCGCTAAGGATTGCGCCAAGCCGCTAGCTTTGATTTGTCTCAACGTCGTCTCAATCTCTTGTGTCACCGCCTCAAAAGGCTTCAACATACTTTCTGCATAAGCCGTGACACGAACAACCACCGCCGCGCCATCATTCAGTTCGATTACCGCACTATTGTTGCCATCGATCATTAAATCAGGCGAGAAAAGTGCTTCTTTAACTGCCGCGTTTGCCAGGATACCGACGGTTGAGCCTCGACCTTGACCGGTCAGCTCGACAATGTCTAAATCCAGCTGATCGGAAATACCTTGCAAATCAGAGTCCTCAAAAGCCATTTCATCCAGCTCACTCATCGATGCGACATAGTCTTCCTTAACTGTCTCTTCCCGATAAGCTTGCTCAACCGATTCAGCCACTAGGTCAAATGGGGTTACCATCGCCGGCTCAAGCTCCGACAGTTGGATCAGGTGAAAACCAAACTCCGTTTCGACCGGCGGTGAGATATCGCCTTGCGAGGCCAATTCAAACGCCGCTGTTTCAAAAGGCGCAACGAAAATATCCCGTTCGGCCATACCCAAGTCGCCCCCCACAGCAGCACTACCCGGGTCTTCAGAAAAAGATTTTGCTAATTCTGAGAAGGCGACGCCTGCGTCAAGTTCCGACTGAATTTCGAGGATTTTTGCCAGTGCTGCATCCCGGTCCTGATCTTCAGAAACAGCAATGAGGATATGGGCTATCCGCCTTTGTTCGTCCTGCGTATAAAGATCGATTCGGTCAGTATAAAAAGCCTGCAGTGCCTCTGATGTGACGTCTACCGCGCTCATGAGATCTGCCTTCGCTAATTGCACATAGGCAACATCGATCATTTCTTCGGTGAAGAACTGGTCTCGATTATCATCATAGTAATCTTGAACACTCCCCGGATCGACCGTGAGATCCGTCTCAAGATTCTGGGCGTTAAACGTGATGTAGGTCACGTCTCGAGTCTGGCGCGTCAGGCTGGTCGTTCGGAGCATTTCAGCGTCAGTCATAAACGATGACCCTTGTATCGCCTCTGACAACTGACCTAAAGCCTCGTCTAGGCGCAGCTCCTCTCGGTAAGTCACGGGATCGTAGCCTGCGCTGGCGAGCACCAACCGATACTGATTCGCATCAAAGCTACCGTTGACCTGAAAAACCTCAGTTTCCATCAACGATTGATCTAAACTGGCATCACTTGCCGTCAGGCTCAATTCATCGACGACTTGACTCAATAGCTTACGCGTAATTAAGGATTGTAAAACGTTCGCTCGCAATTCATCTTCATCAAGGCTTTCAGGCGTCATGCCTTGACCCATTAACATCCGCCGATTACGTTCAACCGCAACCTCCATCTCGGACGCGGTAACATCGTCACCATTGACACTCGCCACGCGCGCAACCGGCGTCAAAAAGGTAGTGATTGACCCTAAACCAAAGAACGCAAAGGCTATGATAATTAAACCAATAATTACCTTGGTACCGAAGCCTTGGCCCCGCTCACGCATACTCATGATCGACATAAAAACCCCTTGCAGCAACTCGCTCTTCGATCAGCTAGTTTACACCAATAATTTATCTGAGAACCGCCCTGAGCCGGTTTGACACAAAATAAAACGGCGCCCTAGGGCGCCGTTTTATTCAACTACTTAATGCTATTCAACCTAATGCTATTCAAATTAAAGCTATTCAACTTAATACTTTTAAACTTGACTCTGTTGAACTTAAATCGATTCAACGTTTATCGGATACTCGACGCCGTTTCAACGAACCACGATCGGCGCATGAAACGGTTAAGTCGTTTAGTTGACCGCGTCTTTTAAAGCCTTACCCGCTTTAAAGGCTGGAACATTAGCCGCTTTAATTTGAATCGCTTCGCCCGTCTTCGGATTACGACCGGCACGCGCCTCGCGCCGACGAACAGAAAAGGTGCCGAAGCCAACAAGCGTCAATGAATCACCAGCCTTCAGCGAACCAGTCACAGAGTCAACCACCGCATCCAGCGCTCGGCTTGCAGCCGCCTTTGAGATATCAGCAGATTCAGCAATATTGTCGATTAATTCTTGTTTGTTCAAAATTCACCTCTTAATTTCATTTTGATTGTTAAATGGATACTTCTGACGTTTCTAGATGCACGTTCTTTTTATAACAACTGCCCCCTAACCGGTCAAGCAATACTAGTGTGGGCTCACACGATTTTCGGTTGTCGCCTCGGATTCAATCTCAGAGGGTGTATCAGCGCCGGCCACCCACGGCTCTGGCTGTCGCGCCAATGCAATCTCTAGCACTTGATCAATCCATTGAACCGGGTGGACCGTCAATGCATCGAGTATCACTTTGGGAATATCTTTTAGATCTTTCCGGTTATCCTCAGGAATTAATACGGTCTGAATCCCGCCTCGGTGCGCCGCAAGCAGTTTTTCCTTTAAGCCTCCGATGGCCAGCACTTGACCACGCAAGGTAATCTCGCCTGTCATCGCAACATCCGCCCGAGCCGGGATATCGGTTAACACGGACACCAACGCCGTACAGAGCGCAATCCCCGCACTGGGTCCATCTTTCGGTGTCGCGCCTTCTGGCATATGGATGTGAAGATCCACCTTTTTGTGAAAGTCTGGATCAATACCCAAAGCCTCCGATCGACTCCGCACCACGGTAATCGCGGCTTGAATAGACTCTTGCATTACATCACCAAGGGAGCCGGTCTTCGTAGTCACGCCTTTACCAGGCACTACAGCCGTCTCAATGGACAATAACTCACCACCAACACTGGTCACGGCAAGACCCGTTACCTGACCGATCTGATCTTCGGTTTCGGCCCGGCCGTATTTGAACCGACGCACGCCAAGATAGTCCTCAAGCTGCTCTGGCTCAATGACCATCGGCAACTGCTGCTCACTTGAGGTCACGGCCCTGACGACCTTACGACAAATTTTTGAAATTTCACGCTCTAGACCACGAACCCCGGCTTCTTTTGTGTAAAACCGAATAAGGTCCAGCATTGCAGCGTCTGTCATGGTGAGTTCACCTGCCGTCAGCCCATTATTTTTAAGCTGTTTTGCGAACAAAAACCGGGTTGCAATATTTAACTTTTCATCCTCGGTGTAGCCCGGAATCCGGATCACTTCCATCCGATCAAGCAGTGGCGCCGGAATGTTCATTGAATTTGAAGTGCAGATAAACATCACTTCAGAAAGGTCATAGTCCACCTCAAGATAATGATCATTGAAGCTATAGTTTTGCTCTGGGTCGAGCACCTCAAGCAAGCCGGAAGCAGGGTCGCCCCGATGATCCTGCCCCATCTTGTCAATTTCATCCAATAGAAACAGTGGGTTTTTCACCGCGACCTTGGTCAACTTCTGAATCACCTTGCCGGGCATTGAACCGATATAGGTTCGCCTGTGGCCCCTGATTTCCGCTTCGTCTCTGACACCGCCCAACGCCATCCGAACAAATTTACGATTGGTTGCTCGCGCAATCGACTCGCCTAGTGAGGTTTTACCAACACCGGGCGGCCCTACCAAGCACAGGACAGGGCCCTTATTTTTCTTGACCCGTTTCTGAACAGCAAGGAACTCAAGGATTCGCTCCTTAACGTCTTCCAACCCATAATGATCCTCGTTCAGAATCCGCTCAGCAGCGCCGATATCGGTTTTGACCCGAGAGCGCTTCTTCCAAGGGGTGTTCAGCATCCAATCAAGATAGCTGCGCACGACCGTCGCTTCGGCCGACATAGGCGACATCATTTTCAGTTTCTTAATTTCAGCGGTAACTTTCTCACGGGCTTCAGCCGGCATCCCTGAGGCTTCGACTTTGGATTGCAGTTGCTCAATTTCTGTTGGGCCCTCGTCTAGGTCACCGAGCTCCTTTTGTATCGCCTTCATTTGCTCGTTGAGATAATACTCGCGCTGGCTTTTCTCCATTTGTTTTTTGACGCGACCTCGGACTTTTTTATCCAGCCCCGAAACTTCAATCTGGCCGGTTAGAAGCGTCGATAGCCGCTCGATTCGACGCCGGACATTTTGGACCTCGAGTAGCGCTTGCTTTTCCTTCAAGCTAAGCGTCAGTTGGGCCGCGATCGTATCGACCAAACGGCTGGGTTGGGTAATACCAGAGACGGTGGTCACGACTTCCGACGGAATTTTTTTGCTGGCTTCAACATAGGCTTCGAAGGTCTTCATCAAACCCTGGCAAAGCACCTCGGCCTCACCCTCAACCAAAGCCTCTTCTGCCACCAATTCGATATCAGCCCGAAACAGCTCGGTTTCGTCGCGGAGGTCAAGCACCTGCGCCCGACTCTCGCCTTCCACAAGAATTTTGACGGTCTTGTCTGGCAGGCGGATTAATTGCAGGATCGTGGCCGTCGTGCCATACCGATAAAGATCATCCGTCTTTGGGTCATTGTTTTCGGGCTCAATCTTCGCGAGTAATAAAATCCGCTTATCGCCCTCTTGCGCTTGCGCCGCCTCCAGCGCCGCAATCGACTTTGGCGTTCCAATAAAAAGCGGTTGAACGCCATGGGGATACACGACCATATCCCGAAGAGTCACGACTGGCACTTCAAAAATTGTTGACATCTAATTGTTTACTCCGTTAATTCATCTTGTCTGCGAAGACAAGCGCTTGCTGAAACTTGCCTTCCCAGTTGCCGCTTTCCATCTCATTCACGCAGCGGCAGCTCGGTCAGGCTGTTTACTCTTTCATAAACTATCACACCTACCTCTGAATATACGCGAACCTTTGAGACAAAAATCACTAATTATCGCGTGCACACCCAAAATATTTTGGGCGCAAGCAAAACAAGAAAAACCGGACGTGGGCCGAAGCAAAAACTGCGGGTCGGTTGCGTAAAATATCCCGCCAAGCTTCCTGACTGACCGTCAATCCGCTCAAACCCAATAGCTTGCCTATTCCTAAACGGGGTTGCGCAAGAAATGGATCAAAGTGCTGAAACAACGCTGCAACCAAGGCCGTTTAGAGTAGATCGCGTTTTTTTGAAGACCGACGCTGACCCATGATGCCTCAGGGGCTCTCCGGCCGACTGACAACGGTGGCCCGGGTGCTCAGGTGACCACTGTCCATCGACAACAGCCATGGGGAAATGGTTTTGAGGTCTTGAACGCCGGATGCGCATCACCGCAGCTGGCGCTCATGGGTTGCTTTGCAAAACAGGTAAGGGAGACTTTACTGCTCTTGGCTCTTCTTTTGTTCCGGCGGCTGTTGATAAATCAGCATTGGCTCGCTCTTGCCAAGAATCACATTCTCATCAACGACCACTTTCACAACTTCTTCTTCAGAAGGAATGTCGTACATAACATCCAGCAAAACAGATTCTAAAATCGAGCGTAAACCCCGCGCGCCCGTTTTGCGCTCTGTCGCTTTACGGGCGATCGCCCTTAAAGCGTCTTCCCGAAAATCAATCTCAACCTCTTCCATTTCGAAGAGCTTGGCGTACTGTTTGGTGTACGCATTCTTAGGCTCTGTCAATATTCGTACAAGCGCGTCCTCATCCAGTTCGTCAAGGGTCGCGAGCACCGGTAACCGGCCAACGAATTCCGGGATCAAGCCATATCGAACCAGATCTTCTGGCTCAACGGTTTTGAGGGTTTCCCCTAGGTTTTTCTTACTGCTTTCTGAAACGACCGTCGCACCAAAGCCGATCCCACTTTTAGCGGAGCGATCCAGAATGACCTTGTCGAGCCCTGCAAAAGCGCCACCACAGATGAACAAGATATTGGAGGTATCAACCTGCAGGAATTCTTGCTGCGGATGCTTGCGACCGCCCTGCGGCGGTACTGAGGCCACGGTGCCTTCTATTAATTTCAATAGCGCTTGCTGAACGCCCTCACCGGATACGTCTCTGGTGATCGATGGGTTATCACTTTTTCGAGAGATCTTATCAATTTCATCGATGTAAACGATCCCCACCTGTGCTTTATCCACATCGTAATCACATTTTTGAAGGAGCTTTTGAATGATGTTTTCGACATCTTCACCGACATAGCCCGCCTCGGTCAGCGTGGTTGCATCTGCGATGGTAAAGGGCACGTCGAGCAATCTTGCTAAGGTCTCGGCGAGTAATGTCTTACCAACACCCGTTGGCCCAACCAATAAGATATTGCTTTTTTGAAGCTCCACATCGTCTTTCTTACCGGAGTAGTTCAGACGCTTGTAGTGATTGTACACTGCCACCGCGAGCACACGTTTTGCTCGGGTTTGACCAATGACATACTCATCGAGAATCGCGCTGATCTCGCGAGGTGTCGGGAGCTTTTTAAACTCGGCTTCATCAGGCGTTTCTTGCAATTCTTCACGAATGATATCGTTGCACAACTCGACGCACTCATCACAAACATAAACGGATGGTCCGGCAATCAGTTTCCGAACTTCGTGCTGACTTTTGCCACAGAAGTTACAGTGTAGTAACTTTCCGTCGCCATTATTTCCATCATGATCGTCAG
The DNA here is from genome assembly GCA_017854255.1 of Pseudomonadales bacterium. Lineage (GTDB taxonomy): Bacteria > Pseudomonadota > Gammaproteobacteria > Pseudomonadales > Azotimanducaceae > UBA9926. Next base: position 26,734 of record JAFMIA010000033.1, read on the forward strand.
ACATATTCACCTCACTTCCGATTCTTTCGAAAAATTCCGAGTCGCTGGTGCAGTTTGCGGTCCGGCGCGACCTTGCTACGTTTAGATCAAGACATTACTTGTCAAGACATTGCTATCGATCTTTCAACGATACCCGAGTCTAAAACAGCTCGGACGGCTTCACCCGATGATGATCAACCGAATGACTAAACCTTAAATCATCCCAAGCGGTCTGACCAGTGTGTTGGTTAATACGACTCAAATCGCCACCTCTAAGGGTCAACCTTTGAGGATCAAAATTCGTCTTTGCGCCGCCGATTTTTAGTACCGCTTATTTGACGGCCGATAGATTAATCGATCTCGGCTCTTGGACCTTATCGATTAACCCATAAGCCTGGGCATCATGTGCATTCATAAAATAGTCGCGCTCTGTATCTAAGGCGAGCTGCTCTGGTGTCTTGCCCGTATGAAACCCCATGATTTCGTTCATCCGCTCACGCAGATATAGGATCTCTTTTGCCTGTATTTCAATGTCCGAAGCTTGACCCTGCGAGCCACCGCTCGGCTGATGGATCATCACCCTAGAATTCGGCAAACAATACCGCTTACCCGCGGCGCCGCCCGCCAACAACAGGGCGCCCATACTCGCTGCTTGACCAATACACAAGGTTGATACATCGCAATTAATGAACTGCATCGTGTCGTAGATTGCAAGACCTGCGGTCACCGACCCCCCTGGCGAATTGATATACAACTGAACATCCTTGTCTGCATTTTCAGACTCAGCGAACAGTAACTGTGCAACGATTAAATTGGCCACATTGTCATCAATGGGTCCGACAACGAAGATAATGCGCTCCTTCAAAAGCCTGCTGTAAATGTCGTAAGAACGTTCACCTCGAGCAGTTTGCTCTAGAACCATTGGAATCAAACCGAGACCTTGTGTCACCGGCTGCATTGAATCATTAAAATCTGACTTCATGGGTACGGCCCTTTTCCTAATCTGCTTTACGGGAAACTTAAACCTTTTCTAACAGGCTGAACGGCACCTTGCAACGCAAGGCTATTGGCCTTATTCGACCATTACACCTTTATTCTTCTATCTGCCTTTAACGGGCTTTTTCAGCAAACCCCTTTTGAACTAAGAACTCATCATCTGGCATCAGGTACTCAAAGATTGACCCGACGGCTGCACCCTTACTGATATAAGCCCTAAATTTCAAAACTCAAGGGCCCATCCAGCGTGCGACCAGACTGCCTTGAATCTCGACCGCGCCTGCTTTTTTTTACGCGCTCTTGACTGTAAACATTTCGTCAGTCGTTCGTCTAACTTTAGACACGTATCTGCTACCACTAAGCAAGTTATAACCCTGCTGACCCTTTTCTACGCATTTGGCGCCGCTCAAGATTATCGACAGACCGCAAAGCCTGCTTTTTCCGATACAAACTGACGTCAAACTGAACCCTAATAACCTCGCAGGAGAAACCCTAAATTCAGGACCCTTTAAGCTTTATCATCAGCGCCAGCGTTATCCGCCGTCGCGTCATCGAGCACCTCAGCGGCATCCTCGCCTTCACCTTCACCTTCACCTTCAGCCACTTCCGGTTCAGCGGGCTTAAGTGCCTCTTCATAGCTAACGGGTAATTCTTCAATATGCGCGGAGGCTAAAATTAACGCAACAATTTGCTCTTCCAGCACCAAGCTTTGAACCTGATTCAACTGCTGCTCATTACTATAGTAGTAATTAATCAGCTGCTCAGGCTGCTCATAGCTGCTCGCTATTTCCTCTATTTTGGAACGGACCTGCGCCTCGTCGGCAACCACATTATTCTGTTCAACAATTGCGTTCACAATCAGGCCGAGCTTAACCCGCCGCTCGGCTTGATCGGTAAATAACTCGAGCGGCAGCATATTTACATCGAATTGCTGCCCCCCGCCAAACTGTTGCACCATTTCTTGGCGCATACGGTTGCATTCTTCGTTCACTAAGGCTTTAGGCGAATCCACAGGCGTCACTTTAATCAACCCATCCATCACTTGGGTTTTGACCCGATTTTCAACCGCTGCCTTCAGCTCTTTTTCCATATTATTTTGAACTTCAACTCGAAAGGCATCCATACCGCCATCTTCGACCCCAAATTCCTTAAAAAAATCCTCGTCTAATTCTGGCAGAGTCGATTCGGCAACCTCATGAACTTTGACCGCAAACACAGCCTGCTTACCCGCCAAATCTTCCGCCTGATAATCCTCGGGGAAGGTCACCGTGACATCTTGTTCATCACCCGTCTTTAAACCAACAATCCCATCTTCAAACCCGGGAATCATCGAATTGGACCCTAGAACCAGCTTATTGCCGTCGGCTTGTCCGCCATCAAAGGCTTCCCCGTCGACCGTCCCTGAGAAGTCAATCGTTACCTGGTCTTCGAGTGCCGCGGCTCGGTCAACCGCTAAGAAGGATTTACGCTGCTCCCTGAGCTTCTCAATCATCATCTCGAGATCGTCTGGCGACACTTCAGCCACCGGCTTTGACACACTGATATCTTCGAACGCGCCTAACTTAATTTCCGGAAAAATTTCAATCAAAGCAGAGAATGAGAGGTCTTTATCCAGCTCCATCACGACATCATTGATTTCCGGCATGCCCGCAGGCTTTAAAGATTGCTGATCAACGGCCGCTGCAAAGCTTTGCTGCATGATTTCGCTAGAGACTTCTTGCAAAATGCCCGGCCCAAATCGACGACGAACTTCTCTTATAGGCACCTTGCCGGGCCGAAAGCCTTTGATCCGAACCTGCCCCGCGGCCTGCTTAATCTTCACTTCGACCTTCTCGGAGACTTCCGAGGCGGGCACCGTAATGCGCATCTTGCGCTCAAGTTTTGAAACTGTCTCAACCGTAACTTGCATAACCGTTCACCACCTCGATATGGTACTCGCAGAACAGCCTTAAGCTCGTCGAGCTTTTAGCATCTTGCTGTTGTCTTAAAAGTGGTGCGAAAGGAGAGACTCGAACTCTCACACCTTGCGGTACTGGAACCTAAATCCAGCGCGTCTACCAATTCCGCCACTTTCGCATTGTTTGATCACCCCAGCCGGACGGATTACCCGAACGCGGACCGGTGCACCCGTGGATCTAGACCCTTCGGGGGCGGCAATTATAGAGCCTATAAGAAGCCATCACAACCGCCGAATCAGAACCTGTTCCAATAAAACCCAAGATGATTGCTCGTCAATCACATTTCTTTAGAAATCCAATAACTTAGCGTAACGATCTCGGTGGTAGGCGGCATTACCCAAAGCATTTTCAAGAACCCTCGCGCGCTTCAAGTAAAAACCGGCGTCGAACTCATCCGTCATCCCAATACCGCCATGAATCTGGATCAATTGGCTCGACATCTCGTGCAGAAACTCACTCGCCTTACATTTTGCCAGCGCAACCAGTTCCTGAGCATCCTGAGAGCCCTGATCAAGCGCTGTGAGCGCCGCTTCAACGCAAGAACGGGTTAACTCCATTTCAGCGTAAAGCCCAGCAGCGCGATGACCGAGCGCTTGAAAACCACCGATAACTTGACCGAACTGTTTCCGCGTTTTGAGATAATCCAAGGTCATATCAAAGGCCGCCGCGGCCGTGCCAAGCATCTCAGCGGCAAGCGCCGCCGTTGCAACGGAGAGCACTGCTTCGAGCACAGCTTTACCCGTATCGGGCCCTGCCAACATGGCATCTACATCAAGGGTCACCCCGTCAAAGGTAACACTTGCGTACCCTCTAGAATCCATCGTTTTGACAGCATGACGATGAACGCCCGGGGCATCACAGGCAACCAAAAACAAGCCAACGCCTTGTTCGCCCGCCCCATGATCGACATTTGCAACCACAACGAAATCGGTTGCTGCACTGCCTTCCATGACAAATTGTTTCGTGCCGGACAGCCTCACACCGCTCGAGGTCAGTTCTGCACGACACTTTATCTGACTGGGGTTGTGCCTTGGTCCCTCTTCCAACGCAAGTACGACCAGTCGGCTACCATCGGCAATTTTCGGGAGCAAACTTTGCTTTTGATCCTCGGAGCCCGAGTGCATCAGGGCCGCGGCCCCGACTACGGATGAGGCGTATAAAGGAGAAGCCACCAGGTTTCTCCCTAATTGCTCCAAAACCAAACCAAGCGTCTGATAGCCCAACCCTGCCCCGCCATACGGCTCGGGTACAACGAGACCCGTCCAACCCATCTCAATCATTGCTTGCCAAGTCTCAGAAAAGAAACCCTGAGCGAGACCTTGATCTCGCATTGCACGAAAGGTTGAAACCGGCGCTTGTTCCCGCACCCAGGCTGAGGCCTGGTCTTTAATCATTTGTTGCTCTTCACTTAATGCAGCCATCGTGATCTCCCCCGTTAACCTTTTTGTGTCGTTTCTGGCAGACCCAGGATGTTCTTCGCAATAATATTGTTTTGGATTTCAAACGAGCCGCCATAGATCGAGATTGCCTTACCCCCAAGCCAGCCTCGGACATGCTCAATTTCATCCTCACTAAAGTCATCGCCTTCCCAGCCTAAGCCCTGGTGACCCATGAACTCCAAGGTGAGTTCGGCGCGCTCCTGAGAGACTCTTGTGGCCGAGTTTTTGAGAATTGAGGCCGCAGCGCTGACCTCGGGATTACCCTTGGCCTCTGCTGTGATCCGCGCAATGGTTAAACCATGTGCTCTGGTATGCATCAGATGGTCTGCAATTCGAACGCGTAGGTCCGCATCCGCAAGCTCACCGGTTTCCGTCTCACCAACATACGATTTAGCAAGTGATTGCAAAGAACCCGAGACTTTATTGCTGGTCGGGCGCGCGCCAGTTTGACTGGCCCGTTCGTACTGCAACAACCGCTTACCGACACTCCACCCATCGTTAAGTGCGCCAAGCAAATCGTCCTTCTCAGCTCTTGCATCATTAAAAAAGGTTTCACAAAAGGGAGACGCCCCTGCGATCAACTTAATCGGCCGCGTCTCAACCCCAGGCTGATCCATTTCAAGCATCAAGAAACTAATGCCATCACGCTTCTTAACACTGCTGTCCGTCCGCACGAGCGCGCCACACCACTGAGAAATATCCGCGCCCGAGGTCCATACTTTCTGACCATTAATCAACCAATGATCGCCGTTTTCCTCGGCTTTTGTGGCTAAGGATGCGAGATCTGATCCGGCATTCGGCTCAGAGTACCCCAAACACCAGCGAACCTTGCCACTGCAGATCCCTGGGATATGGCGCTGTTTTTGGTCTTCAGTACCATATTCTAGAATCGTTGGGCCCACCATTGTCACGCCCATTCCAGCCAACAGCGGGATCGGATTAATCGCCCCTACTCGATGCATTTCTTCCGACAAGACCTTCGCTTCTTGATGATTTAACCCACCGCCACCAAGTTCTGCAGGCCAAGTTGGCGTACCCCAACCCCGACTCGCCAGCCGGTCGCGCCAAAGCGCCGCCTCACCCTCGACGACTCGGTCGCCTTCGACCCCGCCAAAAGGCGCAATTCCCTGACTCTTCAGGTTTTCGGGGAAGTTCCCTTGCAACCATTCTGCGACTTCTGCTCGAAACGTATCGAGGTTACCTGCCTGGTCTGTCATGTTCATTCCTTTCCTATTCATGTTTGGATTCTTGTTTTTGTCTATCTGCCCTTGCTGACGCCGCAACTTAAGACGCAAAGCGTGCATGATTTGCCTGCAATCGCGCTTTGATTCAGACAATAAACTCGGCGCCCTAGGCGGCACTAACGCGTCGCATCAAGCCCTCACCGCGCCCGGCTTTTAGGGCCTGCCGCCTGTTTACCGTAAAACTAAATGATCCCTTATTGGGTAATCGAGCGCTGACAAGCATAGCAAACGGCTCCCTCAATCAAAACGGCCTCGATGCACGGACCGGATATTCATCAAATCAATATCCTTTGATCCTCAATCAAATCTGCATGAGTTCTCGCAGCCGCTTCCTCTGTCTCATCGAACCACGGTTCGTTTAGCGCGTCCGACACCCAATCCCGCATGGGTTCCAGCGCCAAAAGTCGATGACAATAATCAATGCTTGGCTGTGTGAGCGGCAGACCATAACGCACAACCCGAATCGCCACGGGACAAAAGAACGCATCGACCGCTGAGAAACCTGC
>JAFMIA010000108.1 GCA_017854255.1 Pseudomonadales bacterium
AAGCCACATGATCGGTATCTTCGGCGTGGCGGCAGGACTCTTATCACTACACTTAATGCAACAGGCAGAAGACAAACGGCTCTTTGCCTTCCAGTTGTCGATGTTTGCCGCCGCAGCCATCGCGCTACTGGTAATTTGGACCACCTACCTTCTGCCGGAACGCGCGGCCCATCAAGGTCGGGCGTTTAAAAACCCCTTTCAAACCTTTCTGGATATCCTAAGAAACCCACACGCCAGACTGTTACTGATTGTTTACGGTATTGAAACCTTTGGCGGCGCAACGCTTGGCATCCTTGCCGCCTACGCCGCCGAATACGTTGTTAAAATGGATTCCCTGGTCATCATTTTGGTTGTTTATCAAATTCCACAATTCCTGTTCGCCCCGCTTTGGATCCGTTTTTCAAAACGCACCGGCAAACGCAATCTTTGGATCATCGGGACCCTCATCTCAGCGGTATCCTATGGCAGCCTATTCTTTGCTGGCGCGGGGAACGATCTATACGTTTACACCTGCTGCTTTTTTGCTGGGGTTGGCGCGGGCGCCGGGGCGGTACTGCCGCCCTCGATACAGGCCGATATTGTCGACTACGATGAATTCATGACGGGTGAACGCAAAGAAGGTGCTTATCTCGCGGTTTGGAATTTAGTCCGCAAAATCGCCAGTTCAATCACCGCTTTTGTCATTGGCCTTGCGCTGCAATTCTCAGGGTTTGAGCCCAATGTCGAGCAATCCGAGGCGACGCAAGACACCATCCGCTGGCTTTTGGCGCTCATGCCTTGCGCCTGCTATATTGTTGGCGCGCTGCTACTCATGCGATTTTCTTTTAATGAGGATGAGCATCGCGCGGTGCGCGAGGTATTAGATGCGCGACAGCCACCGTCGGCCCTTAACGAAAAGATGTAACCCTTACGCCTTTTTGGCACCAAAGCGATCGGGTCTTGTCTTTGTGGGATGCTAAGGGCTTTTAACCACGGGGCGGTTTCGGTTTTGCGAACGCGCAAGGCGCCAATCAAACCTTGGCGTAAACCCATAATAAGGAGATCTATGAATCAGCTCGGCGCACTATGGCCTGTTAGCGACTATACCCTTGGCGGCGGCGGTATCGGTCAAGTTTGGGGATCAACCGATCGCGCCGAGGCCATTGCAACGGTGCAAGCGGCCGTCGATCACGGCGTAACCCTGCTGGACCTTGCGCCAATGTACGGCCGCGGTGAAGCAGAAAGTGTGGTTGGGGCGGCCTTCGACGGCAGCCTCCCCGACGGCATCCGGGTGACCTCGAAGTGTTTACTCGCAACCGACACCACCGAGGCCATTGCAGATCGCTTAGAAAAATCCATCCTGCGCAGCTTAGACAGCCTAAGGGCCGAGCACATTGATCTGTTCTTTTTGCACTCCCAGATCATCTTAGATGATTACCAGTTCCCTACGCCGCTGAACGAAACGCAAACACAATGGTCGGTCACTCAACAATGTTTTGATGAGGCTGTGAGGCCCGCCTTTGAAGCGCTGATCAAGCGCGGTCTGATTGGTGCCTGGGGCGTCACGGGTACCGGTCACCCCGATGCCATCGAACAAATTTTAGCCAGCGACAAACCACCGCAGGCGGTGCAGCTGATTAGCAATTTATTGGACAGCCCAGGCGGCATCAAGCGCTATCCTGAAGCGGCTCGACAGAGAGCCCTCATGGCGCAAGCTGCAGCAAACGGGATCGGCGTGATGGGTATTCGCGCGGTTCAAGCCGGCGCACTGTGCCTGGAATTTGATCGACCTATTGCCATGGATCATCCGGAAATGCTGGATTACGAACGGGCCGCACCCTTCCGCGCGCTTTGCCAAACCTGGGCCATGGATCCAGCGATCGTCGCGCATCGTTATGCCCTTGCCATGCAGGGGGTGTCGACCGTTGTCCTCGGCGTTAAAAACCGACAAGAACTCATGGCCTGCCTCGATGGCGGCGGACCTTTATCGATGGAACAAATCGCATCGATCGATGCCCTGGGCTTACAAAGGCCTTAACGGCGCATGGCGCGTGCAGCATCCGGATTGCTTTTTTGGCAGGATGCCCACATCGGTTGAGCTGAAGGTTCTGTGCGGCGTAAACACCCTGCTTTTAAGCTTTCGAGCGTTATACTACCCTTTTTAATTTTATGACCACCTGACGACTAGGATACGCTATGACCCGCCTTATAAACCTCGCCCAGATCGGGTGCTTTGTGCTCTTCAGCCTGGCAATCATCTCGGGCTGCGCGACCAGCCCAGCACCCGCACCTTTAACCGACACGAGCGCAACCGATGTGGTTGTCAAAAGTCCCAACGATCAAAGGGATTACGCCCACGTCACCCTCGACAACGGTATGCGCGTCCTGCTCATATCAGACCCAGATGCGGATAAGTCAGCTGCTGCATTAGTCGCCTTTCGAGGCAGCTTTCACGATCCAGAGGATCGGCCCGGCCTAGCGCACTTTTTAGAGCACATGTTGTTTATTGGGACCGAGAAATACCCTGAACCCGATGGCTATTTTGCGTTTGTTCAAAAACATGGCGGCGGCTCGAATGCGTATACCGCCCCCGATCACACCAATTACTTTTTTGATATCCAGCCGGAGTATTTCGTCGAAGGCTTAGACCGCTTTGCACAATTTTTTATCTCGCCGTTACTCGACAAGACCTATGTTGACCGAGAAAAAAATGCGGTGCACTCAGAGTACCAGATGCAAATCAAAGAAGATGGCTGGCGCGGTTTTATGGTCCAGAAGGTCGCCATGAACCCTGAGCACCCGATGTCCAAGTTCAATATCGGCACCCTCGATACGCTCGACGGCGATGCCTACAGCGCGTTGATCACTTTTTTTGAAGGCCATTATTCTGCCAATCAGATGGGGGCTGTCATTTTACATAACGAGCCCATTGCAACGCTTAAGCCCTGGGTCACCGAACTCCTAGGCCAGGTGCCTAACCGAGATTTACCTAACCTGGACCTAACGACCCCTTTAACCGCACCCGGACAATTGCCAGCAACCTTACGACATCAAACCCTAAAGTCAGATCGATCTGTCTCCTTTTCGTTCCCGATTCCAGCCATTGACCCTTATTACCAAACAAAACCGACGGGTTATATCGGTTCTCTCATCGGGCATGAAGGACAAGGCAGCCTGCATCAATTGCTGACCCAAAAAGGCTGGATTACAGGCCTCGGCGCCGGCAGCGAAAATATCGATCAAGCCAATGCGATCTTTGACATCAGCGTACAACTCACCAAAGCCGGCATGGATCACGTGCCCGCCATCACCGATCTTGTATTCGACTACATTAATCTATTACGCACCGAGAAAGCCCAAGCGTGGCTGTATCGAGAGGCCGCAACCGTTGCGACCTTGGGGTTTCGGTTTCGGGAACAGATCCCGTCCATTGCCGCAGTCCAAAGTCTCGCCCCCAACCTCATGAAGTTTCCCGCAAAGGATCTTTTGGTTGCCCCTTATTTACTGGAAAACTTTGATGCTGAACTGATCGATAATTACTTAAGTTATCTGCGGCCAGACAATGTTCTGGTAACGGTTGCCGGACCTGAGGTTGAGGGTGACAAAACAGAGCAATGGTTTGATGTTGCTTACGCTTTGGACAGTGGTATCGAGCGCCGCGATGCCGAATCCGGCGCCCTGACGCTGCCGGCGCCAAACCCCTTTCTACCCGAAGATTTAACCTTAATTGAATCGGCTGATAATGCACCCGAGGCCTTGCCGAGTACGGGCCCAATAGCATTTTACCTTGCCGCTGACACTGAGTTTGGTGTGCCCCGGGCCATGCTCCACGTCAGCCTAAGACGACCCGATGGCCTGATTTCAGTTGCTGATAGTGTGCGCGCACGCTTATACCGAAACTTAGTTGAAGATGATCTCAACGCCTTATCCTATCCCGCACTTCTGGCTGGCGTGAGTTATGGTATCTCGACACCAGACCGCGGCTTTCGGATCAGCCTCGGCGGCTACCAGGATAAACAAAGCGAACTGCTGCAGGTGGTCTTAGACCGATTAACCAGCCTTACCATTAACCCAGACCGGTTTCTTGTTTTAAAAACCGAGCTCGAAAACAGTTTGCAAGACTCCTTTAAAAACAGACCCTTTCAGCAAGGCTTTGATCGCTTAAGACAAAACATTTTGTCCTCGAGCTGGCCCGCGGCAGATCAATTGGCTGAATTGGCGACGGTGACACCTGAAGATCTGAGCCTTTGGCGAGACGCTTATTTTGAGCAGGTTGGTGTTGAAGCACTGGCGGTTGGCAACCTGGACATGGCGGCCGCGCAGCGGATCCAAGCCCAATTGGCCAATAGCTTAGTGATTACACCAACCGCTGCCGCAGCCCCGACCGTAACCCAAATTGACGGGCCAATCACTGAAGTCATGGACATCGATCATAACGATGCATCCCTCGTGTTGTATCTTCAGAACAATGATGACGCCCTACTCGAGACGGCTAAAAGCAACCTCTTAGGCCACATCATCGCACCGGAATATTTCTCCTCTCTGCGCACAGAGCAACAACTGGGTTACGTGGTGTCCGCATTTAGTCCAGAATTTGAGCAGCAGGGCGGCCTAGGCTTTGTCATTCAATCGCCTTCAGCGCCAGCTGATGCCTTGCATCAAAAAACCCTTGAATTTCTTGCAGGCGAGGTCATCCGACTGGCTGATATGAGCCCTGAAGACTATGCACAGAATCAAGAAGGCTTGATCGCGCAGGTGCTCGAGAAAGATAAAAACCTTGGCGAACGCGCTTGGCGGTATTGGTCTGATTTAGATGAGGGTTATCAGAACTTCGATGGCAACCAACAATTGGCGGATGCCATCTCAAGCATCGATCATGAAAGCTTGAAAGCGTATCTCGATGACATGCTTAAGAAAGCCAAAAACCAGTATTTACTGATCCTCAGTGAGGGGCGATTTAAAGAACCTGCTACAACATCGGACGAGGCCTCCTAGTCGAGCCCTCCTAGCAACCAGGATCACGGCAGCGAATCACACCATTCGCTGCCGGCTACTGCGAGCCAAAAAGCGCAAGCATCGCAACCCAAGATTACCTATGACTTAACGATGCCCCGCGCCGTTAAGATCTGCGAAACGGACCATTAGCGCGCCCATTGCAGGCTTCAACCCTGCCTTACGATCGCAACGGCCCCAACAGGGCCAACCGCTCATTCAAGCCCAAACCGCGGATTGAAGGCAAACGTCGCGAGCGGCCTTTAGCTGTATTACGGCCCTGCACATCAAAGCTTTAACAGCTGTTTGCCAAAATTGGCGCCGTCAAACACCCGTTTCAGGGTCGCCGGTATCTGCTCGAAACCAGACTGCACATCTTCTTTATAAAGCAGCTGGCCTTGTTGCAACCAGTCCGCTAAGCGGGCGCGAGCCGCTGGAAACTCACTCGCATAATCGGTCACCAAAAAGCCGGACATGGTTGAGCGCTGGAAAACCAAGTTAAAGTAGTTCGCAGGCCCAGCCGGCAGAACGGCCTGCTCATAACGCGAGATACCACCGCAAATTACCACCCTTGCATTGAGCGCAATACAGGCCAATGCATCGTTCAAAATCGTGCCGCCAACATTGTCAAAAAACACGTTTACGCCAGAAGGGCAAGCCGCCCGAATTGCGGCTTTAACGCGGTCACTCTTGTAGTCAATTGCCTCATCAAACCCCAACTCGTTAACCAGCCAGGCGCATTTTTCTGCTCCGCCTGCAATGCCCACCACACGACAGCCGGCAAGCTTTGCCAATTGGCCAACAATCGAACCCGTGGCGCCAGCAGCACCCGACACCAAAACCGTATCACCCGGCATCGGTCGGCCGACTCGAAACAACCCAAAATAAGCAGTAAGACCCGTGCCACCAAGGGGCCCCAAGTGCGCGGCCATCGGCGCATCCCCCGTTATCACCTCCAGCTTCTCTGCCGCCATCACCGCATAGCGCTGCCAACCGAGGCTGCCCATCACTTTTGCACCAATCGGTAATCGATCGACGTTGGACTCAATGACTTCTCCCACACCGGTGGCGTTCATCACCTGCCCAAATTCCGTTTCCGCAGCATAGCCGACGTTTTCCATTTGGCCCTTTTGAGAAGGGTCAAAGCTCAACATCTCGACTTTAACCAGCACCTCCCCTTCCGTCAGAGCCGGCAATAACATGGTATGCCGTTTAAAGTCCGACGCCTCCAGCGCTCGGCCTTTTGGACTACCGTTGATTAACCATTGATCATTTTCCACACGCACTCCTTAAGTGTTAGGTCATCGCGATTGACTCGCAGGCTCGCGCAACCAACAGCCCGCGCTGGCCGCAAAGACAATCCAACGTTATTGAATCATGTCACCGATACGAATAATTTTTAACGTATTGGTGCCACCATGGACATTCACAAAATCACCTTTCGTCATAATCACCAGATCACCCGGCTCAAGATGCGCGATTTTGCGAACGGCCTCCACCGCCAAATGATTGATCATTGAAGGCTTCATGGTCGACGCTGCAAAATAAACCGGAATAACGCCCTTATAAAGCGCTGTGATGGCGCTCGTCCCCACTTGTTCTGCCAGCGCGAAAATCGGCAAGGACGATTGCATGCGCGACATCCAGCGCGGGGTTTTGCCCGTCTCGGTTAGGCAAATAACCGCTTTTATGCCCGACAACTGGTTTGCGGCGTACATCGCAGACAGGGCAACAGCTTGATCGATCTCGCCAAAGAGGGGCGTTGATTGATGCTGAGCGCGCTCAAGGGTGGGATGCTGCTCCGCGCCAACAATCACTCGCGCCATCGCTCGAACGGTTTCAACCGGATAGCGGCCGACTGCCGTTTCCGCCGACAGCATGACAGCGTCGGTGCCATCCAAAACCGCATTGGCAACGTCAAACACCTCTGCCCGGGTCGGGGTTGGCGCATCAATCATCGATTCCATCATTTGGGTTGCGGTGATGGTCACCTTGTTGGCAGAAATGGCGCGGCTTATGAGCTCTTTCTGTACAGCAATCAGATTCTCATCCCCAATTTCAACCCCCAAATCTCCGCGCGCAACCATGATCCCATCGGCTGCAGCAATGATTTCTGAAAGCCACGGCGCGGCAATTGCCTCGGCACGCTCCATCTTAGCAATGATGTGCGCCTGACTGCCGGCGCTCGTTAAGTGCTGGCGAGCCAAGTGAACATCTTCAGCTGATTTCACGAAAGACACTGCGAGATAATCCGTTTTGAGTTCTGCAGCCACTTTTAAGTCCGAAAAATCTTTTTCGGTGAGCGCCGGTGCGGATAAGCCCCCGCCAAACTTATTGACGCCTTTAAGACCCGAAATGATCCCCCCACGGCGCACAACACAGACAGCGCATTGGTCATCAAGGCTTTGCACCTCAAGCTCAAGGCGACCGTCATCAATGAGCAATCGATCTTTTGGCGCAAGGTCGGTGAGCACCCACGCTTCTAAATAGACCCCTTTGTTTGATCCCGCAAGCGGGTCAATCAACGTTGATAACTCAAACCGGTCGCCCACCTCCAACTGCGGTTTTTGGTTATCTGCAAATTGCCCGATTCTGATTTTCGGCCCCTGCAGGTCGCATAGAACGGCAACGGGTTGGTCTAAACGTTGGCTGATCGCGCGCACGTGACCCGCTGTCACAACGTGATGTTCGGCAAGGCCATGGGAGAAGTTCAGACGAAACACATTTACGCCTGCTTGGATTAGCGCCTCGATGGTATCGGGATCGTCACTTCCAGGACCCAGGGTTGCGACGATCTTCGTTCGACGCCATAAATCACTCACA
>JAFMIA010000109.1 GCA_017854255.1 Pseudomonadales bacterium
AATTCGGCACTGCGCTTATTGGGTCGCCGGGAATCGGCACTGACTCAGGTGAGTTTTTGGCACGCTGATTGCAAAAACAAAAGAAAACCATGAAGTCGACCACAGATCTAACCCAAAAAGGAGCAAATTATGTCTAAGCGTAAACTGGTTGCCGTCACGAGCGCCTCATTAGAGTGCACGCTGGTTCTAGCTAGCCTTGTCGTTGCCATACCGTTTTTCAGTTGAAGCCCTTGCACGGCCACTCTGATGCTGAATGAAACAGCGTGATTATTAAGAAGGATGAAATATCAATCACTCTTGATTTTCGCACTGTCCTTGACGGCAGTCGCTTGCGGCGGTGGATCTAAGGCGACAGCAATCGCGCCAATTGCCTCGCCGGCTGTGGCGCCAATAACAAAGGAAGATTCGTGTATCGAGTTAGGCGCGCTTCTTGAATGCGCGCTTGAGCATCAGGGCGTTGAAAGAACTTTTAAGATCTATGCGCCATCCTCATTAGATGGAACCACAGCCGTCAAAGTACTTTTTAATTTTCATGGATACGGCAGCAGTGCAGACGAGCAATTACTGTATGGCGACTTTCGAGATTTGTCTGAGCAAGAGGGATTCCTTTTGGTGGTGCCACAAGGCTCTCTGCTTGATGGCGACACACATTGGAATTCTGATTCGGACCTAGAGAGTAAAAGTAGCGCTGACGATAGCGGTTTCGTTTCTAAAATACTTGACGCGATTTCCGAACGTTACGACGTTGAACCTTCTGGCGTTTACGCCGTTGGCATGTCAAACGGCGGCGCGATGAGTCTTTACTTGGCCTGTTCGCTTAGTCAACGCATTACTGCTGTGGCGTCGGTAACAGGGTTTATGTCTGCAAACCTGCTGTCTGATTGTGGCGTTACGACGCCCACCTCTGTCCTGTTCATCCATGGCACGGCGGACAAGGTTGTCTCTTGGGATAACGGTTTGGGTGGGGGCTCGATTTTAAGCCTTGCGGCGTTCTGGGCGTCACATAATCGCTGCAGCGATTCTTCGACGGAGCGCTTGGAAGATTATAATGGCGATGGCGTGTCTGGCGTCCTCCACAAATACTCAGCCTGTAGCGCTGGGACGCAAGTTCAGGTCTACGAGATAACAGATATGGGCCACGTCTGGCCGGAAAAACGTCGAGGTGATGACATAAATGGCGCAGAAGTCGTTTGGACATTCCTGACCAGATTTCAGGGATAGCGTATTTAACGTATAGCCGATTCATGAAAAGCATGATCGATCCAATGACTGGCGTGATATCTCAGGTTTTTTTAAAGCGGGCAAACTGTTTCGCAACATTGCAACCCAAGTGCTTTAAGCGATTCATTGACAGCCCTGGTTGCCAACCAAGAACTCAGCGGCGCAGTAGACAAACCCAGTGCTCACTCTCTGCGCTCGAGCTTCTCTAGGCTCATTTTGTCCTTGAGACTCATTAAATAAGCGGCTCCGCTGAGCACAAAAATCGCGCCCGCCTCTGCAAGTAGCGTGAGGGCGTCCATCTCTTTGCTCTGCATAACAATCAACCTGCAAAGCGCAGTGATCGCAATAATAATGGGCAGCGTCACCGGAATTCGGTTGGTTGAGTAAAACGCGCCGATCATGCCGATAATTTCAACGTAGATAAACAAGAGGAAAAGATCCGGGAGGGTCACCTCGCGGGCAACAAAAATTGAGAAAATTGCGTCCGCCGATGCAACGACCGTCAGCATCCCGATAATCGCCAGCAAGGTTTTTTCACTGATAATGGTTGTCCAGTGCAAGCGTTGATTTAAGCGATTCCGCTCTAGGATAAAATCCAGAATGCGATCAATGGCAGAAGGTTTTTGTTGTTCGGAATCACCAGGTTCATTGGGCATGAGTTCGTCTTGCGTTTAGAGCATCTCCTTAATGTACTTAAATTTCGGCAAAAAGATACCCGTGAAGAACGCCCACTTCGGCAGGCGCAAGCAACTAACAATAATGAGCACGGCGAATAGACATCGGTCAGCGGAAGCGCCTTGACTGATCTCATTTCAAAGACCCCGTTCTACCTCTCGAGCTTTCCCGGCTTCCTACCGATCTAAAAATAGAATGCCACCCTCGCCTTCATAAGATAGGACGGCTAGTGTTGGTCTGTATGACTTACGCGGACGCAAGAAGCAGTATGGCGCTGCCAGCCGCGCCAGAGGGGTCTAAGAAGCTCAAAAAAGACAAGCAATAGGAACGAGTGATCCGCAACGCGCAGGAGAAAATCGTGCATTGCCCGCTCTCGAGCGTTACCCTAGTTTCTTTACCGGCAATAGACGCCGCACTTGCGTCGCATAAGAATAACCAATTCAATTTATGATCATGCTGCGACTTCAATTCATTGATTGGCTGAACCATGGACTCAACCCCTATGAACACAGACTTTCCAGAACACTTTTTTCAACGCCCAGACGAGTCAGCGGACGAAAAATTTTACAGCCAGCCGCGTTTCGTCACGCACATTGACGACGCGACCATTAGCTGCCTGACGGACTTTTATCGGGAGCAGATCGCATCCGGGACTCGCGTACTTGACCTCATGTCGTCCTGGATTTCTCATCTACCGGAGGATGTGGATTACGCGCATGTTTCAGGACATGGCATGAACGCGGCTGAACTCGCAGCAAATCCGCGGCTTGATGATTATTGCGTGCAAGATCTAAACCGCACCCCAACCTTACCGTTTGCCAACAATGCTTTTGACGCGGTGTTAATCGCCGTCTCCATTCAGTATCTGATCAAACCGATCGAAGTCATGACTGAGATCAGTCGCTGCCTGGCGCCCGGTGGACAGTGCATCGTTGCCATGTCGCACAGACTTTTCCCGACAAAGGCCATTCATGCTTTCCAAGTCCTACCCCCTGCAGACCGATGCCAGGTTGTTGCGACCTATATGGAAAAAAGTGGACTAACCGGTATCCAAGCGCTGGATCGCTCCCCTCAGACGGGAGACCCATTATGGATCGTGAGCGGTTATTGCAGCTAACCGCGTCGGCAAGCGCAGATGACGCCTACATCCGGCCTTCGGTTCTGCCAAGACAAACCTACTGCCAGACCTCAAGGTTATTATCTCGACCGATGCGTCGACTGAGTTTTGTGGTTAGCAGATCGGACATATCACACGCGTCGAACAGTGCTGTGACATCCTGCCGTTCTGAACCCGTTAACGACTCAAAGAGATCCTGAACACGCTGCAGAAGATAAAAACGATAGGGCTGAGCGAGCGCCGTCACCGTCGCACCCCGCAATTCAAACCGCGCTTGGCCGACGCCCCTGGCCACTTCGGTGCCTGGCAATAAGCTGTCTTGCTGCGCTATCCAGTTATTAATGCAGGCTGCAGCAGCGACTGTTTCTGGCACAAAGTCGATTGCGATCTGACTGAGCAGCGCAATCAGTGTGTCGGGGATTTCATCGTCCAAAAGGTAGTCGCCGGATTGATCTTCAAATTCGCCGATATCCAGTTCCGGCCGGTTCATGCGTTCGACCCAACGATACAATTGAACGCCATTGGCCTGCATCAGCGCCAAGGGCTTTGGGTCGCGACCTAAGTGACCATAGAGCGGCGCAATCATGCCGAAGTCACCGATGGAAGGTTTACCGCCAAACAGGTAAGGATAAGCAGCAAAGTGCGCATTGAGCCGCATTAACCATTCGCCATACAGATCCTCCACAAGGCTGAAAGTCTCCGGCACCACGCCAAAACCAACGCCCGCCGCTCGCATTCGATTCGTTGCTTTATCCGCTTTTTCTGCCCGCCCCGCGCCCCTTGGTATCGCAGATTGAAAATGGAATTTGAGAAGCGCTAAATTTTCCTCTGGAAAATTCCATCGGTAGTGCATTGCGGGGCGAAGCATGCCTTCGGCGCCGATTACGTCAAAGAGCCGGCTCAGTATCCGTTGTTTGGGTGTCTCGGGTGAGAATTGATTCCCACTGAGCGCTTCATAGTGGTCGATGATCGCGGCGCCATCTCTGATCACCTCGCCTGATTCGGTTTCAAGCGTCGGCATACCGGCTCTTCCACCAGCGGCAGGCACAATCTCAGAGCGGTAACGCGTCTCTATCGGCGACACTTCTTTGTAATCGATACCGGCTTTAATGAGATAGCTGCGAGCCCGACCCGTGTAGAGCGATATCGGAATACCATAGAGGATTGCTTGGGTCATATTTTCATCTCACAATTAAAATAATGTATACCATTATGTTCTAGATCGATATCGATAACACTATCCTGCCGAAGTGGCGACCAAGATGAGCGGACTCATTGAACTTGAAGGATCATCCCCGATTGACCTTGACGGCAGTCTGACCCAGGCGCGCCTAGATTTTCAGGCGCTATACTTGGTCATGATCAAGCCAAGCACATCTTGTAATCAATCCCAGCACTCGGTTTAACGATAAAAAAGGCGCTCGGCTTCAGGCAGCCCCGCCTGACTAACGCCTGACGCCGAGCGTCGGTATAACTGATTTATGGGGGGCGTCTTTTCGGTTTTTTAGGGAAGTGCTTCAGAGCGCTTTTTTTGTATCCAATCGAACCACTAGGCATTTTCGACGGTCATGATCAATCTTGAGTCGTACAGTGCGGCGCGCCTGTGCGCTCTGGCTGCTGCGTACGCTTTGGTCGCAACCATCTCGATATAAGCCTTCGCGCTGGGATATCTGACCAGCGCGACCAGGTCCCAAGTTTTTTCGCTTGGCCCTATCGGCATTTGCATTGCGCGACCAGACCAGATCAGCTCAGCGCCGGCGTGTTGCCTGACTTCTGACGAGCCTTGGGTGTACCGCGCAAAGGCCTCATACCCTGAACAGTCGTTCAGCACCGCGTCCTCGTAGCAAGCTGTTGCGCGAACTTGCATCAGGTTCACCATAACAATCGGTGTATTGTGAGTGGCAGCAAAGGCCTGCAGCGCCGCCATATTCTCTTCAGTAATTTCCAGGTGGGGCTTCATAGGCTTTATCCTAAAAGTGCGCTCTAAGACGGTTTCAAAGTCGGTAGACATTGATATCTAGCAGGCTTTGTATAATCCTAGTGAAAAGTGAAAAGTGAAAAGTGCAATGTACGCTCGCAGGATGAGTATACCGGATGAACCCCATCCAGCCTTATCAATGGGAAAGAGCGTGGCACGGTCAGTGTTCCGACACGCTTTGCAAGATCATCTTGGCGCCAAGGACGCGAGTATTATGACGAAAAGGTTTCAATATCAGGACAGGTTCATGCGCAACGCTAAATGCAATCAGACACTCAAGGTCGCCTTATGAAAATCCTGGCCATTGGCGGCAGCGGCGGCATGGGTCGATTTGCTGTCAAGGCCCTCCAAGATTTGGAAACGATCGAACAGATTATTGTTGCTGACCTCAACGCAGATAGTGCACAAGGTTTTGCCAACGAAATGAACGATAAAGTCAGTGCCATGCCGCTAGATGTTAGCGATGCATTGGCTTTGCAACAGGCCATGAACGGCATGGACGTCGTGATGAATACCTGCGGCCCGTTTTTTCGTTTCGGCGTACCGATTCTGCAAGCCTCGATTAACACGGGTTGTCACTACTTTGACATTTGTGATGATTGGGAGCCAACACTTGAAATGCTTGCCTTAGACCAAGCTGCAAAAGATGCCGGGGTCTGCGCAACGGTCGGACTGGGCGCCAGTCCAGGTGTAACCAACCTACTGGCGCAGATTGCGATGCAAGAATTAGACTCGGTCAACACCGTTTACACCGGCTGGAATCTCGGGCCTGCCAAACCCGAAGAGGCGTCCTCACAAAGCGGCACAAATGCTGCAATGGTCCACGCCATTGAACAAATGACCGGGCGCGTGAGTGTCTTCCGGTCGGGTGATTTTGAGATGGTCAGGCCGCTGGCGCCGGTATCCGTTCACTATCCTGGTCTCCCGTCTTTTACAGGGAGTATTTTCGGCCATCCAGAAGCCATTACATTCCCCACCAATTACCCAGAATTACAGGAATCTCTGAACCTGGCGCATGGCGGCGGCATCGATTCTTGGCAGCTTAAAGGGATTATGCGACTCGTGGACTGGCGTTTGATCAGCAAAGCGCGCGCTGCAGAATTGCTAACTTGGTTTGAAAAAAATACCGATGTCGGCGCAGAAGATAACGCGCTCGACCCGCGCCCCGTAATGTACGGATTAGCAATGGGCGCTAAAAATGGTCGTCCGGCGTCTGTCGGCGTATCCCTAAAAAGCCCCCCCACACAGGAAACAGAGGCCGATGACATTAGTATGGGCGCCATCACCGGCATTCCACTTGCCTGTGGGATCAAGTTTCTTGCAGAGGGCCAATTGCATAAGCCAGGCGTTCTATCCCCTGAATCTGGACATATCGAACCCAAAGCGTTTTTAAGTGAAGTCTTGATTCAACTCGGTAAGGTCGTCAACTTCTCATCTACTGCCTTCGACGATCATATCGAGATTGCTCGGTCCTGGTGATAAACACATTGCGCCTTAACTTCTCGGCATTTTTGAGGTCGCGTTAGGCGCCGCGTTCTCTTGGCATTGATAGGTTAACCGCGCCAGCGTGAGCCACCGGTCAATTAGAATTTGCTGATCGGTTTTCTCCTTGCGCGCGACCCGCTGAGGCAGCGCAACGGACCACAGCGGGTACATCCGCTTCCCCAAACTAGCTGCCTAGGTTTGGTCAGTATTTCCAACTTCACCTGATTTCCCTAAACTTAGGGGCTGAAAAATGAAACAAGAGACTTTATGACGAATTTACCGTTCTGGTTAGAAAGTGCCCTCGCTGTGCCGTCAGAAACTGGCAGTGTTGACGTTGCGGGTGCCAAGATTGTCTATGAAACCTGGGGGGAAATTGGTAACCCCGGGATCGTACTCATCCATGGCAGCAATGCCCATTTAGAGTGGTGGCGTTTCACAGCCCCCTTCCTCGCGGACAACTTTCGAGTCGCTGCGATAGACTTATCCGGTAACGGCAACAGCGACTGGCGCGAACGCTACACCGGCGAACTACTTGCAGAAGAAGTTTGGCAGGTTTGTCAGGCCGCGGCATTAGGCGACAAACCATTCGTTGTCGGCCACAGCTTTGGCGGTTGGGTGGCGCTGGAAACCGGTAAATACCACGATGCCGAATTAGGCGGTATCTTGTTCATGGATTTCACGACCGCGCCACCTGAGGAATATCTGGAGTGGGGGCTTCGAGCAGAACGAGAAGGCGTCGAACCCGGTCGCAAGCTGCGGATTTATGAAGAAAAAGAAGCTGCCCTAAAGCGATTTCGATTTATTCCAGAACAACCCGGCGTACATCCGGCTGTTTTGAACCACTTAGCAGAATATGGTCTTAAAGAGGTTGACGGCGGGTGGACCTGGAAGTTCGACCCAGCCCTGTTTGACCATATGGAAATGGGCGCGGCACAACGGGACACCTTCGCCCAACTCACGACCAACACTGCCTTGATGCTGGGCGAAAAATCCGAAGATGAAGGTGCTTTCTACGCCGAGCACATGCTCGCGATCACTGACGGCCTACTGCCAGTGATAACAGTGCCGGGTACCTATCATCATTTAATGTTCGATCAACCGGTCGCGGTCGCAATGGCCATGAAGATATTGCTGCTCGAGTGGCATCGCCAAAACAATCACGCGGCCTATCAGGCTGCGCTTTCAGCAGTTCCTCGGGCTGGCAATTGAGCCCTTATGATTTGAATCGGAAAGACAGTCTTGGGCCTCACGGTAAATCAGATGGACCCGCCCAAGCCCTTAAAGGTCAATGGGTGATGCCCCCTGCTAATCGTTTGGG
>JAFMIA010000034.1 GCA_017854255.1 Pseudomonadales bacterium
GCTAGGTGCTTGTGGTGTTGACCTTGTCGCTAAGGTCACCGCCAGTGGTATCTCAATAACAAGCTTTCAATTGATTAAAAGGAATACACAATGGAAATTGCCGGAAGTAGTGGTTTGTTTGTTGGTGGCGCCTCGGGGATGTGTCGTGCAACGGCCACGAAGTTTGCAGAGCGGGGCGGTAACGTCGCTATTTTGGACTTAGAGCAAAGCGAGGGCGCAAGCGTCGCTGAGTCCTTGGGCGGTAAATTCTATCCCTGCAATGTGATGGATTACGACGGCATGGAAGCAGTGATGGCGTCCGCTATTGGGGATTTAGGCAGCTTGCATTTCATGGTCAATACCGCTGGCGGCGGTGTTGCACAAAGAACGATCAAGAAGGATGGTACGCGCCACGCGTTGTCCGACTTCCGGCGCATCATCGACCTGAACTTGATTGCGTCCTTCAACATTAACTCGATTGCCGCCCAACATATGGCAACGAACGAACCCAATGCCGATGGTGAACGTGGGGTCATGATCAATACGGCATCGATTGCGGCCTTTGAAGGCCAAATCGGGCAGGTGGCCTATACGGCCGCAAAAGGCGGCATTGCAGCCATGACACTGACGATGGCGCGAGATCTTGGGACCCACGGCATTCGGTGCATGACGATTGCGCCGAGTTTATTCGATACAGGCTTAACGGCCGGCATTCCCGATGAAGGCGCGCTGCAATTAACCAAAGATGCAGCCTTTCCAAAGCGGATGGGGCGGCCTCAAGAATTTGCGGTGATGGCGATTGCGATCTTTGAGTCGGCGATGATGAATGGCTCGACCTTGCGAGTGGATGGCGGTCAGCGGTTTGCGCCGCGTTAGCCTATAGCGCACTTGCAGAACGAAGAAAGGGCCCAACTCGTTGGGCCCTTTTGTTTTGAAGCCCGGTCTTAGGACATCGGCGCGAAAGCAGGCAGGGTGATCGCGCCTATGGTGCTAATTGCCAGCGAGCGGTGAGATGTGGGTGTGCGTGATCAGCCACGTTGATTTTTCTTTGACCAACACCAGTGTGACCCAAGTGGGTGGGCTCATGTCGGAAGGCTTGTTGTGGGGATACACATGCCACCACCGTAAGAAACTCGCAACCGCGGTCTTGCCGTGAATCGACACCACGGGGTCCTCGATCATGGTGACAAAGGTTGTTTTACCACCATTGAGGGACTCGCCGGCCTTGCGGCCCATCATTTGATTGGCCATGTTCTTCGCTTCGTCGGATTGACGAATTCCGCCTGAGATATAAACGCGATCAGGGTGCATCAGTTTTGCTTGTGCGGCGAGGTCATTTTCCAAGTCGCCATACTGTTGAACCACCTTCATGACATCGCTGACATCATCGGCCTGCGTGTTGAGGCTAAACAGCAGGCTGGCCAGCATTAAAATTGCGGTAATGGTGTTGAATTTCATGGTTTGTTTCCTTGATTTTAAAGCAGCGTAGCATGGGAGCGGAGACCGGTCATGGATGGTTCGGTTTTGGTTTAGCAGTCTGTTGCGCGCTGATGTGGGCCCAGGCGCAATCAGGTCGGTCACTGCAATCGTTCTGCTTTAGATTTCGTAAATAAGCCAACCTTGTTCAGGAAGCAATAGGGGGATGACCTGGGCCGGCCATTTCGATGCGGCCGTAGATCGGGCATACTCTGTACCGCGCCCCTTAGTCGATCAGGATTAAGCCGTTTAGGGGGCTTTGATTCCTGCTTGAATGAGGTGTGTGGTTGAAAAAGTTTAAATTTTGTCCGATGTGCGCCGCGCCCTTAGTCGAGCGCCGAAAGGATCGTATTGAGTGTTCTGCGTCCTGCGGGTTTGTAAACTACGACAATCCAACACCGGTCGCAGCGGTTGTGGTCGAGTTCGAGGACAAAATTGTGCTGGCGCACAATCGGTCTTGGTCGGGCGCGTTTAACGGCTTGATCACAGGCTTTGTGGACCATGGGGAAGGCGCCGCCGAATGCGCCGTCCGCGAAGTCAAGGAAGAGCTTGATCTGGATGCCGCGCCGCCAACCCTCATCGGTGTATATCCCTTCGAGCGCATGAATCAAATCATTGTTGGCTACCATGTGCAGGCAACCGGCGTCATCACCTTAAACGAAGAGCTCGACAGCTATATTTTGGTCCCGCCAGAGGCGTGCCTCGTGTGGCCGGCGGGTACGGGCCTTGCGCTGCGGGATTGGCTTCGGGGCAGGGGTCATGAGCCCGAGATGATTAAGCTGGCTTAGCGGCGCAGCGCAAGGCGCTACCAGCCGTGTCGCTATGAGTCGTCTAAAAGCCTGCTGGGCGTCAGTGGTTGTTTTCTCCCAGGTCCCACGCCAGAGACAATAATCCGCCGGCTCTATAAAACCGAGCCGGCGGGGTTCCCGATCGTTATTGCGCGCTGTGGATGCTAGTGCTGATTTGATCTAAATCAGCCCCACACGCCGCTAACGCTTTTGCTTGCAGCGCGAGCCAGGCCTCATCACTTTCTTGCCAGGCAAAGGCTTGTTCCATTGCGGCCATCGATTGGTGGACATCGACGGCACCGACCAGCGCGTCACTGAGTTTCGTGGCGACCGAGGTGTAAGCAATCGGCGATGTATCGGCTTCATGTTGGATCACGTCTTTTAGCAGCGCGATGCCTTGATCAGGGTTGGCGCAAGGCACCTCGTAGACCACGATTACTTGGCCGGAGGATGCGGCCGGCTTCATCGTTTCAGAGGCCTTGTGATGTCCAGCCAATGCGGTGCTGGCTGCCAATAAGCCCGTTACTAAACCAATCGTTCGATAGTTCATACGTTTAAGTTCCCAATGTTTTGTTAGCGTGCTTAGGATGTTATCCCAACCGTGATCCGGTCGCTATAACTGGCGAGCGAGCTTAACCTCAGCGGCTGATGAACGTTCTGGTGTCGGCGCGCCGGGACGCCCTTGATAACCCCTCTTCTGCGAACAGCCTTTGGTGCTGCAAGCGGCTGCAAGGTCAGTGATTAGAGGGTGTCGGGCAGAATGCGATCAACTGCGTAGCGCAAGACTTCGGCGGCTTTAGGCGCCGGCAAGGCCTGGTCAATTCGAAGGCTCATCCAAAACTCAATACTGAGTGTTGCGTCCAGAGCCTCAAATAAAAGTGGGTCTGAAGACAGCGGTGTCGGCAGAATGGCGGTTAAACGCTTTCGTCTGCGCAGCACGCCCCTATCGATGCTGGCGCCGGGTATGGCGCGCCAATGCCGTTGAATGCTGGGCGAGATATGCAGTGGGAGTAGGAACTCGTAAGTGCGCGTTCGGCGCTGGATCACAAGATTGAGCAGTGCTCGCCAGTGCTGTCCAGGAGCGACCGTGCTTGGAAAGGGTTCGTCCATGACCGCCTGGGCTTGGGTTTGCGCATCGATCATAACGGTACGGAGCAGGGTGCCCATGTCCGGAAAATGTCGGAATAAGGTTCTGGTCGTAATGCCGACTTGTTCGGCAATGTCTTTCGCTGTCGGCTCGCCCTGACCGGCAATGATTAGACTGCGGGCCGTCGTCAAGATTTGGCGCCGGGTGTCTTGCGTCCGGTTGCGCCGGCCGTCCACCCTGCCGTCCAGCGCAGCCGGCAGTCGGCTAGACGGCATGACGAGGAAGGACCTGGCAACGGCGCATATAACGCCGACTATTTTGATCAAAGCCATCACGGCGATGCATCACGCAGCGGTTGTCCCAGATAATCAGGTCAAAGGGTTGCCACTGCTGGGTCCAGGTGATTTCTTTGATTGCCACGTAGGTCCAGAGCGCATCGAGTAGGTCGTCGCTCTCCTCGACGGTCATTCCAGGGATATAGGCCCACTCCCGCCGACCCAGATACAGTGCCGGTTTGCCGGTTTCGTTGTGGGTTTTGATCATGGGATGGATCGCGCCCGGCGCATCTCTTGGGTCGTCAAACGCCTCGAATCCGGGCCTTAGCTTGCCCACGCTGGTGTGCGCCGCATTGTGTTTGACAGAAAGGGACTCGATCCGCTGCCTCAGCGCGGCGGGTAAGGCCGCAAGCGCGGCCCTTTGATCGGCAAAATGGGTGTCACCCCCCTGGTCTGGAATCTCGATGCCCAAGAGCAAGCTCGCTGGCGGCGGCGTTTCGCTGTAGGTCATATCAGAGTGCCAAGTGGCTTCATCATTACCCAGTCCGCCAATGGGTTTACCATCGACTTTAATATTCGAAAGGGTGGTTACAAAACGGTTTTTAATTTTCGCTTTTTCCGCTTCGGGCATCCGGCCGAAGGGCGCCTCTTCCAATGGGCCAAAGCGTTGGCTGAAAGCTTGCAGCTGCTCGTCATCTAGGTCTTGATTGCGAATACGCAGCACCCCGTACTGCAGCCAGGCCGCATAGAGCCGCTCAAACTCAGAATCGGTGATGCGATCTAACTGAATCTCTTGGATTTCAGCGACAAAATTGGGGGTAAGGGGAATGACTTTCATCGCTTAATCTTCCTTAGATGGGAGGCTCTTGATTTCGATTTCGTCACCGGTTGCGCCGCCAATGGCCTGTCTAGAGGCGATCAGTCGCGCCATGATGGCGAGTTTTGGGATGGCGCTAAAACGGTCATAGAACCGTTTTAGGCCGGCGCCGAGCTGTGTTTGCTGCCATAAAATCTGCTCGATCTTTTGGGCGGAATAGTCCCCGGGTTGGGCGGTTAGGGCCTCGAGGTAAAACGTCTTGGCATCTTCGATGGCGAGTTTGAAGCCCTTCAAATCATCAGTGGGTAGCGTGTCCCGATCGAGTAGGCCGCCAAGGCGGTTCATGATTTCGGTCAGGGTACTGGATGAGGCGCCGACTAAGGAGCGGCCTTTGCGGCGGCGCTTGCCCAGTTCATACCAAGGCTGTAGTTGGATGTGTTCGGCATTCAGTCGTGCAGTCCAGGTCTCGGCGTTTGAATTTGGATTGGCGAATGAAACGGGGCAGGCTGGGGCGTCTTCAACCGGGGTGCTGGGTGCTTCTTCTGCAAAATCCTCTAATACCGGGCCAGCTGGCGCCGCGAGCAAGGATAAGGCCGCATCAATGACGCGATGTTGAAACGCTGTGTCGTTGGGTTTGCCCAGTGGTCGGCCCAATGCAAAGGGCACCCAAAGCGAGCGGGGGGGTTGCATGCTCTCGGCATTTTCCCGCACAAGGCTAATGCCCGTGGTCAGGATGCCGGCGGCTTCCAAATAATAGCTGAGCGCGCACACGGCGCGGGTGCAGTTGGGTCAAACCGGGGTTAAGAATACCGCGTCGACCAAGTCTTGTTTCAACAGGCCTGCGACCTGGGCGGCGCTGCGCGCATAGACTTCGGGCATGAGGCCCGCGCCCATAAAACTGTAATGAAACTCGGCTAACGAGCCAATGGTGTTGTCGGCCACCAATTCTTGAAAGCGGTCGATGGGAAACACCAGGTTCACATCCTCGCTGAAGCCGCTGCGATCAAAATTGGCTGAGCTATGACTCATGATGAGCTCATCTGCGTTACGGTCGATGGCGATCGGACGAAACGTTGGATCGGCAAAATTGAAGGTTGGCTCGCCGCGAAAGTGCAGCCCGGCGGTGGTAATAAGGGCAAACCGCATGGCGCTGAGGGCTTTGGTGGTGGTATGCCACGGCAGCGGGCCCAGCGGCGGCAGATTCTTGGCCAGCAAGTGCTCGCGTTCGTATTCGGGAAGATCGGCTAGGCGCACCATGGGCGGATTTCGCTTGAAAGTAATGTCACTAATAGTGACATTATAACTGCGCTTGTCAATAGCGGTTGCGGGTTTAATTGCGCGCGCGAGGGTGGCGGGGCGGCATTTTCCGATCGGTGTCCCTTGGGCTTGCGGCTCAGAACCGGACTCGATACTCTGCAGGGATCACGCTTTTGGGCAAAACGCCATGTGCACGTCTCATGATGTTGAAAATAATACCGACAGCCCTGACCCGCGCGCCGGTTATCAGCGCGACGCCGATTGGCCACAGTATCCGCCGGGCATGCAGTTTGAAATGGGCTCGGGTGTTGCCGTGGATGCAGCCGGCGTAATTTATTTGTTTACCCGCGACATCGAGCACTGGGCCAGTCATCCGCTTGCGCTCAAAGACAAAATGGGTAAAAGCAGCATCTCGATGTTTAATCGAGCGGGAGATTATCTTGGCAAGTGGGGTCCCTCGGATGAACGCGGCTTTGCCCTCGGTGGACACACTTTGTACATCGAACGAGACGGCATGTTTTGGATCACCGACCGGGATGGCCATGTCGTTAAAAAGTACCATCCAAACGGTGAGTTGCTGCTGACCCTCGGCACCTTTGCAGCGTGGGGGGATGACGAGACCCATTTTAACGGCCCAACGGCGGTCGCCGTGCAAGAAAATGGCAATATCGTCGTGGCAGACGGCTATTGGAATTCGCGATTAGTGTGGTTTACGCCGAAGGGGGAATTTATCAAGTCGGTGGGAACCTGGGGCCGTGGGCCGGGCGAGTTCAATACACCACATGCGTTAACGATCGACTCTAAAGGCCGTATTTTGGTAGCCGATCTGTGCGGCGGTAATTTCCATGATTACATGACCGTGCCCGGGCAGATTCTGCCCCATCGCTCGGTGGTGGCGCCGGGCTGTCAGCATCGTATTCAACGGTTTTCAGCTGACGGGGCCTATCTTGATGAGTGGACCCACATCACACCGCTGAGTCTGGCCAGCTACAACGGGCAAATTTACGCCAGCGATAAGATGAGTAACCTTGCGATTTTGGATGAAGACACCGGTGCGGTGATCAAGCGAGTCGAAAATATTGCGATATACATTCACCAATTGGCCATCGATGCCCATGGCGACCTCTACACCGCGTCCGTCTATCCGGAGCACGCCGGGGAACTGCGGGGCCCAAAAGGACCGTCGCACCGGCGTTGGACCCAATCAAAATTGAATTAACTGTTGGAGTGAGACCATGATTATAGTTGTTGCCGCGCTGAGCTTTGAAAGCCAAGCCGACCGAGACCATGCCGTTGAGATTACCCGCGAGGTGCAGCTCGCGACTCGCGAGCAGGAGCCGGGTTGCCATGCCTATTGTTTTGCGGCAGACCCCGCCGTGCCCACGCGCATTCAGGTGTATGAACTTTGGGAAGACAGCGATGCCCTGGCCGCACATTTTGAGCACCCCACCTATCAGCAGATGGTAACGCTGCTGCATAGCGCCAAGATTGTTGAAAGTGTTAACCAGGCTTACCTGACCGAGCGCAGCGAGTCGGTTTATGGGCCCAATGGCGAAAAGAAAAAAGCCTTCTTTGCAAATTAACGGGATGTTTCGTGATGGATGATATTGTTTATACCCACGCCACGGTGTTTTCAGCTGTGGATGAGTCGGTGGTCACCGATGGCGCGGTTTGGGTGCGCGATGGTCTGGTTGCCTATGCGGGGCCGATGCAGGCAATGCCTGAGGTACCCAAAGAAACTCAGCAGGTGGATGCCAGCGGACAATTCATTATGCCGGGCATGACCGAGACCCACGCCCATTTGTCCTTTGCGGATGCCAGTCCCTTTGCCATTGGCGACACATCGGTTGAGGATGCAACCATTACCGCTGTTGGCAATGCCGCGAAGATGCTGGCTGCGGGATTTACCGCGGCGGTTAGCTTCGGCTCAACCTACAAGATCGACGTCGCGCTGCGCGGGGCGATTGAAGCGGGCCAGATTATGGGGCCCCGCTTGTTGGCGGCCGGTCGAGACCTTGGGGCAACCGCCAGCAACGTTGATTCCAAAGGCGGCTTAAGCCATATCGCCGATGGTCCTTGGGCCCTGCGCCAAGCGGTACGGGAACAACGACGGGATCGGGTCGATATCGTTAAGATTTTTATCGATGGCGAAGCGATTAATCCAACCAATCCACCAGGGGAGCTCTCGTTTTGTGACGAAGAGGTAGCAGCCGTGGTGAGCGAGGCCCATCGCCGCAAGATGCGGGTGGCCTGTCACGCGCGTTCGGCAGCCGCGGTTAAACAAGCGGTCCGGGCCGGCGTTGATTTTATTGGTCACGCCAATTACCTTGATCAAGAAGCGGTGGACCTTTTGGCTGCGGCCAAGGATCCTATTTTTGTCGGCCCAGCCATTGCTTGGGAAGTGCAGTATCTCGCCCAATGCGAATCCCTAGGCGTGAGCAAGGCAACCGTTCGAGCCCAAGGCTATGAACGGGAGATTGCCGCAACGGTTGTAACGGTTGAAAAGCTGCGGGCCGCGGGGATCAAAATGGTGGTCGGCGGTGACTACGGCATTAGCATTGCGCCCCATGGCACCTATGCCAAAGACCTTGAATACTTTGTTGAATTGTTCGGCATGCGGCCTGCGGAAGCGCTGCTGTGCGCGACGAAAAACGGCGGTGAGGCTTATGATCCGAAGGGACGCCTCGGCACCTTGAGCACGGGTTCTGTGGCGGATCTGGTTTTGGTGGATGGTGACCCATTGCGGGATATCACCGTGTTGCAAGATCACAGCAAGCTGACGGTACTGAAGAGCCCGGTTTCTGTTGTGTCAAATTTTGGCAATACGGGGTTAGTCTATTAAATCATGACGGTCTTTGGTTCTGCGCAAGTGGTCGCCAGCGCCATGGGGCCGCGTCAAGCGGGCAACGTATGAAGCAGAAATGGGTTTTAGGTTTGGTCTTGGCCCTATGCTTGGGCGGCCTAGCGATGAAATGGCGGACTGCCCACGTCAATGCGGCGGTGGCCGAAACCTTACGACTTGAGCCGCAAAGCGCGCGCGCCGCCCGCACGATGCTGATTACCCTTGTTGATGGCCGCGAATTCCCAGTGAACTATTTGCGCGACGGCGAGCTTGTGTTTATGGGCATCGATGGCCTTTGGTGGCGCGCATTTCAAGACCCAGGGCAACCCGTGACAATGTTCATCCAAGGCGAAACCTTTGAAGGCCATGCGCGCGTCGTGTTAAACGACCCAGTCCTCGTCGAAAACGTGTTTGCTAGGCTGCGGCCCACCGTGCCCGAGTGGCTACCGGACGCACTCAATGGCAAGTTGGTCACCATTACGTTGAAGTAACCGACAGCGGGTTATGTATTCTGGTCAAAAGGCTGCTGCAGACGCGGCGCCATCTGCAAATAATGTCAAGCGGGATCCCAATGCCGCGCCCCAGTCTAAAACGAGACAGTAAGCCGACGTCCGAACGCCGAACCACAAATCAAATCCGACCCGGTCAATCACAATGCTCGCCGCGTCTCATCGCGTCTGCTCGAGGTGACGTTTTGGGTTGATCCGGTAGCATGGATCAAAAAATGGCGGCGCGATCAGGCTCAAGTTAACACCCTCAAAACCCTGCGCAGAGCTTCATATTGGTGCCTAGACAATACGAATCGTCTCGCCTAATATTTTGATGATTAAGACAACAAGGCACAGGTATGAAGCTAAAGGTGAATGGGGTTGA
This sequence comes from Pseudomonadales bacterium, assembly GCA_017854255.1. Taxonomy (GTDB): domain Bacteria; phylum Pseudomonadota; class Gammaproteobacteria; order Pseudomonadales; family Azotimanducaceae; genus UBA9926. The sequence continues at coordinate 9,395 of JAFMIA010000034.1, forward strand.
GCGGCCGGTTGCGGCAGCGTGGCAAAATGAAAGTTTGCTGTCCGTATTGCGCGAGCAGTTGGGTTTAACCGGTGCCCGTTTGAGTTGCGGCATTGGCCAATGCGGCGCCTGTGTGGTGCACGTTAATGGCCAGCCCGTTGCCAGTTGTGTCTTACCGGTAAGTGAAGCCGCTGGCACTGAAATTTTGACGATTGAGGGACTCGCCCGTGAAGATGCCAGCTTGCATCCATTGCAGCAGGCTTGGCTTGACGCTGCCGTCCCGCAGTGCGGTTACTGTCAGTCTGGGCAGATTATGCAGGCGCTTGCCCTGTTACAAAGGATCCCGGACCCGGATGACGCGCAGATAACCCAGGCCATGAACGGCAACCTGTGCCGCTGTGGCACCTACGATCGGATCAGAACATCCATTAAAAGTGCCGCCCTTGTCATGCGGGAGACGCGCTAATGGCTCAGATTACGCGGCGCAAGTTTTTGATTGCCAGTGGTTGGGTGGCTGGCGGCGTGACCGCCCTGGTGGCATTGCGTCATCGTGCTGTCGCCGTGGCGCCAACGATTATTTTCCCCGACGGCGAATCAGGCGCAACCTGGGTACAAATCCGCCCGGATGGCGCCTGTCAAATGTTTTTTCCCAGAATTGATATGGGCCAGAACGCCAACACCGGTTTGGCCCAAATTGTCGCTGAGGAATTAAATCTCAGCATCGAGGATATTCAGGGTGTGCAACCCAACACCAGCCAAGTGCCACCGCTGGCTGTGACCGCCGGGAGCATGTCGCTCACAGCCTTTTCGCGACCAATGGCCATTGCCGCCGCGACCCTGCGAGAGCAGCTACGGGGGCTTGCAGCGGTTCACCTTGGGGCACCCCTGTCGAGCATCTTAGATGCCGTTGGCGGTTTTCGTACGGCCGAGGGTCAAAGTCTGAGTTATGCCGCGTTGGTGAATGAGACCAGTTTGGTGATCGAGTTTGATGACACGAAATCGGCGCCGGCGTTGTATACCTTTGATTCAAATCGAATCAAACAGCAGGTCGGACACTCGAAAACGCCCTTGGGCACTCGAGGGCTTGTGACCGGCGAGCCGGTTTATGCAGCCGATGTGCCTGTTGCGGGCGTGCTCTTCGGTCGCGCAATCCAGCCGCCGGTCAGAACTGCCCGCATGGCCTCGATCGATACAACGGGTGTTGCGGCGGTTGCCGGGTTGGTGGCCCTTGTGCAAACGGATGATTTTGTGGGGGTTGTTTGCAAAACTCCGAGTGCGGTGGATGCTGCAATGGCGGAAATTGAAGTGACCTGGGATCTAGAACAACCGATCAACCAGGCAGAAATCGATCGGTTGGTTGATGTCGATGCGGAAATGGCGGTCGGGGACTTAGAGCAGGTACTGTTGGACCAGTCGCATCGCAAAACCGTCGATTGGGCCATAGATTTGCGCTTCGATGTGCAGGTGCAAACCCACGCAGCCCAAGAGCCTCGAGCAGCGATTGCGTACTTTAAGGATGCTGGCGAGGGGGGGCATCAACTCCAAATTTGGACGGGCACGCAAGACCCCTGGGCCATTAAGCGATTTGCCGCAATGGACACCAGCCTTTCCGAAGAGGACATCATTGTGTACCCAATGCGCTTGGGCGGCGGCTTTGGTGGTCGTGAGCACTACGAGGTGGAACGCGATGCAGTTAGATTGGCGCGGACGGTCCAGCGACCGGTAAAAGTGCAGTGGACACGCCAAGATGAATTTACGGCAAGCCGAAACCGGCCGGCCTCGGCGCACCGATTGCGGATAAACTGTGATGAAGCGGGCAATCTGTCCGATTGGTGGCATGGCTATGTCACCGGGCACGTTATCTTAGCGCGGGACCGATTACCGGGCTGGCTGCTGCCGGTTGCGCGCCTGGGCGAAGATATGGGCGTTGTAAAAGGGGCCTTATCACCCTATGAGGCGCCGCATCAACGGGTTGAGTTTAAAGACGTTGATCTGCCGATCGATCTCGGGGTTTGGCGCTCGTTGAATGCCGCGCCCGCGATTTTTGCCATCGAATCTGCAATGGATGAACTGGCCATACAGCAAGGCTTAGAGCCCGTTGACTTTAAGCTTGCTCAGATGGGGGATCAACATCCGCGCTTGCAGCATTGTCTGGCTCGCGTGCGCGCACTGAGCCTGAACGCAACGCTTCCTGAGGGATCCGGTTATGGACGAGGCTTTGCTTGCGGTATCTATGATAATCGTTGTTTTGTTGCCATTAGCGCCGATGTGCAGGTAGATACGGCAACCCAAGCGATTAGGGTACATCGTCTTTGCTGCGTGCAAGATGTGGGGATGCCGATCAACCCAGGACAGTTGCGTGCCCAAATAGAAAGTAATTTAACATGGAGCCTGGGCATGGCGTTGTTTGAGCGTCTAGAGGTTGGTGACAATCGGATTAAAAGCACAAACTTTGATAACTACCGGATTCCTCGCATGGCCGATATGCCAAGCGTTGATATTGAAATTGTCGATCAGCCGTCCATCCCGCCGGCGGGCGCCGGTGAGGTGGCCTTGATCGCAGGTCCACCGGCGATTGCAAATGCGATTCGCAATGCGACGGGTTTTCGGGCCCTAAAATTACCGATTTCGGCAGCCGATATAACCGCAGGACTCCGCGGCGATCGGCAGGTGCCTGTAAATTAAACAAAATCTTGATCAAGTCTTAAACAAAAGAGGTGCGCGATGCTGGCAAAGCAGCTTGGAAAACGGATGCAACACAGGATTTGTTCATTCCTATTGTTCTCCATCGTGATGTTGCCGCTGCACGCGGCGGCGTCACCCATCTATCATACGGTGGTTTTTTGGTTGAAGCCGGATGTGTCGGCGAGTCAGGCCGATGAGATTATCCGCTCAATCAAGAGCATGGCCGCGCTGCCGATGGTGCAGGCGGTGCTGGTCGGCACGCCGGTAATGAGTGATCGCGCCATCGTCGATGACAGTTTTAGTATCGCCTTTACGATGATTTTTGAAGACGCCGCAGCGCTCCAAGCCTATGGTGCAGACCCTTACCACAAGAAGATCTCGAGCGAGGTCACAATGCCCTATGTTGCGCGCGGTGTGATCTATGATTACCAAGATCAAGAGTGATTGGGGGGCAGTCAAGCGTTTAACGGTTCGGTATCTTGCGATTCACGGACTCGTAGCTTTGATCTTTTATGAGGCGGGGAACGCAAGACTGATTTGAAACAAGGCGCCGGGCCAAGGCAGGCAGCGACTTGCGGCGATGAGTAGAGATGCTCAGAGCTGCCCAGAGATGCCCAGAGAGGTAGGGGAGTGGGTCGGGACATGAAAAAGTGTGCAGTGATGGAAAAAGGCCAGGGCAGATGATCAACCAAACAGATGGAAAAGCTTCGCTTGCGTCCAAAGCCGAAGGTAAGCGCCGCAATGCGCAGTCGCACAAAGCTATCCTTGACGCAACGATCAAGTTGCTGGGCTCATCGGGTTATGTCGACTTTTCGATAGAAAAAGTTGCAAGCCAAGCGAAGGTGGGTAAGCAGACGATTTATCGTTGGTGGCCGTCGCGAGCAGATTTGGTGCTCGAAGTTTGGCGGGATCGATTGTTACCGCCCCTTGCGCCCTATGATGGCAATATGCCGTTGCGCGACTACCTCGCATCGTCGTTGCTGGCCTTCGGCGAGCAGATCAGCCGCACAGACTGTCGACAAGCGGCTATTTGCATTTTAGCGGAGGCCCATCGAGATCCTCAGTTGTATCAGCGGATGGCGGAGGCGGTCTATGCACCACGCATTAAATTGATCGTAGACGCGTTCCAGCAAGCACGGGTAACGCAGGTGTTTCCGGCAGATTTTGAGATTGACCTTGCGATCGACGCCCTCTATGGCGCGGTGTGGTACAAGGTGCTGATCCGTTTTGAAACGGTCGATCAGGCTTATATCCAAAGTTTAGTTGCGCAGACGCTGGGCCGGGATGACCACCGAAAGGCGGTGAAGCTCGGTAGATTGCGCGTCTAAACCGGGCTGTATCGTGCTGAATTCTGCTGTGGCAGGGTCTGCTACGGAGTCGCATCGTATGCTGGATGTTGGGCGCGCCGTCTGGTGCAAACAGGCGGATTTAAAGGATCCTGGCCGCCTGCGCGACACTTAAAGCATTGTTGATTAGCCCGATGATCGAGCGCCTTGTCGTTACGGCTTGCTCAGCGCAACTCGCCCACAGCCCGATGCCCCATCATCATCGCTTCGATGGCATCCGCCGCAGGCGCTGAATCCGAGTTCGCGATCGTAATGCGGCCGAAAGGCTGACGGCCGATTGCGGCGCTGTCACCTGGCCCGGCGACCGCATAACCATGGGCCCAACGATTGACCGTGATGCTGGCCACGTCTCGATCAAAATCGAACTGTTTGGCGCCTAACAGGCCGCTGAGATGCGTTCTGATGTCGGCTTCGTAATCCGAGAAGTCGCGTCCCAGCATGGTGTAACGTGCTTGTTTATATTGCTCGGCTGCAGGTTCTCCAAGTGTTTCGCCATACGGGCAGCTGATCATCTGAATGATGCAAGGGTCATCCGGCGATTGCGTGTACTGATAGTCGCCGAGGCTGACGGGAAAATCCATGAGCACCGCTTGATGCCGATTGCCTGGGCACATGGCCATACCAATCCCTTGCTCTTTAAAAGCCCGCCAATGCCGCAGCCCAACCGTTGTGTAAATGAGCGGACTTTTCATTTGTTGGCCAAGGGCTTCGGCTTGATGGCTTGGCAAGTCCGAGACGATGTGCGGGATCATCATGTTATAGCAGGCCATGATGACGTTTTTTGCTGAGACGCGATGGGCCTGATTATTTTGAATGTACGAAATTGTGACAGCCTGACTGCTGCTTGGATTCCCCACGTGGTGCACGTCCACAGCCGTACTGCTCAGTCGAATCCGAACGGGGTTGTTCGCGCGATCTAGCTGGCTGTAATCAAAACGGGCCGTGACCAGCGCCTCGGCAGTGTCGCCGGCCGCTACTTGCGGGATGAGCTTCTTAACCAGGGCTCGCGCCACACCGGCGTTGCCATCCGGGAAGTGATAGATGTAAGGGTTGTTTTCGTCATAAACCGGCACCGGGGCAAAGCCCAGTGCGCCGCACTCTTTAGCCTCCGCAATGGTGAGCAGTTCGGTGCCCGAATTCGACCAGTCCAAACCCGAGTTGCGCGCCATATGCAGCACCTCGGGGTCGTCAACCCCGAGCGTGCTTTGAAGGTAGTCGAAGTAACTGTGGGTTTGGCTATAGGTTTCACGTTCTGTTTCTGGAACAGGCAGTTTGTGCAAGCCGCCCTTGAGAACGCGCAAGAGTTGCTGCTTTCCAGTATCGCTCAAAGGGGTTTGCGCAACCGCTGCGGCATCCGATACCTGTGCCCCCGGCAGACCCTCTATGTAGTTGTAGTAATTGCAAAAGGGGTGTTTGACGAGGGTGTCCTGGCCATAGGTTTCCGCATTGAAGTAGGTTACGGCGCCCAAGTTGTGCCGCTTATAAAAATCTTGGTCGAAGGCGGTATCAAATCGCGCTAGGTCTACGCCGATGTCCTCAAACAAGGCTTTTATCACCGGACTGGCGTGAAGGGGCTCGACCAAGGTTTGGGAGCCGCCATAGCCAATCAGACGTTGGCCGTCGATGTCGTGTTCATTGCGCTTAGCGTGCCCGCCGAAGTCGTCGTGATTGTCCAGGATTAAGATTTTTTTGTCCGCGCCGTGTTGCTGCTGGTAAAAACGCGCGGCGGCGAGCCCGCTTAATCCGGCGCCGACAATAACCAGATCAAAGACCTCACGATGGTTTTGAACCGGGCCCCAGTCCGAGCGTTGTCCCCAGGCGCGGCTGTGCGCCGCATCATTCGAGCCTGGGTGACTGCCCCGCAGTCCCGTTAAGCTGGGCGGATAGTAGCTGGGGTCGAGTGCTGCCATGGCGCGTTGCCCGAAGGATGGGAGCAGGGTGCTGCCTAAAGCCATTAAAGAGCCGTTAACGAAATTGCGTCGGGTGATTTTCGGCATAGGGTCTGTTCTTGCTTCGGCTGTGGTTTGGTGACCTTATTAAACGCCGGTGCGCCGGAGATGGCAATCTCGTGGTTCTAAGCCGAATGGCCGGTTTAATCGCCCCTGATGATCGGCTCGCGCGCGGATCGCCGTGCCCTATCGGGCTAAGTCGACTCCAATAGACCGCGGCCGCGCCAGTAGGCAAAGGCCAGGCAAACGATCATCGCGCTTGCAACGGTTATCCAGACAGCGGCCGCACCGGCCGTTTGATAGAGATAGCCGCCACCGAGGCTTGCAACCGCGGCGACAATCAGGCCGACGGCGCCGAACAAGCCTTGCCCGGCAGCCAGAGCGGTCTCACCGCTGGCCTTGCCAACCGCGAGCTGTGTGGCAGGCATACTCACTGCATCTGCGATCGCGTGGATGACCAGGGGTAAGCAGATCCACCAAATGGAATCGATAAAGGCGTAACTGGTGATCATGATGACCGCCAGACCCAGCGATTTGGTTAAAAGCCTTAACAGATTGTGCTGACTGGCATAGCGACCCGCAACGGGTGCAACCAGAATCATGGGCAGGGTAAACAGGCTTAAGGTCACGCCAATATACAGTTGGCTGGCGCCCAGATCAGAGATGAACAACGCCCACAGCGCATCAAATGCGCCAACGGCTAAATAGAATGCAACGCCCAAGGCGATGCAGCTTTGCATTGCCGGTCTTTTTAGGAGCGCGCGCATGGGCTTTTCTAAAGGCGCTTCGCTGCCGGGAATGGTGACGCGGAGCACAAAGGGGACAACCGCAAGTAAGACGGCGGTCAGGCAAAAAAACGGCAGCGTGATCCCACCGAGTTCGAAGAGTACCGACGAAAGGATCGGCCCGACAAGAAACCCAACCATCTCCCAGGCCGCGAGTCGGCCCAGCATTTCGCCGGCTTTAGCGGGGTTGATTACAAAGGCCAAGCGGCGCATGGCGGGCCGGACGGCGCCTGCGCCAAAGCCCAAGAGCACCCGCGCCAGAATCCACGCGGTCAGGGAATCGGCCACACACATCCAGCCGGCGCCGATTATGCTGACGGCCATACCAATCTTCATGAGCCTTGCGCCGTGGCCGGTATCGGCCAGCCGAGATAACGTGATCTGGGCGAAAAAACCGGCTAAGAAAGCGGACGCGGTAATGGCGCCAACTTCGAATTCTGTAAAGCCAAAAATCGCGCGCAGCTGCGCAAGCAGCGTAAAGATCGCCGCATAACCGCCCATGAGCACGGTGCTGAGAATATAAAGTGCGCGCAAAGTGACTCCCTTGAATACCGCGCCATCAAAATAGCTCGCGGGTTTACTGCGGCCCCATTGTAAAGCAGTCGCGGATGCCGTGCGCTTACAGAATTAAGGCGGGTAAGCACTTTTTTTGCAGGCAAGGTTCCTCGGCTTGCGCTGGGCTTCTAAATCGGACGAAGATTTAATTTGACGCGCTGGCCTCAAGCAGGGACTATCTACAGGTGCAGTACAGTTACATCGAAAAGGAGACGACATGTCGGTCAAGTTTAAGAGTTTTACGGAGAGCACCAAAGAAGATTGGGAGGCGATGGGCGCGTATAACCGCGAGCATGAAGAACACCGCTCGGTCGCGATTCTGAATCATTTGAGATTGCTGGACACGCCATGCGGCTTTCCGGTTACCCGTTTTCAACATTCTTTGCAGTCGGCGGAGCTGGCAGCAGAGGCGGGTGAGGATGAGGAGTACGTGGTCTGCGCGCTGCTGCACGATATTGGCGACACTTTAGGCACGGTCAATCATCCGGATGTTGCTGCCGCCATTCTCGAGCCGTTTGTTTCCGAGGAAAATCTGTGGATGGTGAAGCATCACGGTATTTTTCAAGGCTTAAACTTTTTTCATCATATCGGTTTAGACCCGAATATGCGGGACGCGTATCGAGACAGTCCGCACTTTGAACGTACGGCGCACTTTATTGCAGCTTACGATAATGTGGCCTTTGACTATGAAAAGCCTGATTTGTCGTTGGATTTGTTCGAGCCGATGGTGCGCCGGGTGTTCTCGAAAGTGCAGCGCAGCGTGTACACCCGCAAACAAACGGCCTAGATCAAGCCGTTAGCTGGGCGCGCGACCCGCGCGCCTAACCCAACTAACCCGCTTTAAGCGGGTACCGCAACCTTTGCCGGGCGCTTGCCGTTCGGGCCGTACAAATTAACCTGTAAGCTCGAAATCGCGTGGACCAAGGGGTTGGGCGCAATGGTTTGCTTACCAGTCCAGGCAATGTTCGGAAAGCGATCAAAAATCCGCTCGAAGGCCATGCGCAGTTGCATCTTAGCAATACGAGCCCCAAGGCACTTGTGCACGCCGTGGCCGAAGGCAATGTGCTTATCCACATTGTCCCGATGCAGGTTAAAGGTGTCGGGGTCGGGGAAGATGTCGGGGTCGCGGTTGGCGGCGCCATACCACAGCACCACTTTTTCATCTTTGGCAATGCGTTGACCGTTCAGTTCGGTGTCTTCGCTTGCTGTCCGGCGCATGTGCATCACCGGTGACACCATCCGCAAAGCCTCTTCCGACATTTGCGGAATGAGGTTTGGATCCTTGAGCACCATCGCGCGCTGATCTGGAAACTCGGTCATCAAACGAATCGTGCCGGATAAAGAGTTTCGGGACGTGTCATTGCCGGCAAAGATAATCAGCAGCCAAGAGCCGTCGAGAAATGGTTGTGGCAGGAGTTCGCCGTCCAATTTCGAGCGGGCGATCACGCTTAAAAGGTCGTTGCGCGGATTAGCGCGTCGGTCTTGCATCACCGCTTCTCCATAGCTGAACATGTTGGTAACGATTGAGTTAAAACGAAAGGGGAATAGGGGTTCTGAGAAAAACGTCTGCCACGGATTGGTCAAAAATTGTGCCGCCATTTCCAAATGGTGCATCCAGACTTTGACCTTGGGTCGGTCTTGCTCATCAATGCCCAGCATCTCGCACAAGGTGAACAACGGCAGCTCTTCAGAAAAGAGCTTGACGAAATCAACCACCGGGCCTTGTTTCTCCATTTCATCCAGCAGGGCATCGATTTTAAGGCCAACCTTGTCTCGGATGGTGTCGACGTAGCCTGGAAAGAAAAATTCGCTTTGTTGCATGCGCATTTCACGGTGCAACGGTTCATCGAGGTTGATCAGAGAGTTGTAAGCCGCTGGCACCAATTTCTCGGGACGCCAATGCTTGCGCTCAGGCACGCCCATATTGATGCTGCCGCGTTGTGAGGAGAAAACTTTGTGCGCCAGTTCTGCGGCTTTGATGTCTTCGTATTTTGTAACCGACCAAAAGCCAGAGAGGTTCTTGTCGGTTTTGGTCCACATCACCGGGGCTTCTTGCCGCATTCTCTGATACGCATCATAGGGGTGGCCTTGGGTCCACGCGGCAGGATCCCAGAACCGAAAGCCATCGATCATGGGATAAATTGGGTCATAGGTTGCAGTCTGTTGTCCAGAATCGATAAGAATTTCGTCGCTGATCAGGTTCACATGGGGCTCCGAGGGTAAGGGCTTATGTTTAGTGTCTATGATCCTTGAAACGAATGAGCCGAGCAATGCTTGATCTCGTTTTAAGCTACAGACATTTGGATGAACCTGCGCGTCGAGAAAGTTTGCTGCACTTTAGGCTCAAACGCTCGTGCACAGCCGATCGCGGTTGAAACGGTGCGTAACTAAGAGCTGGCCAGGATCTGACAGGCTGAGGGATAGGCCCTAAGGCGTTCATAGAACGGATGAATAGATAGGCGCAAAGGATGCGCTGCGACTTTTGATGTCGGGAATAGACCTGTGACGGGCTGCGAGTATGGGGCAGTTGGCCATAACCCTCCTGAACAAATCCAAGAGGGTCGGCCACCCTTGTTTATTCGGCGGTGTACAGGAGTTCGCACTGCTCAAAATTATCCGACAAGACGTCGTCAACCAATGCTGAGGCTTCAGCCCAAATGCGCATCCAGGGCGCGTTTGCATACGCTTCGTCTAGAATTCGGCCAGACGCTGCCGGCGAAGGACTTACGGCTCTCAAATGAATCGCTTCGTGAACCCCGCCACCAATCGGTTGAAACACCCCAACATTGATTGTGTGACCCGCTGCCCTAAGCGCTGTTTCCAGCTCGGCAATCTTATTGACGTAAGGTTGAAGGTTTTCATTCGAAATTTTCAGTCTCCAAAGCCGCTCAAACCCGGGCGCTAACGTAAATTGTTTCAAAGGCTTGAACATCACGTTGTATTGCACTTCCCGGATGGCCATTAACTCGGGCGTTGCTTTCATCGCATCGTACTTGTCGGTTGCAGCCATGGCGTCTTCGACCGAGTCGAAGCCGTTATAAATAAACATTTGGCCAGGATAGTCGTGACCGGTTTTTGTGACGCAGGCGCCCGCAACGGCCGATCCAATCGCGATGAAAGGCGCTGGGTTTTTCTTCAGCATCGCAATGTACGCATCAGGGTCTTTTGCTTGCACCATCAAGGCGACAAACGCGCCGTCTCCAACGGGCACATTGGCATGATGATCTGCCAATGCTGGTACCGACAGCAAAGCAGTTAGTAAAAAGGTAATGGCTTTCATGAGGGACTCCAGTCGTGGGTTGTTTCCAAAATCTAACGTAAACCGGGCGCTTAACTAGGACAGTATTCAAGCTCGAAGCCAATCGTCCAAGACTTCAATGAAAGTCTTTCATGAAAGTCTTCCCTTGCCGTCACTATTTTAAGAGCCGCCTACAAAAGTTTTATAATAAAGGTCGTCTCATGAAGGACCCCGACCAAAGCCGCTTCAAAAAGGGTTGGGTTGATTTGTCGGGTAACCCTTGCGCTCGAAAGTACGATAATCTTTGGCGAGGAATCGGGCGAAGGGTCAATAGGGCGCTCGGGGCTGCCGCGTCACATTGACAACGTCTGGCCTTAAAACGGGTACCCAAAAACTGCCCAAGCAGGTTAACTACCAAGGAGCTTAATGAAAAATGGTTCATCGTTATTGTAAACAGTACTTGATTCTTGTGCTCGGCTTGGCTGGCCATCCGATCGCAGCGGAAGCAGCAAGAGATCTCAGTTTTATAACGACTGAAGTCAGTACAACGCTATTAAGCCTTAACGACGGCGAGGCCGGGGCCCTCGTCACGGGTAGGGGGCAGGCGGTCGCCGACTCGGTTACGGTGGTTCACCTTTCACCCGTGTCCGCGCCGGTGATTCGAACGGTTTATGGCCTGGCTGCGAGTACTTTGATCGGTGCGCCCCACGCCACCATTGTGGGGGACTACGGGATCGTGACCAATCACAATATGCGGCTCGATCAAAGTCGGAACTTCGTTGAAAACACGAGCGAAGTTGCGGGCAATAACGAGGTCGTTGTGATCGACCTGAAAACGCTGGTGGTCACTGATCGCGTGCGCCTGGACGCAAAGCCATGGTTGGCACGCGCCCATCCAGATCAGGAGCGCGTCGTTGTTGGGCTATCGGATGGTTGGTTCGTGTTGAGGTTAAATGCGCGGGGGATGATCACGGAACAAACTCGCAGCGGATCTGACGCGCCGATTATCTCATTCGATTTAAGCTCGGACGGTCGTAATATTTTAGCGGGGGTGGGGGCGGTCACCGGCGAGCAGTGGCTGGCTAAGTTTGTGGTGCGCGATGACGATACGGTCACGCTAGTGGGTAAGACCGCTGTGCAAAACTTCGTGGTGGATGCGCCGTTTTCACCCCGTATTGCGCCAAATGGTCGAACAGCCCTAGTGCTCAACAGTGGCGGGCTGTCGGATGGTGTTTTAGATGACGTGTTGCTGGTAGATCTGCCCACGAACACCGTGATCGATCGGGTTGCGCAAGTGTCGGACGGCCTTGAAAGCCTGGCAATTCATCCGTCTGGTGAGTTTGCTGTGGTTTCTTGTTTAAACGCCATGCCCTGGTCGGTTACCAGTCACTTGGCCGTGATTGCGTTGACGCCGGACTCAATCGAGCGCCGTTACAGCCTGCCGATTGAGGCGCTGCCGGAGGGCATTGAGTTTTCAAAGAGTGGTAAGCAACTCTTTGTGGGGTCGACCCTCGCTAACCATATTGCGGTGTATGCTGTCGAAGGGATGAGGCTTGAGCGATCGCCCTTTGTTTTACCGGTCGGTGAGGGTCATGCGGCCTTGGGCATTGGGTTTTAGGCGGGTTTTGTCCAGTGCCTGCTGGTCGAAGACTGATCCCAGGACATCGTTGCTTCAACCGTTTGCACGCCCTGAGTTTTGCGGCGGCATCAGTGGCTATCGGGCGAGCTTTGGCTGCCGCCCTCTGGCTACAATGCGCCTTGCGCGCTAGTGAGGGGTTCATTCAGGGGCTTTAATATTTGTTTGTGGAAGAAGAAAATCATGCTTGAATCATTTGACCCATCGCGGCGGCGTGAAGACATCATTGCGGCGCTGTCACGGGATGGCGGCGTTATCGTTACAGGCGCCGCGTCCATGGCATTGCTAGATCAAGTGCTGGCAGATTTTCGGGCGCCTTTTGATGCCGAAGGGCACAGGTTCGCCAATGACTTTAACGGGTACAAAACCCGTCGACTGGGCGCCATCCTAGGGATCTCGCGCGCAGCGGCGGACTTGATCGCCCACCCCTTGGTGATGGAGATTACCGACGCTATTTTAAAACCGTACTGCAGCAGCTATCGGATTGGCAGCAGTACTGCGATTGAAATATTGGGTGGTGAGGCGGACCAAGTTTTACACCGCGACGATACCATTTACCCCATGCGGATTCCTGGGGTCGAACTCCAGATCGGCGTGATGTGGGCGCTAGATGATTTCACGATTGAAAACGGCGCGACGCGGGTGGTGCCGGGCAGTCAGGATCTGCGGGATATCGAGGCCATTTCAGAGGCCGATATCATTCAGGCAGTGATGCCCAAGGGGTCGGTCTTATTTTATCTCGGATCAACGGTTCACGGGGGCGGGGCCAATCACACTGAGAACCCGCGTCGCGGATTGATTACGACTTATAGCCTGGGCTGGTTACGCTCCGAAGAAAATCATTTTTTAACGGTGCCACGCGAGGTTGCTGACAGCTACCCAGAGACGGTGCGCCGGTTAATGGGCTATTGGCCATACGATAAATTTTTAGGCTCTTATCCGGGTGACCCCGAGGATGGTTGGTTCGATACCTGATGCGGGCTTTATCTTGGTCGAGGTTGCGACATCACGCCTCACATTCAGCAATGATTGTCTTTGGGCGAGTGATGACGATCAGGCAGTTACCGTCGCGCCTCGTCGCGTTTATGAGCTGGACGAAAATTGATCGTTGTTCTTAGGGCCTAAAACGAAGACCTTAAAGCCCTGGGTATCATGTCCTCGAGTGGGCGCCAATCCAGTGCCGCAACACCCAATATTAGAATCGATACCGAAGTTTGACCGTGAAGCTATCGGCTTGCGGGTTATCCCAGGGTCTCTGATAAAGTTTGCCCAGACGGTCTTCCTCATCGAGTTCGACGATCCGGCCACCTTTAGAGTAGACCACGTACAGGTAGGCGAGCGGCAACACTTCGTAGCGATATCGAACTTGAAAAGCCAAATCACTCAGACTAAACGGGGACAAGGCAACGTCAACGGGCGTTAAAGCGCCCTTCAGATCGCCGAGATAGGCGCTGGGCTGTCTCGCCGTGAAGGCCACCATTTGAGCTTTGACTCGGAGTTCATGCTTGTCGCCGCCGAACCAGTTCATGGAAACCACGGTGGTGCGCTGCTTTCTTTGGTAGATGCCGAGTAAGTTGTCGTCAATCCAATTGAGCCAGTCGTCCTCATAGCCGTGTTCGTACATCAGCGTGAAATTCAAATTATCCCGAGGGGAGAAGCTCGCTTTCGCGCCGTAGGTTGTGGAATAACCCAAGGCAGAATACCACTCAGAGCCTTTGCCACGGTTGAACTGCAGCCCGTAATTAAAAAATTTATTCGACGGGCCCATCAAATGCAGCTGCGTGCCGTAATTTACCGGCTTATTAATCGCCGGTGCCGCCAGGCTATCCCGCGTAATCCAAAAGTCCTTGCCGGCAGTGCGATAAAAGTTCTCGATCTTAAAGCCTGCGGTATTTTTAAAATTACCACCGTAGGCGAACTGAATGGATTTGCCCGCGGTTGAAAAATCGGCATTGGTTTCAATAGCAATGTTGGCATTGATTTCAGTCGCGAGCAGCGGGGACGACGCGTCATAGTCTGTAAATTTCCAGCCATTGTGACTGCCGGCATAGGCCCAGTTATTGATCATCTGGTAACCCATATCATTGATATCAACCTGGTCATCAAAAAACATAAGACTCACATCATGCCAGCGGCCTTTGTTCGGTGAGGCGGTGATACCAATTCGAAAGGCCTCACCTGAGGAATGACTGTTGTCGATGCCTTGGTCAATCGAAGAGCCCATCACAACGGTTGCGACGCGCAAGGTATCGGTAGGCCGGTAGGTCAAATCCAAGGAGTGCACGATGGCGTCTCGGTCCAAAACAGGGCGCTCGGTATACGTCCCTAAATAGCCGAAGGAATAACGATCGGCATTTTTTTTCAGGCGAACAGCGTAAAAATCGTTGCCGCGACTGTAAGCCGGGTCGGCTTCAGAGGCGCCTAAAAACCCAAAATCGAGGGTCTCATTTTGTTGCGTATAGCGGACGGCGTAGTCGATGTCCGTGACGCCGACTTGGCTGGCTTCGCAGGCGCTTTGCGCCTCGGGGGCGTAGCTTGCGCAATTGTAGTCGGGGGCCGCGCCGATGCGCCGAGTGTTGATGATGTAAAACATCTCGTTACTTTTGACATCAAATAACGAGTGGTTTTCCGAGAAGAAGGGGCGCTTGTCCGAATAATAGGTTTCGCTAGAGGTAAAGTTAACGACCAATTCATCGCTTTCAACCTGGCCAAAATCGGGATTCAAAGCGATGTTGAGTTGCTTGCCGGAGTCGATCTTCCAAAATACTTCCATACCGACCTTGGTATCGACTTCATCCAGGATCCGGTCCTCGGTGACATTGATAAACGGGAAAAAATCCAACTTCGAAACACTGTAGTTCTGAAAGGTGTAATCATGGAACAGCGACATGAATTTCTCTTGCCGCGGGTTGCCCTTGATCGAGGTGTTGACCCGGCCTTCCGTGACCACCATTCGCCAAAAAGCCAACTTCACTTTTCGGATGTCCCCGCTCTGCGCTTTCATGGGCGCGATGCTCCAAGGAATAAAGACTTCTGCAAACCATGCGTCGCCCTCAATGTGGGTTGCCGAGTCCCAATCCGCATCCCAGTCCGTATTGCCTTCGTTTTCATTTTGGTAAATGCTGTCGCTGATGGAGCCGCCTGCCGAAACTGAAAAGCCGTAAGCGGTGAGGCCATTGCCGTCGAAGTCGATCGAGACTCCTGCCTTATCGACATTGGCTCGTTCATCATCGCGCTGGTGTTGGTTCGCGCGGATCGTGTCATTGCTTTGCTCGTTAATGAACCCGAAATACATGCCGTTTTCATCTTCCAAGATGAGCACTTTTTGAAAATGCCGTGGCGCGGCGAGCGAGAAGGGGATTGATTCGTAATACTTAGTCCACTCGCGGGCAGTGGACCAAGCGTCCTCCTCTAGAACGCCATCGATCGTGATGGCCTCCGACAATGCCAAGGTTTCCGAATAGGTCGGGCTATTAAACAGTAACAAACTCAGTAGCACGGCAAGACGCGAGGCAGGGGATAACGAACGCAATGGTAATACTCCTAAACTTATTGGGTCTAACGCCGACGCTGCAATTCAAAGCTCGCGGTTTTCGCGGTACGCCAAACCAGTCATGCACTTTGCTTTGTTCGTCGTCCGCGACGGGATGCAGGCAGCTCGCCGCGGTTTGTCGAGTGCCTGCGCTGAACTGTGGCGCAGGACGAAAACGATGCGACGAGATGGTATCGCGATGAGTAGTAGGCTGGCAATTGGCCGATCAAGCCGTTTTGCTGGGCGCTCGACGAGTCGGCTGCTGAGACCCGGCGGATTCGCTTTTGGGTCGCGGTGGATCGCTTGGTAAACGGCTGGCCAGCAGGCGTAAATCTCTACAATGCGACGGCCACTGATGATCCGCTGGCGCCATCAGCTTGGGCGGAGGCGGTGATTGGTTTGCCTGAACCAATATCGAACCATCATTGCAGCAGGATGTCAGATCGTGGAATCTGAAGCTTGCGCGGCCAAAATGATCCGTGCCCAATGTAAACTTTTAAAAGGACTTAAATGATGATGAAACAAGGACTGTTATTTGCAGCGTTTGCTGCGGCATCTTTTTCGGTGCTGCCTGATGACCATGCAGCGCCTGAAACGGCCTATGGTATGGCGTACCAAATCACGGCCACCAATCCAGCGGCCGTCGTGGGTTCGATGCAGCAATTTATGGCGTCGCCCTCGGGCCAAAACAACCCGGTCAGCGTCACGTTGGTGCAGAACATTAGTAATGGCGACAACATGGCAACGCATCAAATCAATGTTGTTTACCCATCGCTTGCCGTGATGGAGCAATCGAGCGCTGCCAATGCGCAATCTGCAGACTGGATGCGCTATATGACAACCCTTAGCCGATCTGCGGACCGGGTGTCAGAAAACATGTTCAGCATGGAAATGGCGAAAATTAATGCCGATCTCTCTGGGCAAGCCGGCACAGTGTCAATGCTCACCCTCATGTCTGTGTCAGACCCAGGCGCTTTTATGAAAGCCTTTGAGAAGCTGATGGCCTCGAGCGCCGCAAGTGACTTTCCGGGTGATATTTATTTTGGCCGCATCATCGGCGCGGGTGAAAACCCAGCGACGCATTGGGTCAATGCGAGTGCACGCAACATGACTGACTTGATGTCGGGTAATGAGGCGCTGATGCAGTCGAAGGATATGGCCGCGTATCTGCGCGCCGTGAGTGATGCCCGCGCCGTTCAGTCGGTGTCGATTCAGCGTACCGCGCTGTCGTTCCCAGCCGCGGGGATGAATTAAGCAGGCATAAAAGGCGTCTCAGGCTCGTTTGCTGGGTCTGAGGCGTCCGTTTTACGGCCTATGCATTCAGTTGCTTCAGCACTTGGCGTGTCGCCGCCCTTTTTGCCACAATGGTTTAAAAAAAGGTTGGGGGAGGGGTTATGCCAGTACTGCAGTTAGCGGCTATTGAAACATTGTGCTTTGAGGCACTCACACGCGCCGGCGCGAGTGTTGACCAAGCGTCAGCGGTCGCCTTAGAGCTCATGGATGCCGAAGCAGAAGGCATTCGCAATGTTGGCCTCGGTTACATCCATCTCTATTT
This sequence comes from Pseudomonadales bacterium, assembly GCA_017854255.1. Taxonomy (GTDB): domain Bacteria; phylum Pseudomonadota; class Gammaproteobacteria; order Pseudomonadales; family Azotimanducaceae; genus UBA9926. Next base: position 26,655 of record JAFMIA010000034.1, read on the forward strand.
GAAACACCTCAAATGCGGCAAGATCCTGGGCGATGCGGTACCCAAGATTGTTCGCACCTCCCATGCCAGCACCGTCGTGGATGCCGGCTTTGGCTTTTGTCATACCGCCTATTTGCTTGGAGAGGATCGGCTGATCACAACGGCCAAGGACCAGGGGGTCGGCATCATGGCCATTCATCGATCTTCTTCGGCCGGTGTTCTCGGCTGGTTTGCGCGCCGGCTCGCGCAGCAGGGTCTTGTCAGCCTCGTGTTTGCGAATTCGTCCAAAGCGGTCGCGGCGCATGGCGGCAAGGTGCCTTTTTTCGGCACCAACCCCTTCGCGTTTGGTTCTCCACGAGATCAAAGCGAGCCCGTCGTCTTTGATATGGCAACCGCTTCAACGGCGCGGGTGAATATTGTGCGGGCGGCGGCGGAAGGCGCGCCGCTAGAAGCCGGGCACGCCATCGACGAACACGGTGAGCCCACGACCGATGCAGCGGCCGCGTTACGCGGCGCGCAACTGCCAGTCGGCGGCCCCAAAGGGTTTGGCCTGGGCTTAATGGTCGATTTGCTTGCGGGGGTTTTGACCGGCAGCAATTGCTCCTATGAAGCCGCCATGTTTGCCAATGAAGAAGGCGGCCCGCCCAATGTCGGTCAAACGATGATAGCGATGGACCCCCGCTTTTTTTCGACGGGTTATATCCCACACTTGGAGTCCATGTTGGCAGCGCTGACCGCTGACAACGCGGTCAGGGTGCCTGGCCAGCGCCGAGGTGAACTGCGCGCAAAACACGCTCAATTTGGCGTTGAGGTGCCCCAAAGTTTGCTAGAGTCCATTGCCGCATTATCCAGCTGATCGGATTCTTTTGAGTCGTTCTTTGGCTCGACATCGATTGTTGCAAGCTGCTTAAAAGCGGTGTTTTCTGCGCTTCAAAATTCGCAGTCAAAGCGCTTGACATCAAAGCAATGCAAGCTCACATTGGCGTCATAATAAGAATAAAAAAGAGATGTTTAACTGATGCGATCTGATGTTGTCATCGATGGTCTGCAATACAATAATTGGGATCGAGCGCTGTTCCAAAAAACCCGTGATGGCGGCGTGCACGTGGTGCATGTCACGGTTTCCTATTGGGAAGACTTCCGCGAAACCTTACTCAAAATTACCCAATGGCATCGCCATTTTGTGAACCATGGCGATCTGATCATGCCGGTTAAAACGGCGGCAGATGTGCTTGAGGCGCAGCGTAGCAATCGCCTGGGAATTGTCTTTGGTTTTCAAAATTGCTCACCAATTAATGATGACCTGGGGCTTGTACAGGTCCTGCATGAGTTGGGCGCGCGGTTCATGCAGCTGTCTTACAATAATCAAAGCCTTTTGGCGACGGGTTGTTACGAAGACGATGACCCAGGCATCACCCGTTTTGGTAAGCAGGTGATCCAAGAGATGAATCGGGTCGGCATGGTGATCGATATGTCGCACTCCGCTGAGCGGTCCACCTTGCATGCGATCGAGCTGTCATCCCGGCCTATCGCCGTTACCCACGCGAACCCTGCCTTTTTTCACCCAGCACTGAGAAACAAATCCAATACGGTGATCGACGCCTTGGCCGAGTCCGGGGGCATGCTGGGACTGAGTTTGTATCCGTTTCACCTAAAAAATGGATCAGCCTGCACCTTGCAGAGCTTTTGCGAAATGATTGAGCAAACGGTTGAACGCATTGGAATCGATCAACTCGGTATTGGTTCCGATCTGTGTCAAAACTGGGGTTATGACACCCTGGAATGGATGCGCAGTGGCCGCTGGACGTTTGTTGCCGATCACGGGGAGGGCAGTGCGGCGGATCAACGCTGGCCAGATCAGCCCGAGTGGTTTCAAAGCGCCAGTGACCTGCCCAATATCAAAGCGGGCCTTGCACAGCGGGGTTTTAGCGAAGTCGATATCAACAAAATCATGGGTAATAACTGGCTCAGATTTTTTGAAGCGTCATTTGGCCCCCCCGCAACCTCAGACGCTGTCTAGTCCACATGGCAAGCCCAATTACCGATCCTTTGACCCCCGCACACGCTGTCACTGGGGCGGTCTTTGATCCCAGGGTCAGCACCGTAATCGATGATGGCGCGGCCTTAACCTTAAGACCGGCCGCTGTGGTGATGGACCTTGATCGACTCGGCATGATGCAGCCATCGCGCTTAAGTTTCATGCGGACCTTGGTGCGCAGAATGGTGCGAGAAGCTTGGCGGATTACCGAGGTGTGCTTTGCGCTCGATGACGAGGGCTACGGCGAGGCAATTTATTGCCTCGAAGCCGGCCCTGAGACCTACCATTTTGTTGTGTTTTCCAAGCCCCTGGAGGATGCGCTTCGTAATGATCGCGTCATTAGTAATCAATGGGATCTCACCATGGCGCTCGTTCGAGGGCAATTATCAGATGATCAGCTCGATCAGCTCCGGCGCAATGTGCCACTGCAAGAAGCCGGCAGAATGGACGAGAACGTGTTGGTGTTGTCTCGGGCTAACCGCAGCGCGCGGTCTTTCGCAGAGGTGGTTGCGCGTTTGGCAACCGGTCAACAACCCGATGTTGAGCGCTTGAAAGTTGCGGGGTATCTCTGTCGAACAACGGCCGTTTATGGCAGCGGTAAATTCGGTATGGCGGGCTGGCACGTTGTGAAAACCAGTTGCCGGAGCTTTAGAACCCCCTTTTCAGGGGAAATGTTTACCTGCTATATGCTGCGCCATTTTTCGTGTCGGCAGGTGGAACATATCGCGCGCAGACAATCCCCCGGTACAGCCGTGACGATTGCGCCAGAGATCGAACGCTATATCGGTATTGGGAATGCGACCGGACTGGGTATGGCGCCGTTTCTGATTAGGCATCCGGTTTTGATCAGTCATTGGATGATCCAGCGGGAAATTGCCTTGGCGCGGATACTGAATCAAACAGACTGTGATGCGCCAAAACGGTACGCCTTGCAATCGATGCTAAGGCGGGTTGTGCAACATCTTCAAGAGACCACCGTTACCGCGGACTACCAAACGAGTCGAAACCAAATTCTGATTGCGGCTTGTCTTGCCTTGATCGCTAAGTTATCGAGGCGGGCATTTTGCGCCGGACTTACAAGCGGGGGCTGGAAGGTCTTGCTGAGCTTCGTTGAGGACCACTACGGACCGGCCGCCGAAGAACTTGTGCAGGTGCTGTTGTTCGAGCTGTATCCGCACTTGGTAGACCCCCTTGAAGAATCCATGGCGGCAGAGGAACGTTTAGATCTCGATTCCGGGATGACCCTCGTTGAGCTTCTGGTGTTGCTTGAAACCCATTACGACTGGGCGTTGAATATTGATTTTGATGACCCAAACCACCACGCGCTTTTTTGGTACCGCTCTGAAGAAAAGATGGAGCCCAGGCTCGGCGATCGCGCCTGTGACGCTGGGGCGGAACGCGAAATGCCGCTTTTAATAGCGTTGGGCGTGCGCCAGTGCTTCGATGCGATGCAGCGCTTCTTGGCGGACAACCCAGACAGCCTAGTGGTCGACTTTTTAATCGCCCATCCCGATCAACTGGCAACGGTGCGCCGAGTTCAAACGATGTGCGCGCTGCCCTACGGCGATATTAGAGGTAATTTGTCTGATCGCAATCTTGAACCCATGCATCTGTTGCGGGCCAAGCTGTCGTTTTTTGGCGTTGGGAAATTTGATCCAAAATCGAAGCTGTGGGTGCGCAACACTATGTTTCAGGGCGCGCCGATTATTGCGGACCTGTCACAGGACCTCAATCCAGATCATTGGTATTTCCCAACGGCGCCGGTGCTCTGATGCTGCGCGTCTCATACGGTGAGCTGCTCGCGCAGCTAAAACAATCGTTTGAGGCCTTGGGATACAGTTTAGGTGAGTATGAGAGCGCGGCGACCTCTGTCTTGTCGTTAGAGTTATGGGGATTTGGCGGGCTTGCCTTGCTGGAGGCGGCCTTGCCCAGTTTAGAACTACACAAGCAGTGGGCGCCGGCGGTGACCTACGAGTCCAATGCGTTGATGCTGGATTGTTTTCAAGGCAGTGCGCTATTTGGTTTGATTCCGAGTATGGAACTGATTTATGTCAAAGCGCGTCAGCATGGGGTCAGCCGGGCAACGCTTGTGAACTGTACCGAGCCTGAATTTATGTTGCCGCTGCTGATGCAGGTTTGTCAGCGGGGCTACTACGCCAGTTTCCGTTGGCCGAGCACTGAGGATCCAACGCGCTTGCGGTGGGTGCTCTTAGAGGGTGATGTCACGGGCATTCGAGTGGATTCAAAAATCTGGCAGGCCAGCGCGCCGCTTGAGGCAAGCGTTAGCATTGAAGTGGCCCAATCCGATTGGGATTTCAGTTCAGATCATTCAGACCCGGAAGGCCAAGGATTGTCGTTGCAGGACCATTGGGGTAACACCGCGCTGCAAGCGTTGTTCGAGGAGCGCTATATGGCGAGTGTGACGATCGATCCGTGGTTATGGAGCCGCCTGCAAGATCTCGGCAGGCGGGTCTTGGTGCCGTCAACCGAGGCTTCGCGCTCAGGGGCTGGGGCAGACTGAGGGCTCAGTTGAGGCGCTAAAGATCAATCACTAAACCGAACAGCACGGACGATGCACGAAACCAATAGAAAATTAAGGATGTAGAGTGCCCTTTGGATTACTTAAATACGGTTTGCGTAAGCAGCACCCTGGTCAACACCATTTCACGCCCACCAAGCCGCTGAAGTCGCACTATGATGTGGTCATCATTGGCGCAGGTGGGCACGGCTGCAGCATTGCCTACTATCTCGCAAAGCACCACGGTATTACGGATATTGCGCTCATCGACAAGGCCTATCTGGGTGGGGGCAATACCGCGCGCAACACGGCGGTGATCCGGTCGAACTATTTAACGGAATCTGGGGTTAACTTCTATCGGGACTCGGTCGCGCTCTATCAAGGGTTAAGCAACGAGTTTGGCTACAACATAATGATGGAGAATCGCGGGCAGCTTACGCTCGCGCACAGTGATGCGGCCATTCGGAGTTTTCGCTGGCGCGCCGAAGTCAATCAGCATCTAGGGGTGCGCTCGGAACTGGTAGACCGGCAAACCATTCAAGAATTGGTTCCGAATTTAAACCTGGCTGACGATGCCCGCTTTCCTGTTTTGGCGGGCTTGTGGCATGCCGATGGCGCAACGGCGCGTCATGACGCGGTGGTTTGGGGCTATGCGCGCGGCGCCTGTCAACGCGGGGTTGAATTGCACCAATTGACCGAGGCTCAAGGGATCGAGATCGAGGCGGGCCGGGTGGTTGGTGTGCGGACGAATCGCGGCAAGATCGCCTGCGGGGCGGTGGTGCAAGCGGTGGCCGGCGCAAGCTCCGTGGTGGGCAAGTTGGCGGGCATCAAACTACCCATCCATTCGTTTCCGCTGCAGGCGATGGTGACCCAGCCCTACAAGCCGGTTTTAACGCCGCATGTCAGCTCACCGCATGTCCACGTTTA